>CAZTED010000040.1:18302-19112 GCA_964612175.1 uncultured Sphingomonadaceae bacterium
CTGACGAAACCGCAACGCGGCGGGCCTATTTTGGCCCATCACCGCGTCCCTCGTCGGTCACTATGCAACAGCATGGCTCCCTCCTCGCTCCTCGTGCTGGGCCAAAATCGGCTCCGTCAGGACGAACCGGAACGGCGGGAAAGTGCTCTGGCCCCTCCTTTCAGCGCCACCACCTCGCCGGCCTGCGCCTGCAGCCGGTTCCATACGTCGAGCGCGGCGATCTTGTAGCCTTCGGCCAGCGTCGGGTAATTGAAGCTGTTGTCGACGAAATAGTCGACCGTACCGCCCAGGTTGATCACCGCCTGGCCGATGTGGATCAGTTCGGAAGCGCCCTCGCCGATGATGTGGACGCCCAGCACCCGGCGGGTATCGCGCGCGCAGATCATCTTCAGCACGCCATAGTCCATGCCCATGATGTGCCCGCGGCTGGTTTCGCGGAAGCGCGCCACGCCGCATTCGTAGGCAATGCCGGCGGCGCGCACCTGCTCTTCCGACATGCCCACGGCGGAAAGCTCCGGCACGGCATAGACGCCGTAAGGATTGCTCTGCCCTTCCAGCGGCAGTGGCGCGCCAAAGGCATGGCAGGCCGCCGCCCGGCCCTGCTCCATCGAGACCGAGGCAAGGCAAGGAAAGCCCACCACGTCGCCCGCGGCATAGATATCCGGGTTGGTGGTGCGAAAGGTGGTGCGGTCCACTTCCAGGTAGCCGCGCCGGTCCACTTCCAGCCCCACTGTATCGAGGCCCAGCGCCCCGGTCGCGCCGGACCGGCCGGCGGTGAACAGCACCATTTCCGAACTGACCTGCCGTCCG
>CAZTED010000041.1:0-19038 GCA_964612175.1 uncultured Sphingomonadaceae bacterium
GCTGGCGCGGCTTGCGGACAAGCTGGTTGATAGTAGGCATGTATTGACTTCACCTTGTTCGAAGGTGCCACCAGCAATGCAGGGGGAGGAATAAAGCACCGCGCCATGTTGCACCCGGGCAAAGGCCGGGGCCTTGCATCGTGCAGGCACTGAAGCCTGCCGGGCAATGGCTCCCGCTTTTTGCAGGAGCGCACATTGGCACGAGCCTGAAACGCTCCACCCGCGCCACACGTGCACCGGGTTACTTTGACGGCCGCCCCCAGGGATATTCCCCGCCCCTGCCCCACCCGCGTTCCTGCGAAGGCAGGGACCTCAGGCCGATGGCAGAAACCGAAAAACCAAAAAGGCCCCGACGGGTTCCCCCGCAAGGCCTTCCGGATCGTTCAGGACAAAACCGGCAATGTTCAGCTCTATATGCCCGAATTGGAGCAAGCCCCGCCTCGGATGGACGCGCCCTTAGCGGGGGATGGGGGTGGGGTCAAGGGTGGGGGCCGCTACTGACCTAGGATCGTTATCTTGTCTTTTTCAGCGAGCCTGCGAGCGAGCCTGCTCTTGGCACGGCCTGAAGGACTTGAAAGCCCCAACCTTCTGAAGAGAGGCAAATTGCGCATCTCTGCGTCACGAAGCATTTTGCGGAACGACATAACCCTGATCGTCGCATTATGCTCTTTCGACCATCCGTAATATCCCTCGCCATCAGGAGTTGGACTTTGAGCTAAAGAGCGCTCCAACTTCTTCCTGACAGAAGATGTCAATTCGCATACTATAATGCAGTCAAATCTAGTTCCTTTATCAATATCCGCTATTACCTCACCGTCAAAACCCCTTGCCTTTGAATCTCTCAACTTTTCGATGTAATTTAGCACTTGATCAATAGGATCAGATGTCGTTCGTTCATCACCCGGCCGCTTAAATTCAAGTATAGTAACAGTGCCTTGTCGGCCTTCCTCGCAGAATCCAAGAGGATTAAAAAATATTCCGTCAGGCTCCTTCTTACCATCCTCTGCATCGGTGAAAGCCCCAATCGGCTTGTCGGATGCAAAGAACCCGTAATGCGCCAAAGCATCGTCAATGATCCATAAATTATGGTCGGCCATATCACCACTCTTAAACATCTTGCCCATAGGCAAAATTAAGTCGTGAATTGCCTCCTCTTTCGCGTACTTTCCTAATTCAGCATCCTCAAATTTTAAAAGCATATTAGCAATCTCAAGCACCTGATGCCTTTTAACAACTAACTCCGCAAGTCGGTGCTTTTCCTGATTTTCCGCTTCCGCAAGAATCTGCTCCGCTCTAACTCTCGCCTCTTGCGTAAGATTATCCAGGTCGCAAAGTTTCTGAAATTCGTTCCTAATTTCTTCTTCGTCGCGAACCAAGAGTACAAATAAATTTTGTGCTATCTTTTCGCGATCCATGTCAGGCGATATTTGGCGGACATACTCGTCCAAATTCGGAACTTGGGTAGCCAATTGGGGGTGCTCAAAAAGTATTTGTTTAACTGTATCCTTTTGCCTTTCGCGAACGACTGTCAGATGATCTTCCAGAAATTCTTCGGCAGCCTTAAGGACCGCAGTCTCAAGCAGCTTCCTCGCCTCTGCTGTCATTCGAAAGCTCAGCCGCTCCTGATCGACCCTTTCATCAAGGTAGGAGCCAGTCACAACAAGGGAGTAAGCCTTATCGCCATCAAGCGATCCAAGATCGAACTTGTTCGCTAGCGAGATTGGGTCTCCAACCAAACGACCATGTCCAGTCAACATGTATGAATTCTTGACCCCTGGGGGCATCGTGCCAGCAACAAACAAGTGGTGAAAATCGAACTCATGGGGCGCTCCACCAATTTCAATCCTCACCTTCTGAGAGGTAACACTGCCGGCACGGGCGGCGATAAAATCGTTTAAGGACTCTACCTCACCGTCATGATCTATGGTTATGTTAGGAAGCCGCCCCGTAATAAATTGGGGGAAAAAATGTAAGCAGAGGTCCTTGAGGTATGAGCTAACTCGGATTTGCCCCTTTTGCTCCGTTCGCAATCCAGAAAGTTCGATAGTTGTCTTGTACTCTTCACTAGCGGCCTTTGTCACACGCTTACAAGCGATCGAATTAGGCTTTTCCGGCATGAAACGGAATCGGACCCTTTCTTTAGCATTTCCGTTTTTGGTAACGCTATCGACTCGAATCTTATTAAAGGTCTTAATCCAAATAAATCGACCGACTCCCTTGCCGCCGCGCACGTATTTATGCCTGCTGTCGCTAGTATCGAAAGAATTTAGGTTGTCCTCGTTGAAACCGATCCCATTATCAGAAATTCTTATATTATCTACGTCACCGTATTCATCAGTGCCGATAGAGATATGTATCCAACCCTTTTTTGCCGCATCGGAGCCAAAACGATCTTCAATCGAATGGAGCGAATTGCTGACGGCCTCATAGATGGAATAAAGAATCGCCGTCTTGCCGTCGGGGAGGCGCATGTTTTGAATGCGCCCTACAATATCAAATTTCATATTTGACCTCAGATTCGGTGCAGTTCGTGTAGTTCAATGACTACACAATAATCCCCTTTCCTACAGCCCCCGCCCCATGCTCACCCATGCGGCATGACACAGCCAAGCACTCCGCGCCGTCCCGCCTATCGCAACGGTAATGCCCGCACCTCCTACATGTCCGTCCCCGGCGATCCGCCGGGTGCCGATGATCCGCTGCTCGCCTTCCCGCCCGCGCCGCACTCCAAGCCGCGCCGGAACACGATCACGGCGGCCAAGCAGCGCCGGTTCATCGCGGCGCTGGCGGCCAGCGGCATCGTCACCCAGGCGGCAAAGGAAATCGGGGCCAGCACTTCCGCGCTCTACAAGCTGCGCCACCAGCCGGGGGCCGAGGCCTTCTCTGCCGCCTGGGATGATGCGCTCGACCGCGGGGTGCAGCGGCTGGAGGACAGCGCCCTTGCCCGTGCCATCAGGGGCGAGGAGCGGATGATCGTCTCTGCCGGCAAGGTGTTGGGCACCGAGGTGCGGCATAACGAGGCGCTGGTGATGTTCTTCCTGCGCAACCGGCGGGCAGACCGCTATGGCGCGCACATCCGGCCCGGCCACCCCCTGTACGAACGCATCCGCGCCGAGGTGCTGGCCGAGGTATCCGCGCAGGCCAGCGAGGACGAGGAGAGCGTCCTTGCCGAACTGTGCGCCCGGCTGGACCAGATGCGCCAGCGCGAGGCGGCCATGCAGCAGCTCATGCTGGAGGATGGCAGCGATGATGGCTGGGATGCTGGCGGGGATTGGGCCGGGGATCGGGGCGGGGATCGGGCCGGGGCCTGATTTCGCGCGGGCCTGATCCGGCGACAATCTGTTACAGACTTTATCAATCTCGGCTCTGGCATCCTGCCGCGATCCGGCCTAACCTGCACCCGAAGCCGCTTGGCCAAAGTCATCGGCCAAGGTCATCCAGGCATATCATTGGGAAGGGAGCCCGATATCATGGCCCGCACAGGTCTTGTTTCCGCCATCGCCATCGTTGCCGCCGGCCTGTCGCTGGCGCTCGCCGCCGCGCCTGCCGCCGCGCAGAGCCGCCCGGCCGATCTCTCCGTCCTGCCGCCCGTCCCCACCGATTACGAGCCGGCCCGCCTGCCCTGGGGCGACTATGACTTTACCGGCACCTGGCCGATCGAGCGGCTGAACGAGGGGCGCATCCTGTTCCAGCGCCCGGCGCAGTATGGCAACCGCTTCTGGGTGACCGACGAGGAATTCCAGCGCCGCCTGGATGCCGCGCGCGGCAACGATGGCCGCTTCACCCAGGCCAACGAGAACGGCGTGGGCGCTTCGGGGACCGAGGGGCTGGCCGAATGGTTCGAGACCGCCGATTTCGGCCACCGCACCTCGATGCTCGTCTCCCCCGCCGACGGCCAGCTGCCGCCCCTGACCGAGGAAGGCATGCGCCTGTTCCGCGAAGGGCGCTCGGGCTGGGTCCCGGGCCAGGCCTATGACTGGGTCGATGATTTCGACAGCTGGGACCGCTGCGTATCGCGCGGGTTCCCGGCGTCCATGTACCCGTTCCGCTACAACAACGGCATCCGCGTGTTCCAGAGCCCGGGCTACATGACCATCGTGCTGGAAATGCTCGGCACCCGCGTGGTCAAGATCCACGAGAGCAAGGAAGCCGCCCAGGCCGCCCGCTGGGATGCCGATGTCGAGGCGTGGATGGGCAATTCGCGCGGCTGGTGGGAAGGCAAGACGCTGGTGATCGAGACGACCAACATCGTCTCCGGCGACAGCGCCACTTCCGACATGCAGCACCGCTCCGCCTCGCCGCTCAACATGGCCACCCAGTTCACCGGCACGCTGGACGTGCCCGCCTTCAACACCGTGCCGATGAGCAACCAGGCCATGACGGTGGAACGCCTGACCATGACCGGCCCCAACGCCATCGTGCACGAGCTGACCTATTCCGACCCGCTGGTCTATACCGCGCCCTGGACCACCCGCATCGAGTGGACCCGCGACGATGACTACCAGTTCTTCGAATATGCCTGCCACGAAGGCAACTACATGCCGCGCGACTACATCAGCGCCAGCCGCGCCCAGCAGGCCCGCATCCGCGCCGGCGAGGAAGAGCCGGTGACCTTCGAGAACGACGATCGCTCGCGCTTTGCCCGCCCGTTCGACTGGGATCCCGGCGTCGGCCCGCGCCCGGCCCCGACCGGCGGCTGATCGCCCATCCCCCTGCGTACCCCGCCCCTCTTGCGTGAGAGGCAGGTTTGCGGCAGCATCACCCCGGGGATCGCCCTTGGGGTGAGGGTCTGACTATGACTGCGACGGTGAAGGCGGGACAACCGCCCGTCAGCGTTTCCCGTGACATCTCCATTGCCGACCTGCGCCGGGCGCTGGCGGCCGGATGGCGTGACTTCCTGGACTATCCCGCTTTCGGGCTGTTCTTTTCGGCAATCCACGTGGCGGCGGGGATCTTCCTTTACGTGGTGCTGGTCGAATGGGGCAGCTGGGTCTGGCTGGTCCCCGCGGCCGGCTTCCCGCTGCTGGCCCCCTTCACCGCTGTCGGCATGTACGAGGCGAGCCGCCGGCGCGAGGCGGGCCTGCCGCCGGACTGGCGCGCCGTACTGGGCGCGGTGCGCGGGCGCGGCGACGGGCAGGTGCTGGGCGTGGGCGTGGTGGCTTTCGTGATCTTCTGCTTCTGGGTGATCCTGGGCCACGGCATCTTCTACATCTTCCTGTCCCAGGCCGGCATGACCACCGAGAGCATGGCCTTCCTTGCCACCGTGCCGGGCACCCTGATGCTGCTGGTGGGGAGCGCGGTGGGCGCCATGTTCGCGCTGCTGATCTTCTCGCTGACCGTCACCAGCCTGCCGATGCTGGTGGACCGCGACATTGATTGCATCACCGCCATGGTCGCCAGCGCGCAGGTGGTGCGGGCGAACCGCGCGGTAATGCTGTGCTGGGCGCTGTTCATCGCGGTCATGCTGTTTGCCGCCATGGTGCCGCTGTTTATCGGCCTGCTGCTGGTGCTGCCGCTTTTCGCCCATGCCAGCTGGCACCTGTACCGGCGGGCGCTGACCTAGAAACCCAAAAAAGGCCCCGTCGTTTCCGGCGGGGCCTTCTGGTTTTTCATAACCTGTGGCGGTCAGTCCCTCCTCGACGGTGCCGGCACTGGTGTGATCACCGGCATCGGAGGGGCAATGGCCGCGTCCTCGTAATAAGGCTCGCGCACTTCCTGCAGGCCTTCGACCATCTCGATTGCATAGGCCCCGCCGCCGGAAATGGAGCTGGCGCGGATGCGCAGCCGTTCCAGCCAGTCACCCTCTGCCGCCACCGGGCCAAGGTCGAGCGCGATGCGGGCATTCAGGCCCTCACCGCCATCGTCGTTGCTCATCATGCTGGCAAAGCCGAGCGGTGTCTCGAAGCCCAGCTCCAGCATCGGGTCCACCCCGCTGGGGAAGTCCTCGTCCTCGATCAGGGGACTGGTCATGTTGATCGTGACCTCGCCCGCCCCGGCCCGGATCGCGGCAATCGCTTCGGGTGCAAGCTGGTAGGTGATCGTGGCCGGATCGGGCGATCCCTCGACGTAGCCCGCACCCAGGTAGCCCGATGCGGTCTCGCCCATCCCAAGCACCTGCTCGGGCGCCTGCAACACGTACCCGTGCTGCTCCCGCACGCGCAGGGTGAAAGGCCCCTCGCTCGATCCATAGCCGGCGGCGGCAATGGTATAGGTACCGGTGGCCGGCAGGACGAAGCGCAGCAGCGAATTGAGGCCCTCGCCGCCATCGTCATCGCTCGCCAGTTCCTCGCCCTCGCTGCCTTCGCCGCGATAGAGCCTCAGCATGGGATCGAAATCGTCGTTGCGGGCAATCAGCGCCACTTCGAGCAGCTGCCCTTCCTCGCCGCTGATGGTGTAGAGGCGCTCGGCCCCCTCGCTCACGCGGCCGCGCGCTTCCCCACCCCAGGCGATCGCCTCGGTCGGCTGGCGCACCCAGGCACGCGGGCGCAATTGCAGTTCGAACGCGCCGGTGCTTTCCTCGCCGGAGAAGAAGGCAAAGGCGCTGACGGTGATTTCCACCTCGCGCAGCACATCGCTGGTGATGCGGGCGCGGCTGGCAAGGTTGCCGCCGCTGTCGTCATCCTCGGCCAGCACTTCGCCGGTGGCAAGGTCGGTAATGGTAAGCACGGGATCGAGTTCCGACCCTTCGGTCGGCACGACATCCACGGTCAGCGCCGTGCCCGGCTGGATGGTATAGCGGAACCGCGCCGGCGTGGTGGTGATGGTGCCTTCAAAGATCATCACGTCGCTGCGGGCGCTGTCGAGGTCGCGAACCTCCTGCGCAGAAGTGGCGACAGGTGCCATCATCGCGGCCGCACCCAGCAGCAGCGCAATCTTGCCAAACGGCAGGTTCATCTGGATTTCCCCCTTCAAACGGCCCCGCGGGCGCATCCCCACAGGCACCACATCCCGCCTAATAGGTCAAAGCTTAATCGCAGCTTGGCAGCAGATGACGCGATTGTTCATCTTTGCCGATCCATCAGTATGGCCACTCGTCGCTGAGCAGGCCCCACAACAAGGTGTCGCACCAGCCGATGTGCGTGTTCATGGCGCTGCGCAGGTGCGCCTCGCGGGTGAAGCCGAGCGACTGGAGCAGGCGGTTGGAAGCAATGTTGCGCGGGTCGGTATCGGCAAAGACCCGGCGATAGCCTTCGGTGCGGAACAGATGGGTGATCAGCCAGGCCACGCATTCGGCGGCGATCCCCTGCCGCACATGGGATGGCAGCACGATATAGCCGATCTCGACAACGCCCGGATGCTGGTCCTTGGCAACCAGCCGCGCCACCGGATCACCCCCGCCCTGCGGCACGGCAATCCACGTCCGCCCGCCCCACCCGGTGCCGATCAGCCATTCGCGAAACAGGTCCAGGTCTGTAAACGGCGCACAGCCCCAGTAACGCATCGCCTCGGCATCGGTGAAGGCGGGGAACAGCGCCGGGGCATCGCCCTCCTCGACGGCGCGCAGGGTAAAGCGCGGGGTGGCAAGGGTCGGGATCGCAAGCATTGAATGCTGTACCTAAACGGTCGCTCAGCGTCCGCAAGCGCGAACGCGCGCCGCGCCTCTCGGCGCGATAGCCAAGCGGCCCGGATGGGCCGCGCCCGGCGCCTGAGGGCTAGTCAACCAGATGGCTGATCAGCGCCTTGACCTTTTTCTGCCGCCATTGCGGGCGCGGGGCGAGCAGCCAGTAGGCGCGGCGGCAGTCCTCCGGCTCGCCCAGGGCGACCAGCCGCCCGTCGGCCAGCGCATCGGCCACCAGCGGCAGCGGCATGGCCGCGCAGCCCAGCCCGGCGAGCGCCGAGGACAGCGCCTGCCCGGCATTGCCGACCTGCAGGACCACGTCCGCGCCCTGCGGCGCGGGGAAGGCAGGCCAGCTGATCCAGCCATCGGCAGCACCGGGGGCGGCAACCACCACGCGCGATCCATCGGCCAGCTGGACGCCTTCCAGTTCGCCCGGCCCTTCGACAAGCCGGATCGCGATATCGAGGTTGGCCTCGGTAAAGTCGGCATCCTCGTCGGCGATCAGCTGGTAGCGCACATCGGGATTGGCCGCGCGGAAGCTGGCCAGCCGCGGGGCGAGCCACTGGGCATAGAATTCGCGCGGCACGGCAATGGTATAGCTGCTGCTCGACTGGCCGGCCTGCATCGCGTGGACTGCTTCCTCGAACATCAGGAAGCCTTCGCGCAAGGGATCGAGCCCGGCCACGGCCTCGTCAGTCAGTTCCAGGCCCTTGGAGGTGCGGCGGAACAGGACCACGCCCATTACGTCTTCCAGTGCCCGGATCTGCTGGCCCACGGCCGCAGGCGTCACCGCCAGCTCGTCCGCCGCGCGGGTGAAGCTGAGGTGCCGGGCAGCGGCATCGAACACGCGCAAGGCGTTCAGGGGCAGGTGCGTGCGCTTCATGGCCGCCGCGATGTAGAGGCCCACAGCCCGTGCGGCAAGCGTCCCGGTATTCGGCCGGTATTATCGCATGGCCAATTGCAATTGAAGCCACGGGACTTGGCGCTCAGGCAATTCCTTTACCGGGTACCGGCTCGCCGCCATGTCGCTGGCCGCGCAGCGCCGGGACCACTGTGGGCGGCCCCGGATCGCCCTTTGCTGTCGGTTTGTGTACCCGATGACGCAATCAGCCGCCCCGGCCGACCCCGTCCACCGCCTTGCTGACGAGGATGTTCACCGACACGCGGCGGTTCTGCGCCCGGCCGGCAGGGGTGGAATTGTCAGCCAACGGATCGGCCTCGGCCATGCCGGTGGGCGTCAGCATGCGCCATGGTGCCCAGCCGCATTCCTGCTGCAGGTGGTTGACCACCCGACCGGCGCGCCTTTCGCTGAGGACCTGGTTATAGTCCTGGTCGCCCACGTTGTCGGTATAGCCGACCACCAGCAGCAGGGCGTTCTCCATCTGCGCCGCCTGGCGCGCGGTGGCGCACAGCTCTGCCGCGGCGGCAGGGGTGAGCTGCCACCTGCCGGTGTCGAAATAGGCGTTGGTCGTGCCCTTGATGTTGTACTGGTCGATGCTGGCGACGCGGCCGCGCAGGGCCTCGGTCGCGGCGGCATTTTCCTCGATCGCGGTCTCGTTCTCGGCAAAGCGCTGGTTGGTACCGCTGCGGATCATCTGCGCCGTTTCGAGATCGGTATTGCTGAAACGGACGCGGCTGGCGACAAGGCCGCCTTCCCACTGCACGGTCTCCACGCTCACCGGGATGCCGTTGATCAGCTGGCGGGCGTCGAGTTCCGTGCGGCCAAGGCCAAGGAAGCCGCCGCGCGCGCGGATCTGGGTCGCCTCGCTGAGGGCGATGGTGGTGGTGTCGCCGTCAGCCGTCGTCACCTGCATCTCGGACCCGCGGCGCGCGGAGATGAAGCCTTCGATCTGCGGCCCCTCGGCCATGCCGCTCAGGTCTGTCGGGACCATGCCGGTCACGGTGATGGAATCGTTGCCGGAAAGGCCGGGAAGCTCCTGCGCCAAGGCCACGCCCGATACCGGCAGGGCCAGCAGGGCGGCCACACAGATTGCCGTGCCATTCTTCGCGTTTACAAACATGCCATTACTCCCACCGGCCAGTTGCATGGCCTTGCATTTGTCTGGGCCCTTACCCGACGCCGGGTTACCGTTTGCCTTCATCGTGGCATCAACAATTTCCGCAGGGTCATAATGTTCCCGCAGAAACTCGCCACGCAATCGGGCCGGGCGGCCAGCGCATGAGCGGGAACTGTTCAGGCAGACCTTGCTGGCTGCTGAACATCTGCCGCCGGAATGGCGCATATGCGGGCAATCGGAGGCTGCGCTGCGGCGAATGGAGCGGGCCGGCATGCCCGCCGTGGCGCCATGCGCACCGGCCGGAGGGTGAACCCGGCCCTATTCCACCGGATCGGGCAGGACCAGCGGGAAGTGCGGGATCGCCACCAGGAAGCTCTGCCCGTCTTCGCTGGTGAAGCTGTAATGGCCCTGCATCGCACCTTCGCTGGTGGTCAGTTCGCAGCCCGAGACATAGTCGAAGCTCTCGCCCGGGGCGAGCACGGGGGTTTCGCCCACCACGCCTTCGCCATCGACGATGTTGATCATCCCGCGTGCATCGCTGATCCGCCAGTGGCGGGTGCGCAGGCGGACCACGTCCTCCCGGTGGTTTTCCAGCCGGACATGATAGACCCAGAACCACCGCCCCGCATCCACCCGCGACTGTTCGGGCATGAAGTTGACCGACACGCGCACGGTCACGCCGGCCGTGGTGGCGACGTGCTGGAACAGGGCGTTCAGGGCTTCGCGCGTCATCATGAGTCGGGAGCGTAACGAGAAACCGTTGCGCTACAAGGGGGCTTTGGTCCGTGATGGCGCTTTATCGACCACAGTTTCCACCACAGTCGCCTGTGCCCCGCTGTCAAATCCCCGCCTTGCTGAACGCCTGGTCGAGGTCCTCGATCACGTCGAGCGGGTCTTCCAGGCCGATGTTTATGCGGATCATGCCTTCGTCCACGCCCATTTCCGCCCGGCCCTCTGCGCCCATGTTGTGGTGGGTGGTCGAGGCCGGGTGGCAGGCGAGCGACTTGGAATCGCCGATGTTGTTGGAGATATCGACCAGTTCCAGCGCATCGAGCACGGCAAAGGCCGCCTCGCGCCCGCCATCGACCACGAAGCTGAAGATCGGCCCGAAGGCATCCATCTGCCGCGCCGCCAGATCATGCTGCGAAAAGCTCGGCAGGCCGGGATGGAGCACGCGCGACACCCGGCTTTCCACGAAGCGGCCCACTTCCAGCGCGTTCTCGCTCTGCTTGAAGGCGCGCAGGGGCAGCGTTTCCAGCCCCTTCAGCACCACCCAGGCGTTGAAGGGTGACAACACCGGCCCGGTGTTGCGCTGGAAGGGGCTGAGCACTTCGTTGATCCACTGCGCGCTGCCGCAGATGGCGCCGGCCAGCACGCGGCCCTGCCCGTCCATCAGCTTGGTGGCGGAATAGGCGACCACGTCCGCGCCATATTCCATCGGCCGCTGCAGGACGGCGGTGGCAAAGGCGTTGTCGACAATGCTGGTGATCCCGCGCGACCGTGCCAGCCCGCAGACATATTCGAGGTCCACGATGTCGAGGGTGGGGTTGGCCGGCGTCTCGAAGAAGAACACCTTGGTGTTGGGCTGGATGGCGGCTTCCCACGCGGCATTGTCGCGCCCGTCCACCACCGTGTGGGTGATGCCGAAGCGATTGAGGACGTTGGACAGGATCCACCGGCACGAACCGAAGGCCGCGCGCGCCGCCACCACGTGATCGCCGGCGGACAGCATGCAGAGAAGCGCGCTGGTCATGGCGGCCATGCCGCTGGCCTGCACCTTGCACGCCTCGGCCCCTTCCATTGCCGCAACCCGTTCTTCCAGCATGGCCACGGTGGGGTTCTGGAAGCGCGAATACTGCATGCCGGTGGCATCGCCGCGGAAGCGCGCGGCCACGGTCTCGGCGCTGTCATAGGTATAGCCGCTGGTGAGGAACAGCGCCTCGCTCGTCTCGCCATGCTCGCTGCGCATGGTCCCCGCGCGCACGGCACGGGTGGCGGGGCGCCACTTGGAGGTCAGCGAGCGATCGGATCCGGCGGTTCTTTTCATGGGAGGAGCGTTTAGGGACGTGACAGGCACGCTGCAAGTGTTGCGCTGGGCATGGGGGCAGCCTAATCCTCGCGGCGCATGAGCCTGCCGCCCCCGCACCCTGCCGATCCGTTGCGCTGGCACCTGGCCCTGGCCGCGATCTTTGCCGCCCTTTGCGCGGTGCGGCTGACGATCCCTTCCGAGCCGTTCTTCGACGAGGTGCACTACCTGCCCGCCGCCCGCGCGCTGCTGGACCTGTCGACCGCACTCAACATGGAGCATCCGCCACTCGGCAAGCAGATGATCGCGGCTGGCATGCTGGTCTTCGGAGACAATGCGCTGGGCTGGCGCATCGTGCCGCTGCTGATGGGCGTGCTGGCGCTGTTCGCCGCCTGCCGGGCCATGTGGTTTGCCAGCCAGAGCCGGGCGGCAAGCATGCTGACCGGCCTGTTCCTCATCTCCGGCTTCCCGCTGCTGGTGCAGGCGCGGATCGCCATGCTCGACATTGCCATGATCGGCTTCGTCATGGTGGCGCTGTGGATGTGCGCGGGCGCGGTGCGCCAGAACGAGACCGCGCGCTGGCGGCTGGCAATTGCCGGCGTGGCGCTGGGCGCGGCCATGGCGGCCAAGTGGAACGCAATTCCCCTCGCCATGGTGCCGGGCCTTGCCTTCCTGGCGGCGCGAGCATGGCAGGCAAAGGGAAAGTTCCTCACCAGCAATCGCGGCTGGCCGATCGGGGGCATGACCCTGTGGGAAGCAGGGATCTGGCTGGGACTGCTGCCGCTCGCCACCTACGGGCTAAGCTACTGGCCGTTCCTGCTCTATGCCGATGTGCCGGGCAATCCCACGGGCCTGATCGACCTGCACCGCCAGATGCTCGACCTGCAGACGCAGGTGCTCGCCCCCCACCCCTACCAGAGCCAGTGGTGGCAATGGGCGGCGAACGACCGGGCAATCTGGTATCTGTATGAAGTGGCCGACGAGGCGCAGCGCGGCGTGGTGCTGCTGGGTAATCCGATATCCTCGCTCGCCATGCTGCCGGCGCTGCTGTGGTGCGCGTGGGCGGGCGTGAAAGAGGGGCGGCGCGATTGCCTGGCGCTGGCGGTGCTCTACGCGGTCAGCTTCGGGATGTGGATCGTGGCACCCAAGCCGGTGCAGTTCTTCTATCACTACGTGCTGCCGCACTGCTTCGGCATGGCGGCGCTGGCACTGGCGATCGAACGGCTGTGGCAGCGGGGCGAACGGCTGGTTCCGGGCGCACTGGTGGCGGGATCGCTGGGCCTGTTCGCGTGGTTCTACCCGATCCTGACGGCAGCGCCGCTGGCCGATGACCAGGCCTTCCTGGATTACGCGTGGACCGAGGGGTGGCGGTGAGCCGGGGTTACCGGAACCGCCCCCACACGAACTTGCTCGACAGCGCGTAGTTCCACACCGAGGCCAGCACCACGCCCACCAGTGCGGCGGCCCACCAGCGCCAGCCGTGGCCCTGCAGGTAGCTGCTGACCGCGACGTTGGCGAAGGCCCCAACCGCGCAGGTGGCGCAGAAGCCCAGCCAGCCCCAGAACATCGCCGCCGCGCCCGACAGCTTCTTGTCGCGATAGGTGAGGAGGTTGTTGAGCCAGAAGTTGAAGGTCATCGCCACCACGGTCGCCACGGCGGTCGCCATGGTGAAGCCGGTCAGGCCGGTGCGGAACAGGCCGGCGAGCACCGCCATGTGCACGAATACGCCGAGCCCGCCGACCGTACCGAACAGGGCAAAGCGCGTGGGGATCCAGCGGCCGAGGTAGCGTTCGTAGAGCCCGGCCATGAAATCGAGCACCACGCCGTGGTCCAGCTTGCTTGTCCCTTCGAGGCGCTCGGCGAATTTCAACGGCAGTTCCTTTACCTTGAGCGGCGGACGCGCAGTGGCAAGAATGTCCAGCATGATCTTGAATCCAATGCCGGAAAGGTCGCTCGCCTGGCGGCGAAGCTGGTCGGTACGCAACAGGAAGAAGCCGCTCATCGCGTCGGAAAGTTCGGTGCCGGTCAGCTTGCGGGCGAGCGCATTGGCAATGCGGCTGCCCTTCTCGCGTCCCTTGCTGGACAGGCCATCGGCGCTGGCGCCTTCGGCAAAGCGGCTGGCATAGGCAAGGTCCGCCTCGCCGCCCTTCACCGCCGCCAGCATCCTGAGCAGCAGGGCGGGATCGTGCTGGTGGTCGGCATCCATCACCGCCACGAACGGCGCGGCGGTGGCGCACATCCCCTCGATCGCGGCGCTGGCAAGGCCACGCCGGCCGATGCGCTGGATCACGCGGATGCGCGGATCGGTGCGGCCGATGCGGCGCGCCTCTTCCGCAGTGCCATCGTGCGAGTTGTCGTCCACGAACAGCGCTTCCCAGCCGGAAGGACCGAGCGCCTGTTCCAGCCGCGCCACCATAGGCGCGATATTGCCGCGCTCGTTAAGCGTGGGCAGGACCACGGCCAGTTCCAGCTCGGGGCCGAGTGGTCCTGCCATGGTCGCGGCATCGGGGCTGAACTGCGCGTGCGTCATATCCATGACGTAGCGCTGTAGAGCGCAATGTTAACCATAAGGTTTACGCGCCTTACAGCCGGGCCACCACCGCATCCCCGATCATGCTGGTGCCGGCAGAGCCGCCAAGGTCCGCGCCCTTGATGCCGTCGGCCAGCGCCTTGGCCACGGCTGCCTCAACGCGCGCGGCCTGTGCCTCCAGGCCCAGCGAGTGGCGCAGCAGCATGGCCAGCGAAAGGATCATCGCCATCGGGTTGGCCTTGCCCTGCCCGGCGATGTCCGGGGCGCTGCCGTGGATCGGCTCATAGAGGCCGCGGGTGCCATAGGCGGTCTGCGCTTCGCCCAGCGAGGCGCTGGCAAGCAGGCCGATGGAACCCACGCACATGCTCGCCTGGTCCGACAGGATGTCGCCGAACAGGTTGCCGGTCACCACCACGTCGAACTGGCCGGGGTTGCGCACCAGCTGCATCGCGGCATTGTCGACATACATGTGGCTGAGTTCCACATCCGGATACTCGGCGGAAACCTCCACCACCACGTCGCGCCACAGCTGGCTGGTTTCCAGCACGTTGGCCTTGTCCACGCTGCACAGGCGCTTCTTGCGGCCCTGCGCGGCGCGGAAGCCGACATGGGCGATGCGGCGCACCTCGTCCTCGGCATAGGACATGAAATCGAAGCCCTGGCGGCGGCCATCATCCAGCACGCGGATCGCCTTTTCGCCGAAGTATACGTCGCCATTCAGTTCGCGCACGATCAGCAGGTCGATCTGGCGGGCGACTTCGGGGCGCAGGGCGGACAGGTCCTCAAGCCCGGCAAACATGGTGGCGGGCCTGAGGTTGGCAAACAGCGTCAGCGCCTGCCGCAGGCCCAGGATTGCCTGTTCCGGGCGCAGGTGCCGCTCCAGCTTGTCGCAGGAAGGATCGCCCACCGCGCCGAACAGGATACCGTCAGCCGCCTTGCACAGGTCCAGCGTTTCCGGCGGCAGCGGGTGGCCGTGCCTGTAATAGGCGGTGCCGCCGACATCGGCATCGGCCAGTTCCAGCCCGGCGATATCCAGCGCCGCCAGCACCTTCTTCGCCTCGACCATGATTTCCGGGCCGATACCGTCCCCGGCAAGACAAGCGATCTTCATTCCGTCATACGCCCCATAAGCTCGCGCAACCGCGCGCGCGCCGCCATAACGCCTGTGCGCCGGTCGGCAAGCAGGTAGTGATCGAGCGGCCCAGCCAGCGCATCCATCGCCGCCAGGATTTCCGGCAGGTCGCCCTCGGGACGCCCGCCCGACCCGCCATAGCCCAGTTCGCGCAGCAGCAGCATCTCGTAACCGACCATGGCCCCGGCCCAGCCGCGCGCGGACGGGGCGTGGCAGATGGCATCGAGCAGGCCGCCCAGCGCTGCGTGGAGGCTGGGATAGGGCTGGCGTTCGGGCAGTGCCGTTGCGGTCAGTGCGGTTGCCCAGCCGATCGCGGCGGCGGCCAGCGGTTCGGACAGGAACGGGCCACGGCTGGCCACCAGTTCCACCTTGCCGAAGGGCAACTGGCTGTCCGACCGGGCCGAGACCTGCACCTCCACAGCGTTGCCGGGGATCAGCACGGGCCGCAGGGTGCGCCCGCGCCCGCCGGCGACATAGGCGGCGACAAGGCCGTATTCCGCCGTCAGGAAGCGCGCCACCACCGCCGTCTCGCCATGCGGGCGGGCAGCGACAAGCAAGGCGGGTGCGCGGATCTGCATGTCAGGGGTGTGGCGCGAAGACTGCCGCGCCGCAAGCGGGCCGGGTTGCGGCCGGGATCAGCCCTTGGGCTTGCCTTCCAGCGCGGCAAGGCGGGCTTCGAGCGCATCCACCTTTTCCCGCGCCGTGGCGGCCATCTGCTTGACCGCGTCGAATTCCTCGCGGGTGACAAAATCCATGCCGCCCAGCGCTTCCTTCATGCGCTCACGCGCCGAATCGCGTGCTTCGCGGGTCATGCCGGCAAGGGTTCCGGCGGCGGAGTTCGCCAGCTTGACGAAGTCGGCGATGATCGGGTTTTCGCTTTGCATGATGGCTATGTGGTCCCCCCGGCGCGATTCCTCAAGGTGAAAACTGCCAAGGTCGAACAGCCGACCGCAGGCCCGTAAGGGCGGGTGATGTCAGAGTTCTATCCGCTGCACCGCGTTGCTTTCCGCGATCTCGGATGCATCGGGGTTCAGCTGCAGGAACTGCCAGTTGAGCACGCTGGCAAAGCACACCCAGGCCAGGTACGGCACCAGCAGCCAGGCCGCCGCTGGGCGGACCTTCCGGAACAGCCAGATCGTTACCCCGATGGCCGGGATCATCGCCACGATGATGACCTGCGCCAGCACCAGGTCGTGCATGGCAAAGAACACCGGCGACCACGACAGGTTGAGCGCGAACTGCACCAGGAAGGCCGCGATCGCCCACGGCCGCCAGCGGGCACCCCAGGCGGCGCAGACCATCGCCAGTGCCAGCCCCATCATGAAGTAGAGCGCACTCCACACGATCCCGAAGGTGGCAGGCGGCGGGAAGATCGCGGGCTTTTCCAGCGCCGCGAACCACGGGCCATCGGCCCCGCTGCCGCCGAGAATGCCCGACAGCGATCCCAGCAGCATGACCGCAGGGATGAGGAACAAGGACCAGCGCAGCAGGCTTGCGCGCAATTGCGCCGGGGTGGCGAGGCGGTTCATCTGTACTCCTGCTCTGCGGGGCGAATAAGCTGCGCCCCGGAATCACAAGCATGGATAGTGGCTTGCCGTTCCGCCTTGTGCAAGCGGACCGAGGGTCCCGGCCCCCTCAATCCCGGCCCCTCACTGCGGAGATAAGGAATTCTACGTTGCCTTCGGTGCCGGTGATCGGGCTGGGGACGATGCCCTGCACACTCCAGCCATCGCCCTCCAGCCAGGCCCGCACCTCGTCGCAGACCCGCTGGTGGAGCGCCGGGTCGCGTACGATCCCGCCCTTGCCGACCTCGCCCCGCGCCACTTCGAACTGCGGCTTGATCAGGGCCACCAGACGGCAGCTTGGCGCGGCCAGTTTCAGCGGCACTTCCAGTACCTTGCGCAAGGATATGAAGGACGCGTCGCAAACCACCCAGTTGCACGGCCGGTCGATCTGCGCCGTGGTCAGCTCGCGGGCATTGGTCTGCTCCAGCACGGTGATGCGCGGATCGTTGCGCAGCCGCCAGTCGAGCTGGTTGGTGCCGACATCGACCGCAAACACATGGGCCGCCCCGTGGTGCAGCAGGACCTGCGTGAAGCCGCCGGTGGAGCTGCCGATATCCATCGCCACCGCGCCTGCGGGATCAAGGCCGAACTGGCGGATCGCGCCGTCCAGCTTCACCCCGCCGCGCCCGACCCACGGATGATCGCGGCCCTTTACCTCGATCACGGCATCGGCCGGCACCTGCTGGCCGGGCTTGGTCACCCGGGCGTCCTTCACGAACACCAGGCCCGCCATCACCAGCGCCTGGGCGCGGGCGCGGCTTTCCGCCTCGCCGCGTTCGACCAGCAACTGGTCGATCCTGATCTTGCCCGGTTTGCCTTCAGCCATGATGCCTTGCGCGATAGGACGCAGGCAGGCGGCGTGCCAGTGCAAACATTCCTGTCACATTTGCAGGCCAAGGCGGGTGGACCCGAATCGTCTTTTGAAGGATTGATGACCGATGCAGCCTCGCGCCCTTTTTGCCATGCTGGCCCTTGCCTCCCTTGCCGCGTGCAGTTCGGCTGATGAGCCGGTGGCCGAGGAAAGCCCCGCCGCCGTGCCCGCGCCCGTGCTCACCTCCACCCCCACGCCCACGGTTGCGCCCGATGGTTCGCCGCTGGCCCTTGGCGCCTGGACGATCAACGAGAGCGCCACCGGTGCCAGCGCCAGCTTTGGCCCCGAAGGCGGAGATGCGCTGCTGCTGGTCACCTGCGATGCCGCCAGCAAGACCCTGTCGCTGGCCGTGAGCAATGCCACGCCCGGCAACCAGAGCTTCGTGGTCGAATCGGGCGGCACCGCCGCGCGGCTCGACATGGTGGCCGATGGCAATGCAGCCCTGCCGCGCCAGGTGGCGCAGATCGCCATCGATGCGCCGGTGTTCGGCGGCTTCGTGGTTCCGGGCGGCACGATCGAGATCAGCCAGCCGGGCGGCGCCACGCTGCGCGTCCCTTCCGCCGCCGGCATCCGCCGCGTATTCGAGGCCTGCAGATAGATGACACCAACCCGCACTTCCCTTGCTGCTCCCCTGGCCGCTCTTGGCACTCTGGCGCTGGCGGGCTGCATCCCGCCGGCCAGTGACACACCGCCCGCGCCGCGCCCCGAACCCGTCGCCACGGCCGAGCCGGAGCCTGTGGCCCCGCCGCCGCCGCCGCCCGTTGCGCCGCCTTTCGCCGGCCACTGGATGGACGCGCCGCAAACCGCAGGCGACTGGCGCTGGCGCAGCGCGGGGGGCGAGAGTTTCGCCGAGTTCTCTTCATCAGCGGGCGTGATGCTGGTCCAGTTCAACTGCACCGCCGATGGCGACATGGTGCTCGCGGTTGCCAACCGCTGGCCCGGGGCCAGCGGCCTGCGGGTAAGGACCGAAACCCGCGAAGCGCTGGTGCCGACCGGCGATCGCGAGGGCTGGCTGGAGGCCCGCATGGCGGCCAGCGATACCCTGCTCGACGCCATCGCCTTCTCGCGCGGCCGCTTCGCGCTGGAGGTCCAGGGCGGCGATGCGCTGTACCTGCCGAGCTATCCCGAGATCACGCGGGTGGTGGAGGATTGCAGGGGCTGATCTGCCTTGCCTGCCGCATGCCTGTTGTTTCGGCGACAAGCAGGAGGGACCTGCACCGCGGATGATGGGCCAGATGCCCCGTTCACAACTCCAGATTCACAAAGCCAGCTTCACAATGTCAGAAATGAGAAAGGCGACCCCGCGTATCGCAGGATCGCCTTTCGCATGGTCAGCGG
>CAZTED010000042.1:0-8926 GCA_964612175.1 uncultured Sphingomonadaceae bacterium
AGGTCGGTATCGGAAGTATCGGACATGGAGCGGCCTCTACCCAGCGTGCGCGGGGGACACAAGTTTGCGGATCGTCGCCCGGGCGATGGCGGGCCATTGCGCAGGCTGGCGGGGGTCGTGGCAGGTGAGGGTAAAGCGCGGGCGTGTCGCTTCCATCCAGTCGGCCTTGTAGCGATCGCTGCCGGTGCCGAAATCGACTTCGGCCACCCGGTCATGGTCGATCACCTGCTCCATCAGCGCGGCCGTCAGCGTGGTGCCGGGCGAGAGCGCTTCTGCCGATGGCAGGTGGGCAAGCTTGTGGATGTAGGCGATGCCCTGTTCCACGGTCCAGAATTGCGCGGCCACCGGCACGCCATCGGCCAGGGCCAGGCCGAACAGGTAGTGGCCTGCCGTACTCTCGGCTTCGGCAAAGCGCCGCAGCAGGGCCGGGTCGCCTTCAGCAGGCTTCCAGCTCTGGCTGTAGATCTGCTCATAGGCGGCCCAGTCGGCGGCATCGAAGGAGCGGGCGATGCGCACCTCTACCTTCCGCGCCTTGCGCTTCAGCGTGGTGCGCAGGGGACCGGGTCGGGCAGCCAGGTATTCGGCAAAGCTGCGCCCGCCTGCGGGCAGGTAGTGGTTGGTATCGCAAACTTCCCGCGTGACCATGAACCCGGCGGCGGTAAAGGCATGCTGCAACCGTTCAGCATCCTGCGCGGTAAGCTTGGACAGCGTGATGGCCTGTCCCCGCAGGCCCTTGGCCAGTGCGGCATAGAGGTCTTCCGGCGCGCCGGGCGTGGCGAGCGGACCCCAGGTGAAGGCGTACCAGTTGGTAAGCGGTTCGATCTTGCCACCATTGCTGGCCAAAGGCAGGGCCACCACACTGCGCTCGTCGCGGATCGTTGCAAGCAAGGGCCTGTGCCCTGCCTGCTCCAGCAGGGAAAACCACGCGAGGCGGGCAAATGGGCCCTTGCCCGCAAGGTCCGGGCCATGCAGTTCGTTAACCGTGTCGTGATAGGCGATCGCCGTCACCCGAAACCCTGCTGTTGGAGCCCATGCCAGTTTCGCCAGACCCCGTGCCCCGGCCGCTTGACCACCTCGCGCTATGCGGGGCGGATGGCGATGCGGCACTGGTCTTGCGCGGGCGTACCCTTAGCTGGAAGGACTTAAGAAGCCGTGTCGCGGTGCTTGCGGGATGGCTGGCGGCTCAGGTTCCGGAAAAGGGTGCGCGCGTGGCCACGTGGGTGGCCAAGGGTGAACTGGCGTGCCTGATGCCGCTGGCGGCAGCGCGGGCCGGGCTTGTCCACGTTCCGGTCAACCCGCTGCTGAAGCGGGCGCAGGTAAACCATATCCTTGCAGACAGCGGCGCCGTGCTGCTGCTGGGCACACGGGCGCGGCTGGACAGCCTGGAGGCGGGCGATGTCCCTTCCGGATGCGCCGTGCTGCCCGAGGAAGAGGCGCGGCTCGCTGCCGAAGCGCTGGGCCATACCTTGCCGCCTTCCGCGGCGGACCCGGCGGAGCTTGCCGCGATCCTTTACACCAGCGGGTCCACCGGTCGCCCGAAGGGTGTCATGCTGAGCCATGCCAACATGTGGCTGGGCGCTGTCAGCGTTGCCCATTACCTTGGGCTGCAAGCTGACGATGTGACCCTGGCCGTCTTGCCGCTCAGTTTCGACTATGGCCAGAACCAGTTGCTGTCGACCTGGCGGGCGGGGGGCTGCGCGGTCCCGCTTGATTACCTGCTGGCGCGCGATGTCATCCGCGCCTGCGCGCGACATGGCGTAACCACGTTGGCCGCCGTGCCGCCGCTGTGGGTGCAGCTGGTGGAGCAGGAATGGCCACCAGAAGCTGTCACGCCGATGCGCCGGCTCACGAACAGCGGCGGGGCACTTACCGTGGATCTGGTGCGAAGACTGCGTGCCATGTTCCCGCAATCACGCCTTTTCCCGATGTATGGACTGACCGAGGCGTTCCGCTCGACCTACCTCGATCCTGCTCTGGTCGACAGCCACCCGACCGCGATGGGCAAGGCCATCCCCTTTGCCGAAATCCTCGTGATCACCGATGGTGGGAAGCGCGCCGCGCCGGGTGAGGAGGGCGAACTGGTCCATTGCGGGCCACTGGTGGCGCAAGGCTACTGGCAGGACGCCGCCCGCACGGAAGAACGCTTCCGGCCAGCGCCGGCCATGTCGACCTATGGCGGGACGGCCGTGTGGTCGGGCGACCGGGTGACCACCGACGAGGCCGGCCTGCACTATTTCGTCGGTCGTCGCGATGCCATGATCAAGAGCGCGGGCAACCGCATCAGCCCGCAGGAAGTGGAGGAAGCCGCCATCGCGACAGGCCTTGTGGCAGAGGCGGTGGCGCTAGGCGTGCCGGATGAGCGGCTCGGGCAGGCGATCCACCTCGTCGTCCGTGGTACCGGGGACGAGGCCGCCCTGCGCGCCGCACTGCGCCGCGACCTGCCCAATTTCATGCAGCCGCAGGTAATCCGCTTCGTGCCCGCCATGCCGCTGAACCCCAATGGCAAGATCGATCGCACGGCGCTGGCGCTGGAGGCGGCGACATGAAGCCGCTTGGACCGATTCCGTCCGGCTTTGCGGCAATAGATGGCGAACTGGCCGTGTCCGGCCGCAAGGCAAGCGCATTGGTGAAGGAGGCCGGCGGCACCCCGCTGTTCGTCTATTCGCGGGCCATGCTGGAAGCGCGCATGGCTTCGCTCAGGGCCGCCATGCCGCAGCGGCTGAAGATCCATTATGCGATGAAGGCCAACCCCCATCCCGCGGTGCTGGCATTCATGGCGGACCTGGTAGACGGGCTCGACATTGCTTCGGGCGGCGAACTGGCGCTGGCGCGCGAGGCGGGATACCTGCCGCGAGAGATCAGCTTTGCCGGGCCGGGCAAGACCGATGCCGAACTGCTTACGGCGATCCGGTCAGGTGTGACGATCAACCTTGAATCCGCCGGGGAGGCGCGCCGCGCGCTGGCTGTCGGGACCACGCTTGGCGTGGCCCCACGCCTTGCGATCCGCGTGAACCCCGATTTCGAGCTGCGCGGATCGGGCATGAAGATGGGGGGCGGTGCCAAGCCATTCGGCGTGGACGAGGCGCAGGTGCCGGAACTGGCCCGTGAGATCATCGAGGCCGGCGCCGTGTGGCGCGGCCTGCACATCTATACCGGCAGCCAGGCGCTCGATCCCGCCGCGGTGATCGAGATGCAGGGGAACGTGCTGGATACCGCTGCCCGGCTGGCCGGCGAGATCGGCTCCGCTCTGCCGCACCTCAACATGGGCGGCGGCTTCGGCATTCCCTATTTCGACAAGGACCGGCCGCTGGATGTAGCCGCCGTGGGGGCAGCTCTGGCGGACCGGTTCGAGAACCTGCCAGCCGTACTGGCCGATACCGAGATCGCGATCGAGCTTGGCCGCTACCTCGTGGGTGAGGCGGGTGTTTACCTTTCGCGCATCATCGACCGCAAGGTGAGCCACGGGCAGGTGTTCCTCGTTACCGACGGGGGCCTGCACCACCAGCTTGCCGCATCGGGAAATTTCGGCACCGTGGTGCGGCGCAATTACCCGCTGGCCATCGCCACCCGTTTCGGGGCCGAAGCGGAAGAAGAGGCCAGCGTCGTTGGCTGCCTGTGCACCCCCCTCGATCGCCTTGCCGACCAGGCCATGCTGCCGCGTGCCGACGTGGGCGATCTCGTCGCGGTGTTCTGTGCCGGGGCCTATGGCGCCAGCGCCAGTCCGAGCGCCTTCCTGGGGCAGGGTCCGGCCCGGGAAATGCTGGTTTAAGCTTCCCTCCGCACCCCGTCCCCATTCGGGACAGCGCCTTCCAAATCCCGCAATTCCGGCGCTTTCGGGGTGAAGGCTAACGCAATGTTCACCCTTTTTGGCGACAACGCCCGCTGGATCCGCAGGACGCGGGGATCTGGCGATGCGCTTCGCCGTGTCCCGGCTGCCTGAAACGCTTTGAGGACGCGACCGATGCGACGCAACAGAATGGCCTCCCTCCTGGCTGCAGGTGCCACGGCATCGCTGGCGCTGGGCGGTTGCGCTTCCGGCGGCAATGCGCCGCAGCTGGCCTCGGCCACCTTCGTTGCCATGCAGGAAGGGCCGGGCGAGGAATACGTCATCGGCCCGCTCGACAAGCTGACCATCCACGTCTGGCGCAATGATGAACTGGGCGCGGAGGTGCAGGTGCGCCCCGATGGCCGCATCACCACGCCGCTGGTGGCCGACATGCCCGCCGTGGGCAAGACCCCGACCATGCTGGCTGAGGACATCCGCCTGCAGCTTTCGCAGTACATCGCGGACCCGCTGGTGACTGTCATCATCAACGAATTTGCCGGCACCTTCAGCCAGCAGGTTCGCGTGGTGGGGGCAACCGAAGCGCCCGCTTCGCTGCCCTACCGTGCCAACATGACCCTGCTTGACGCGATGATCGCGGTCGGCGGCCTCAGTGAATTTGCCAGCGGCAACCGCGCCAAGCTGATCCGCTTCGACCGCACCACCGGCCGCCAGCAGGAATATGCCCTGCGGCTGGGTGACCTGCTGCGCCGCGGCGAGAGCGAGGCCAACGTGATGCTCATGCCCGGGGATGTGATCATCATCCCCGAAAGCATGTTCTGACCAAGAGGCGCGCCCGACAGTGAACCTGCTCCTCGAAGAACTCCGCGCTGCGATCTGGTCGGTCTGGAACCGTCGGTGGCTGGCGCTCGGCATCGCCTGGGGCGTGTGCCTGGCCGGCTGGCTGGTGGTCGCGTTGATCCCCAATACCTACGAGAGCGAATCGCGCATCTTCGTGCAGCTGGACGACGTGCTGGCCGAACAGATCGGTATCGGCGCGGCCAGCCGCCAGCGCGATATCGACCGCGTGCGCCAGACCCTGGTGAGCGCGGTGAACCTGGAGAAGGTGGTCCGCTCTACCCAGCTGGGCGACGGCATCACCGATGCCGCTGACATGGAGCGCGCGGTCGAGGCGCTGACCGAGGACATCAAGGTGGTGGCCGAGGGCGACAACCTGTTCGAGATCACCGCCACCAGCGGCCGGGGCGACCTGTCTGACGCCGAAAACGCCCAGCTGGCGCAGGTGATCGTGCAGCGCATGATCGACATCTTCCGCGAGGAAAACCTTGGCGGCGCCCGCGGCGAGATGACCGAATCGATCGACTTCATCAACCAGCAGCTCGCCGCCCGCCAGCGCGAGCTGGAGGAGGCCGAGCAGCGCCGGCTCGAGTTCGAGGCGCTCCATCCCGAGATGATCGGCGGCACCGCTGCCCTGCAGCAGGGCCTCAGCGCATCGCGATCGGAACTGCGCAGCATCGAGGCGGACCTTGCTGCCGCTGAAAGTGCCCTTGCCGCGATCGACGGGCAGATTTCCGGCACACCGCGCACCATCATCACCGCCGAGGGCGGCGGACCGCGCGTGGCGCTGGCCCAGGCCGAGGCGACGCTGGCGCAGTACCGGGCGCAAGGCCTGACCGACCAGCACCCCGACATTGTCACCATCACCCGCCAGATCGCCACCCTGCGCGAGCGGGCAGCGTCCGACAACGGCCAGTCCGGCACCCAGAACCCGGCCTATACCTCGCTTGTCTCGATGCGCTCGCAGCGGCTGGCCAATGTCCAGGCGCTCGAATCGCGCGCTGCGGCGCTGCGGGCGGAAATCTCCTCGATCATGTCGAGCCAGGCGCAGGAGCCCGGCGTTTCTGCCGAAGCCCAGCGCATCAGCCGCGACTACGAAGTGCTGCGCACCCAGTACGAGGAGTTGCTGCGCGACCGCGAGGAGCTGCGGCTGCGCGGCCAGGTGGAAACCGAAAGAAGCGCGGTCCAGTTCGAAGTGGTCGATCCGCCCAGCACCCCGCGCGTGCCCGCCGCACCCAACCGGCCGCTGCTGCTGCTCGGCGTCTTGTTCGTAGGCCTTGGGGCCGGGGCAGGCGTGGCCTTCGCGCTCAGCAAGCTGGGCTCGACCTTTGCCACTGCCAGCCAGCTCGAACGCACCTTCGACCTGCCGGTGATCGGCACCATTTCGCACACCATGACCGAGGCCGGGAAGGCGATCGCCGCCCGCCGCCTCAAGTATTTCGCCGCCGCATCGGGCGCACTGGGCGTGTTGTTCGTGGTCCTTCTGGGGCTCGAATTCGTCCAGCGCGGCTTGCTGGCGTGAGGGGGCAGGGATGACCGAGCACACCAAGATTCCTGTTCCCGGACCTGATGGTGAAGGGAGTGAAGGAGAGGGGCGCAAGTCGCTGTTCGAACGGGCCGAAGGGCTGTTCGGCCAGGCCGGTTATGCCCCTGCGCCGGTCCCGCGCGAGCTTGCCCGCCCGGTAAACCGCAAGCCGGTGCGTACTGCCTCCGCCAGCTCCCCGGCCCAGGTCCAGGCCTCTCCGGAACCCGCCATGGCTCCTGCGCCCGCTGCGGTTGTCCCGGCTCCGGTCGTGGCTGCAGCACCGGCCCCTGCGCCGGTCCCTGACCAGGCGTCTGCCCTGTCATCGCCCGTGGCAGTTTCAGTGGGCGAAGGGCCGCGCCTCGATTTCGCCGCCCATCGGCACCAGGTCGATCGCGACCTGCTGGCCCGCCACGGCCTGATCAACCCGGAAGGTGCCGTTACCGCCCTTCTGGAGGAGTTCCGCATCGTGAAGCGCCAGCTGCTGAAGGCGGCGCGGGCCGATGCCACCGGCATGGCGCGGCGGATCCTCGTCTGTTCGCCGCTGCCGGGTGAAGGCAAGACCTTCTGTGCCACCAACCTGGCGCTGGCCATGGCGGCGGAGCGCGATTGCGAGGTCGTGCTGGTCGATGCCGACGTGGCCAAGCCCTCGATCCTGTCGCTGCTCGGCCTGCCCAAGGGGCCTGGCCTGATGGACGCGCTCGCCAATCCGGCGATCAAGGTCGAGGATTGCGTGATCGCCACCGACATTTCCGGTCTCTACGTGCTTCCTGCCGGCCACCAGACCAATGCCGACAGCGAGTATCTTGCCAGCGCCCGCACCGCCGAGGTCCTTGCCCGGCTGACACAGGGCGCGCCCGAGCGGATGGTGATCTTCGATTCGCCGCCCGCGCTGGCCGCATCGCCTGCCGCCGACCTGGCGCATCATGTGGGGCAGGCGCTGGTCGTCACCCGCGCCGACCGCACCGGGCAGAGCTCGCTGGAAGATGCCCTGACGCTGCTGTCGAACTGCCCGGACATCAAGCTGTTGCTTAACGACGCCCATTTCAGCCCCAGCGGTCGCCGCTTCGGGTCTTACTACGGATATGGAGGCTAGGGGATGACCAGCTCTCTGCGCCACAAGCTGGCCCTGTTCACCGCGCTTGCCGCACCCGCGTTGGCGCTTGCCGTGCCGCACCCGGTGCTCGCCCAGTCCGGCCCTGTCGGGGCTGGCGAGGAGGAAGACGGTGGCATCGTCAGGGCCCGCCGCGTCGATGTGCAGCCCTACATCGAGGCAGCACAGGTGCTGACCGCCGAGCTGACGCCGGGCAACGACGTGGTGACCTACACCCGCCTTGCCGCAGGCGTGGATGCCACGGTGGCCGGGCGCAACAGCGCCGGTTCCCTGTCGCTGCGCTATGAGCGGCGGATTGGCTATGGCGATGTCGAGGATGGCGATGCGATCACCGGCATTGCCCGCACTTCGCTGGCGCTGATCCCGCGGCACCTTACCTTCGAGGCCGGCGGCCTTGCCTCGCGCGCCCGGGTGGAAAGCGGCGGTGCGACTTCGCTGGGCGGTTCAGATGTGGACGACAGCTCCACCTCGCAGGTCTATTCGGCCTATGCCGGTCCTTCGTTCCAGGCCAGCGCCGGGGACCTTGAAGTGACCGGCGGCTACCGCATCGGCTATACCCGCGTGGAGGCACCCGATGCCGTGGTGCTGGCGCCGGGTGACGAGCCGGTCGACCTGTTCGACGAGAGTCTCAGCCAGTCTGCCGCCGTGCGCGCCGGCTTTGCCCCCAACACCGTTCTGCCGGTGGGCGTGGGTGTTGGCGCCGGCTGGAACCGGCAGGATGTGTCCAATCTGGACCAACGGCTGGATGACCGCCACGTGCGCGGTGACGTGACGCTGCCGCTCTCGCCCACGCTCGCCCTGATCGGCGGCGTTGGATACGAGCAGGTGGAGATTTCCGCGCGCGATGCCGTGCGCGACACCAATGGCGATCCGGTGATCGGCCCGGATGGCCGCTTCGTGACCGACAAGGACGATCCGCGCCAGATCGCCTATGAAACCGATGGCCTGATCTGGGATGCCGGTGTGATGTGGCGGCCCAGCCGTCGCACCTCGCTGCAGGCCACGGTTGGCCGCCGCTACGGATCGATGACCTATACCGGGTCGTTCTCCTATGCCCCCAATTCCCGCACCAGCGTGAACGTGGGGGTCTACGATTCGCTCAACAGCCTGGGCGGTGTGCTGGTGAACAACCTTGCTGGCCTTCCGACCGAGTTCCAGGCCTTCCGCAACCTGATCAACGGCGATCTTGGTGGCTGCGTGGCCGCGCTGGAAGGCGGCACCTGCGCGCTGGGCAATCTCGGTTCGCTGCGCAGTGCGGTGTTCCGCAGCCGCGGCATTACCGGCTCGGTCTCGCGCAGCACTGGCCGCACATCCTTTGGCATCGCCGGTGGATACGACCAGCGCCGCTATATTGCCGCTGCGGGCACAGCGCTGGCGAACGTGGATGGCCTGCTGGACGAGACCTACTGGGCGGGTGCCTATGCCAGCCAGCAGCTCGACGCGGATTCGGGCATTTCGGCCAATGCCTTCGTCAACTGGTTCGAAAGCGGATTCGATAGCGATGGCAACGGCATGGGGTACAGCGCATCGCTGGCCTACTACCGCGAATTCCTGCGCGGGCTGAGCGGCACGGCGGCCGTGGGCCTTGATGGCATCTCCCGCGACAGCCTGCCCGATTACACCAACGCCAGCGCCCTTGTGGGCCTGCGCTATTCCTTCTGACGGATCC
>CAZTED010000042.1:9026-11094 GCA_964612175.1 uncultured Sphingomonadaceae bacterium
CAGGTGACCGTGGCCCAGGTCGTCACCAGCAAGCTGGATGGCGAGGAGATCGTCCATGTCGTTGCCCAGAGCTTCGGCCTCGACATCGAAGGGCATGACAAGGCCAGCGCACTGGGCGCGATCGAGAGCTTCCTGCACGAGGAGGCCCGTGCCGGCCGCCGCTGCCTGCTGGTGGTGGACGAATCACAGAACCTGGCCGTGACCGCACTGGAAGAGCTGCGGATGCTGTCGAACTTCCAGCTTGGCAGCCACCCGCTGCTGCAGACCCTGCTGCTTGGCCAGCCGGAATTCCGTACCACGCTGCAAACCCACCCGGACCTTGAGCAGCTGCGCCAGCGCGTAATCGCGGCCCATCACCTGGAGCCGATGCAGAAAGGCGAGATCGAGCCCTATATCGTCCACCGCCTGCAGAAGGTCGGCTGGGACGGTAACCCGGCCTTCGACCAGCGCGTGTTTACCGAGCTTTACGAAGCGAGCGGCGGCATTCCGCGCCGGGTCAACCAGATCGCCAACCGCCTGCTCCTGCTGGGCGCGGTGGAGGAACGTGGCCGGATCGATTCCGCCATGCTCAAGTCGGTACTGGACGAAATGGACAGTGAGCGCGCCTTCCCGGAGGCAGCGCCCAAGCCGATGCCGCAGCCCGAGCCGCAGGAATACCGCGCCGCCGTGCCGCCGCTTCCCCGACCGGGCCTCGATCCGCAGCTGGTCGAGGACATGCTGGCTGAACGCGACGCGCAGATCGCCGAATTGCAGCAGGCCGTGGTCGAGCTTGCCAACCAGCAGGACGAGGTGGTGGCCGCTGCCATGCAACCTGAAATGCAGGCCCTGCGCGAGAAGATCGCCCGCCTCGAAGCCAAGACCTTCGAGCAGGAACGCACGATCCGCCACTCGCTGACCATGCTGATCGAGTGGATCGAAGGCGAGATGGACGAGAGCAAGGCGGCCTGAGGGGAAGTGCGCGGTGAACGCTGTCACGCTGACACAACTGGCGGAAGCTGACAGCCGCATCGTCAACGGCCTGTCGGTCGATGTCGAGGACTGGTTCCAGGTCGGCGCGTTCGAGGACGTGATCGGTCGCGACGACTGGGCGGGCCTTGATGACCGGGTGGACCGCAATGTCCGCGAAATCCTCGACCTGTTCGACGAAGCCGGGGCGAGCGCCACCTTCTTCACCCTTGGCTGGGTGGCGCAGCGCCACGGCGTCCTGCTGCGTGAGATTGTCTCGCGCGGGCACGAGGTGGCCAGCCATGGCTGGGACCATGCGCGCGTCCACCGCATGACCCGCCCGGAATTCGCCGAGGACATCCGCAAGGCGCGCCGCGAGCTGGAGGATGCCACGGGCCTTGCTGTTACAGGCTATCGAGCGCCCAGTTTCTCGATCGACCAGCGTACGCCCTGGGCCTTCGCCGAACTGGTCGAGCAGGGCTATGCCTATTCCTCCAGCGTAGCTCCGGTCACGCATGACCATTATGGCTGGGCCGATGCCCCGCGCTTTGCCTTTCGCCCGCTGCCCTGGGCGGATCTGGTGGAAATCCCGGTGACCACCGCCATGTTCGCCGGCAAGCGGCTGGCAGCGGGCGGGGGCGGGTTTTTCCGCGTCCTGCCCTATGGCTTTTCGCGCTGGGCGATCAGGCAGGTGAACCGGGCAGAGGGGCGCCCGGCAATCTTCTATTTCCACCCGTGGGAAATCGATCCCGGCCAGCCGCGAGTGGCCGGCGCACCGCTGAAATCGCGCCTGCGCCACTATACCAACCTTGACCGGATGGCCCCCAAACTGCGCCAGCTTGTCCACGAATTTGCCTGGGGCCGCATGGATGTGCTCGCCCATCGCGAGAAGGCGCTGATTGAAGCGCGCGCGGCATGAATGCACCGTTCGCCATCGACCGGGCCGCTACGGTGGCCGTGCGCACGGCTGACCTTGCGGATGGGGCCGAGGTGGCGCGGATCGAGGCTTTCGTGGCCGGCAACGGCGGGTCGCCATTCCATCGTCCGGCCTGGCTGCTGGCGGTGGAGCGCGGCACCGGCAACAAGGCCCGGGGCCTGCTGGCAGAATGCAGCGGGACAATTG
>CAZTED010000042.1:11194-18941 GCA_964612175.1 uncultured Sphingomonadaceae bacterium
GGTTCGATTTCGGGCGCAGCAAGACCGGCAGCGGGGCCTATCACTTCAAGCGCAACTGGGGGTTCGAGCCGCAGCCGCTCGCCTATGCCAGCTGGACAATGCCCGGAGCCGAGCGGCGCGATGCCGATCCCACCAGCGCCCGGCACGCCGCCCGCATCGCGCTGTGGAAGAAGCTGCCGCAGGGCCTCGCCAACCGGCTTGGCCCCCTGATCGCGCGCGGGCTTGGCTGAGGCGCGGACGATGGGCGGCGGCGAGATCCTGTTCCTGGCGCACCGGCTGCCGTTTCCGCCCGACCGCGGAGACCGCATCCGGTCGGCACACCTGCTGCGGGCGCTGGCCCGGCTGGCGCCGGTGCATGTCGGCTGCTTCGTCGATAACGATGCGGACCGGGTGCACGAGACGGAGCTTGCGAAGATTGCCGCGAGCACCTGTGTCGTTTCGCGCAACAAGCCCCTTGTGCTGGCAGGGATACAGGCGCTGCTTCAGGGCGAGCCGGTGAGCCTCAGCGCATTTTCCAGCGGCAAGCTGGCACGCTGGGTCAGCGACATGCTCGCCAGTGGCCGCATTGGTGCGGTGTTCGTCTTTTCGGGGCAGATGGGCCAGTTCGTGCCCGCCGAATGGCAGGGCCGGCTGGTGGTGGACCTGTGCGATGTCGATTCGGCCAAGTTCGAGGCCTATGCCCAACACGCGGCCTGGCCGATGGGCTGGGTCCATTCCCGCGAGGCGCGCCTGCTGGCCAATGTCGAGGCAGGCCTTGCCGCCCGGGCCGACCACACCTTGCTGGTGAGCGAGGCCGAGGCTGCGCTGCTTGCGGCCCGTGCACCGCAATCGCGCGATATCCGCGCGGTCGGCAACGGCATCGATGCTGGGTTCTTCTCCCCTGAAGGCGTGGTCCCCGCGCCGGAAATGGGCGAGGGCGGGCCGCACCTCCTGTTTACCGGGCAGATGGACTATCCGCCCAATGTCGAGGCCGTTACCCGCATGGCGCGCGCGATCATGCCGGAGGTTCGCCGGGTCCTTCCCAATGCCCGCTTTCACGTAGCCGGCCGGGCACCGACGGCGCAGGTCCTGGCCCTTGATGGCGTCAACGGCACGCAGGTTCATGGCGCGGTTCCGGACATGCGCCCATGGCTGGCGGCTGCGGACATCGTTGTGGCCCCGCTGCAGATCGCTCGCGGAGTGCAGAACAAGGTGCTGGAAGCGATGGCCATGGGCCGCCCCGTGGTCCTCTCACCCGAAGCGGCCACAGGCATTGCCGCTTCTGGTGGAAAGCATTTCATGGTGGCAGACAGCGATGCGGCTTTCGTGGCCCATATCCTGCACCTTGCACACGAAACGGATGCAGCAGCGGCCATGGGCGCGGCTGCGCGGCGCTTCGTTATCGAACACCAGTCCTGGCCGGCGATGCTGGCCGGCTTGCCGGGCCTGCTCGGCATGGCACCTGCCCGGGAGGAGGCACGCGATGCTGCCTGATATGGCCCTCAGGCGCCGCGCACCGCTGACCGACGCCATTCCGCAAGCCTGGCGCGGGCCGCTGCTGCACCTTGCGCTGGCCTGGACCTTCCTGATCGTGATGTTCATCCATGTCGTGGCCGACATGGTCATGCAGTACTGGGACAGCTCGACCTACAACCATATCCTGTTCGTGCCCCTGATCGTCGGCTGGCTGGTGAAGCTGCGCGCGGCGGAGCTGGCCAGGCTTGCCCCGCAGGCCTGGTGGCCCGGGCTGTTGGGCGTGGCGGGCGCACTGTTCCTGTGGTGGCTGGGGGACATTACAGGCCTTGCCCTGGCGACCCACCTGGCGATTGTCCTGGCGCTGCAGGCAAGTGTCATCACCCTGCTAGGCCTGCGGGTTTCGGCAGCCTTGCTGTTCCCGATTGCCTACATGCTGTTCCTGGTGCCGTTCGGTGACGAAATGGTGCCGCTGCTGCAGACCATCACGGCGGTCCTGACCATCGCGCTGACCCAGTGGAGCGGCGTCACGGCCGTGATCGAAGGCGTGTTCATTGATACGCCGGTCGGCCTGTTCGAGGTGGCAGAGGCCTGTTCGGGCGTGAAGTTCCTTGTCGCCATGGTGGCACTGGGCACGCTGGTTGCCCATGTCTGCTTTGCCAGCTGGTGGCGGCGGGCGGGCTTCATGGTGGTGGCGATTGCCCTGCCGATCCTTGCCAATGGCGTGCGCGCCTGGGGCACCATCTACATTGCCCAGTCGCAGGGGATCGAGTTTGCCGTCGGGTTTGACCATATTTTCTATGGCTGGGTCTTCTTTGCCCTTGTCATGGCGCTGCTGCTGGCCATGGCCTGGCCGTTCTTCGACCGCTCCATCGATGATCCCTTCATCGACGGCGCGGCCATTGCCGCTTCGCCGCTGTTCTCATGGCCCGAGAAATTCGTTGCCGCCGGCAGCCGCTGTGTTGGCGCCATCGTGGTCATGAGCGTGGCCTTTGCCGCATGGTCGGTCACGGCCCACCGGCTGGAGGCAGCGATCCCGCAGGAGCTGGCCCTCCCGCAGGTTGCCGGATGGGAAATGACCGACGAGCCCGTGGGCCTGTGGTGGGAACCGCGCGCCAGCGGCGCCGACCACCGCCTGCTGGCGTCCTATGTCGATGCCGGGGGTGCGCGGGTCGAGGTCTTCTATGCTCTTTATGCAGCCCAGGGCGAGGGGCGCGAGGCCGGTGCCTTTGGCGAGGGCGCATTGATGCCGGGAACCGACTGGCGCTGGCATTCTCCCGGCCCCGATTTCGGCCTGGGGGTAAGCGAGCGGTTACAGGCCTATACCGACCAGCAGCGGCTGACGCTCACGCTTTACCGCCACCGCGACCTGCTTACCGGCAGCGTGGTGTGGCTGAAGCTGTCCAATATCCGCGACCGCTTGCTGTTCGATCCCCATCCGACGATCAAGCTGATCCTCTCCGCACCTGAAGGCGGCCCGGTTCCTGCCGAGGAATCGCTGCGCCGGTTCATGGCATCCATCGGCGACGAGGCCGCGTGGATGGACCGCCTGGCCACGGCACCCTAAGGACCGGAACATGTGCGGGATCGCGGGCATCTTCCATTGCGGCACCATCAAGCCGGTCGATCCCGCGCGGGTCGAGCGGATGTGCGACGTGTTGGCCCACCGCGGGCCTGACGGATCGGGCCTGTGGACCGCACCGGGCGTGGGGCTGGGTCACCGCCGGCTGTCGATCATCGACGTTGCAGGATCGCCCCAACCGATGCATTCGCCGGACGATCGCCACGTCATCAGCTTCAATGGCGAGATCTACAATTTCCGGGAATTGCGCCGCGAACTGGAAGGGCAGGGGACGCAATTCCGCACCCATGGCGATACCGAGGTGATCCTTGCCGCCTACCAGCGCTGGGGGGTGGACTGCCTGTCGCGCCTCAACGGCATGTTCGCCTTCGCAATCTATGACAAGGCCGAACGCACGCTGTTCCTCGCCCGCGACCGGTTCGGCGTCAAACCGCTGTTCACCGCCATGCTCAGCGACGGGTCGATGGCCTTTGCCAGCGAACTGAAGGGCCTGCTCGCCCACCCGCTACTGCGACGCGAAGCCGATCCGCTGGCGGTGGAGGATTACATGGCCTGGGGCTATGTGCCCGATCACCGGTCCATGCTGAAGGGCGTCGAGAAGCTTCCCGCCGGCCATTACCGGCTGCTGCGCCACGATGCCGAGCCCGCCGCGCCGGTACAGTACTGGGACATTTCCTTTGCCGAGCGGCGCAAGGGCAAGGCCCGCGACCTGGAGGCAGAACTGCTCCACCACCTGCGCGAGGCAGTGACATCGCGGATGGTGTCCGATGTGCCGCTGGGGGCTTTCCTGTCGGGCGGGGTCGACAGTTCCAGCGTGGTCGCCATGATGGCCGAGGCCAGCGCATCACCGGTGCGCACCTGTTCCATCGGGTTCGATGTCGCAGCAGTGGACGAGACCAGCTACGCAGCGCAGGTCGCCGCGCTGTTCGGCACCGACCATGCCAGCCGCACGGTCAGCGCCGACCAGTTCGATGCCATCGATGCCATTGCCGGGATGTTCGACGAACCCTTTGCCGATGCCTCTGCCCTGCCGACATGGCGGGTGTGCCAGCTGGCGCGGGAAAGCGTGACCGTGGCACTTTCCGGCGACGGGGCGGACGAGGCGCTGGCAGGATATCGGCGGCAGGTGTTCCACCACCACGAGGAACGGGCGCGCCGCCTGCTGCCAGCGTCCTTGCGCCAGCAGGTGCTGGGGCCGCTCGGCCGTGCCTGGCCCAAGGCCGACTGGGCCCCGCGCCCCTTGCGCTTCAAGTCCACGCTCCAGTCGCTCGCGGGATCGGGGGCGGAAGGCTATGCGCGGGCTCTCGGGACCGTGCCGCCGGAAGTGCGGATCGGGCTTTACGGGGAAGACCTGTGGAACCAGTTGCGCGGATATCGCGCGGAACAGCCGCTGGTGCGCCTGATGGAAGGGGCACCAGCGCGATCCGGCCTGGATGCCGCGCAATATGCCGACCTCAAGTTCTGGCTTCCGGGCGATATCCTGACAAAGGTCGACCGCACCAGCATGGCTGTCAGCCTTGAAGCGCGTGAGCCGCTGCTCGATTATCGACTGGTAGAGTTCGCGGCCAGCCTGCCCGAAAACCTCAGGGTAAAGGGCCGGCAGGGCAAGTGGCTGCTGAAGAAGGCGATGGAGCGTTACCTTCCGCAGGACATCCTCTACCGGCCCAAGCAGGGGTTCGTGACCCCGATTTCCGAATGGCTGCGTGGTCCGCTGGCGGGTCAGGCGCGGGCGGTGGCCACCAGTTCGATGCTGGCGCGCACCGGCTGGTTCGACAAGGCGCGGCTGAGCCAGATCGCCGAGGCCCACATCGCCGGGCGAAACGACCATTCACGGCTCTTGTGGCAACTGATCATGCTCGACCGCTCGCTGGCGCGACTGGGGGTCGTGGCCTAGCCCGCTTCGCCATGTCCCAGCGCCATGTAGGCGGCGCTCTGCATCTCCTTGAGGCGGCTGACCGTCCGTTCGAACTCGAAGGCCCCGTCTCCCTTTAGGTACAGTTCTTCCGGTTCGGCATCGGCGGTGGCGAACAACTTCACGCGGTTCTCGTAAAGCGCATCGATCAGGGTCACGAAGCGCGCCGCCTCGTTGCGCATGTCTGGGCCGAGGCGCGGGATGCCGACGAGGATTACCGTGTGATAGGCTTGGGCGACGGCGAGGTAATCGGCCGCGCCGCGCGCCTCGCCGCACAACCTCCTGAAGCTGAACACGGCCACGCCCTTGAGGCTCTTGGGAACGTGCAGCCTGCGCCCACCGCCGAGGTCAAGTTCTGCCGAGGGGACGTGCGCGGCATCCTCCGGCGAGAAATCGGTCATGCGGAAGAACAGTTCCCGCACTTGCTCGGTGGCGGCATCACCAATCGGCGAGTGCCAGCTTGCCATGCCGCCGATGCGGTCCAGCCGGTAATCGACCGGGCCGTTCAGCTCCACCACCTCCAGCCGTTCGCTGATCAGGTCGATGAAGGGCAGGAAATGCTCGCGGTTGAGGCCATCCTTGTAGAGGTCGCGCGGCGGGCGGTTGCTGGTTGTGACCACGGTCACGCCATGGTCGACGATCAGGGCGCGGAACAGCCGGCTCATGATCATCGCGTCGGCACTGTTGTTGACCACCATCTCGTCGAAGGCGAGGCAGCGCACGTCCTGTGCAATCGCGGCAGCAACCGGCGCGATCGGGTCGCCCAGTTCCTTTTCCCGCTCCGCCTTGATGCGCTGGTGGACCTCAAGCATGAAGGCGTGGAAATGGGCCCGGCGCTTGGGCCCGATGGCCAGCGTATCGTGGAACAGGTCCATCAGCATCGATTTGCCGCGCCCCACGCCGCCCCACAGGTAGGCGCCGCGCACCGGCTCGGCCGCGCCCCCAAGCAGGCGCTTGAAAAGGCCGCCGCCTGCCGGACGTTCCAGCCCGTCCTGAACCCGTGCCAGCAGTTCCGCGGCCAAGCGCTGTTCCGCATCGGGGCGCAGTTCGCCCGATGCCAGCAGCGCTTCGTAACGGGAAATCAGGCCGGACAGGTCAGACCTGCCGTTCGGCCTGCATCTTCTTGATCTCGGCAATGGCGCGCGCCGGGGACAGCCCCTTGGGGCAGACGTTGGCGCAGTTCATGATCGTGTGGCAGCGATAGAGGCGGAAGGGATCCTCCAGTTCGTCCAGCCGCTCGCCCGTCATCTCGTCGCGGCTGTCGGCCAGCCAGCGATAGGCCTGCAGCAGGATCGCCGGACCAAGGAACTTGTCCGAATTCCACCAGTAGCTGGGGCAGGCGGTGGAGCAGCAGGCGCACAGGATGCATTCGTACAGGCCGTCCAGCTTCTCGCGCTGTTCGGGCGATTGCAGGCGTTCCTTGCCACTGGGTGTGGTCGACACGGTCTGCAGCCACGGACGGATGCTGGCGTACTGGGCGTAGAAATTGGTGAAATCGGGCACCAGGTCCTTGATCACTTCCATGTGCGGGAGCGGCGTGATGCGCACTTCGCCGGGCAGGTCCTCGATCGCAGTGGTGCAGGCAAGGCCGTTCTTGCCGTTCATGTTCATCGAACACGATCCGCAGATACCTTCGCGGCAAGAGCGGCGGAAAGTCAGCGTCGGGTCAATCTCGTTCTTGATCTTGAACAGCGCGTCCAGCACCATCGGCCCGCAGTTGTCGAGATCGATCTCGAACGTGTCATAGCGCGGGTTCTGGCCGCTGTCGGGATCCCAGCGATAGATGCGGAAACTCTTCACCCGTCCCGCACCATCGGCCTTGTGGACATTGCCGGACGCATTGATCTTGCTGTTCTTGGGGAGGGTGAAGGTGGCCATGTGTCGCGTTCTCCAATCGCGGCCTATCTAGGTTAGACATCTCTTGCCAGCAAGCCCGATTGGCGCGATCTTCACACAGGTGGATACGGCAGAAGGTCCACCGTGGAATAAGGGGGTACGCCGCTAAAACGGCATCATGCTCGCAGCGAAATCGCTTTCCGGCAACTGGCCTCGTTCTGCCGCCGTTTTCGGCGCCAGCGGCGGCATAGGCGCAGCCTTTACGCGCGTGCTGGCGGACCGGGGGGTGCCTGTCCTGGCCGGATCGCGCGGCGGGGATGTACCGCGCCATCACCTCGTTACCCCGTTCGCTTTCGACCTGACCGATGAGGCAAGCATTGCCGCTGCCGCCGCTGCCATGGCGGAAAACCCGCCGGAACTGGTGTTCGTTGCCACTGGCGCACTGACGCTGGATGACGGGACACCGCCGGAAAAAAGCCTGAAAGCCATGGATGCCGGGGCCATGGCGCAGGCCCTTGCGGTCAATACGATTGGCCCGGCGCTGATCGCCAAGCACGTGCTGCCATTGATGCCGCGCGATGGCCGCTGGGTCTTTGCCGTGCTTTCGGCAAAGGTCGGCTCGATATCCGATAACCGGCTGGGCGGCTGGCATTCGTACCGCGCAGGCAAGGCCGCGCTGAACATGCTGGTCAGGAACTGGGCGATCGAGATGGGCCGCACGCACAATCAGGGCGCCGTGGTGGCGCTGCACCCGGGCACGGTCGATACCAGGCTTTCGGCACCGTTCCAGCAGGGCTTGCCAGAAGGCCAGCTCAGGATGCGCCGGGATGCCGCGCAGAGCCTGGTCGACGTCCTCTTTGCCGTGACGCCCGAACAATCGGGTGCGCTGCTGGGTTGGGACGGGCAGGAAATCGCGCCCTAGTTGCCTCTGGCAGGGCGCAGGTCTAAGGGGCGCTCGTGACTGC
>CAZTED010000043.1:0-18890 GCA_964612175.1 uncultured Sphingomonadaceae bacterium
GCATCGCGGCCTCGGCCTCGATCCCGCCCACGCCCCAGCCCAGCACGCCCAGGCCATTGATCATGGTGGTGTGGCTGTCGGTGCCAACGCAGGTATCGGGGTAGGCGACGAGCTCGCCGTTCTGGTCAACCGAGGACCAGATGCCCTTGGCGATGTTTTCCAGGTTCACCTGGTGGCAGATGCCGGTGCCCGGCGGCACGGCATAGAAGTTCTGCAGGCTGACGGCGCCCCACTTGAGGAAGTCATACCGCTCGGCATTGCGATCGTATTCGAGCGCCATGTTGTTCTCGAACGCCTTGGGGTGGCCGAACTCGTCCACCATCACCGAGTGGTCGATGACAAGGTTTACCGGAACCAGCGGGTTGATCTTGGCGGTATCGCCGCCCAGCCTGGCGATGGCATCGCGCATGGCGGCAAGGTCGACCACGCAAGGGACGCCGGTGAAATCCTGCAGCAGCACGCGCGCCGGGCGGTACTGGATTTCCTCGCCGGTAGCCGGGTTCTTCTGCCAGTCGGCCAGTGCCTGGATATGCTCGCGCCCCACGGTAAAGCCGCCGTCCTCGAACCTGAGGAGGTTTTCCAGCAGGACCTTCATGCTGAAGGGCAGGCGACTGACATCCCCGATCTGTTCGGCTGCCTTGGCCAGCGAGTAATAGGCATAGGTCTTGCCGCCTACGTTCATGGTGCTGCGGGTTGAGAGCGTGTCCGAGCCGACCTGGGTCATAAAGTGCCGTTTCCTTCGCGTTTGGGCCGATTGGCTGTTGCTGTTGCCACCGCCTTGCATAAGAGGCGGGAAGGCTTTGCGGGGCGACTGCTCTTTTGCCGCCCCAAGGTCAAGTGGCAGGGGCACTGAAGGGCGCCCAAGGCAGGATTTTCGGAAGAGGCGTTATGGTTTTGGGGCGGCAGGAGGAGCCGGGTCCGCAGATCGGCGTGGGCCGCATGGCGCTGGCGCTTGTCGTGGCCGCGTTCCTTGGCGGGGCGGTGGGCCTGATCTGGCAAAGCGCGGGCTTCGGTGACGAGGCGCAGGACGGGGAAACCGTCACCGCCGGGCCGGAAGCGGACGAGACCGGCGACTAGAGCGCCGATTGTTCGGGCCGGCGGCGCGGCACGGCCACCCAGCAGGCCGCCACCACCAGCACCGTGCCGGCCAGCGTGGGCAGGGTCAGTTCCTCCCCGAATGCCAGCCAGCCGATCAACGCGGCCCAGGCAAAGGCGCTGTACTCCAGCGGCACCAGCACCTGCGCTTCGGCCCGGCCATAGGCCCATGACAGGCACATGCCGGCGCCAACCGTCAGGACGGCGGAACCGGCAATGGTCGCAGCGGTCAGCGCGCCATCCGGCACCACCGCCAGGAACGGCGCGAAGGGCAGCAAGGTCAGCACCATGGTGCCGTTCATGAACGTGGTCACTTCCAGCGGCCCGGCCACCTGTGACTGGCGGCGCTGAAGTATGAGGTTCCACGCATAGAGCGCCGCCGACAGCACCACCGCCGCGATGCCCCATGCAGCATCGGCCGAACCGCCGCTCGCCCCCATCCGCCCGCCGCCGATCACCACCACGCCGACAAGGCCGATCAGCGAAGCCACGATCGCGCCGCGCTGGATGGTCTCGCCCAGCATGACTGCGGCAAGGTAGAGCGCGATCAGCGGTGCGACAAAGGAGATGGCGATGGCCTCGGCAATGGGCAGTCGGGTCAGGCCCCAGAAGAAGGTCAGCGCCATGCCCGCAGCCACCACGCCGCGCAGGGTATGAAGGCGCAGGGTCTGCGAACCGGGCCAGCGCCCGCCCGTCATCCGCCAGGCCGGGATCATCACGCCTGCTGCCACGATCGAACGCCACAGCAGCGCGCTGTAGGCCCCCACTGCCAGTGAGGCGCCCTTCATCATCGCGTCCATCACCGAGTAGAGGCCGACACCCGCCAGTGTTACCAGCACCGGGTAGAGGAGCGAGGGGCGAGTCATGCGCGGCTTCTACATGCGCGCCGGCGCCCGGTCACGCTGGCGTTGGCACGGGAAGTGGCTTTCCTTGCCAGAATCGCCTCCACCCTCCAGATAGGGCGGATGGTTAATGCCGCCCGCCCCCTTTCGGGTCTCGCCGCAGTGCTGCTGTCGGCGATGCTGGTTGCGGCTCTGGCGTTGAGCCCGGCCCGTGCGCAAACGCTCGCTTTCGAGCCCGTGCTGGAAAGCGATGCGGTACAGGTCATGGCCGCCCAGTGGCAGCCGGACACCGCCCGCCGCACCATCGCGCCTCGCCCTGCGGTGGAAATCGGCTGGCCGGTCGAACGCGCGCAGGCCCTGCTCGATGCCATTCCCGCTGTTGCCCTGGAAGGGCTCGACCCTGCCGAATACCGCCCCGATGCGCTGGCCGCTGCGATTGCCGCGGGCGAAGGCGCAGAGCTGGACCGGGTGGCGACTACGGTGTTCACCTGGCTGGTGGAGGATTACCGCGACGGGCGCACGCCGATCGATGCGCGCCGCGCCTACCTGATGGAAGATGCCGATACCGCCCGCATCAGTGCTGCCGTGCTGATGGAGCGGGCGCTGGCAACCGGTGATGTGCGCGGCACGCTCAATTCGCTGCTGCCCAGCCACCCTGACTATGCGGCGCTGCGGGCGATGCTGTCGATTACGCCTGCGCAGGAAACGGCAAGGCGTGAGCGGATCCGGGCCAACATGGATCGCTGGCGCTGGCTGCCGCGGGACCTTGGCGGAATCTACCTGCTCGTCAACGTGCCCGAGTTCATGGTGCGGCTCAACGTCAACGGCGAGGTCATTCGCAGCTACCGCGCCATCGTGGGCCGGCCGGGCCGCACTGCCACGCCGATGATGGCGGAGATGGTGGAAGGGGTGATCTTCAACCCCACCTGGACCGTGCCGCAATCGATCGTGGTGGGCGAAGGGCTGGGCCGGCGGGTATTGAACAACCCGGCATGGGCGCGTTCGATGGGTTATACCGCCACGCGCGGGGCCAATGGCCATGTCAGCGTGGTGCAGCAGCCGGGGCCGCGCAATGCGCTGGGCAAGATGAAGCTCGACATGCCCAATGCCCATGCGATCTTCCTGCATGACACACCCAACCGCACCCTGTTCAACAACACCAACCGGGCGCTGAGCCATGGCTGCGTGCGGGTTGAGGATGCGATGGAGCTTGCGCTGACCCTGTCGCTGCTGGGCCAGGGGGCCACCGCGCACGAGGCCATGGCCGCCTCTGCCAGCGGCAACTACACCCGCATGCCGCTGACGCAGCAGCTTCCGGTGTTCCTTGCCTATTTCACCATGCGGGTGGACGAGAACGGCCAGCTGGTGGAATACAACGATATCTACAATCGCGATGCCCCGGTGCTGGCCTCGCTCGCCCGGCCGAGGGCGCGGACGCCCTAGGGCAGTTCCGGGAGCGCGGGGGCTCCTTCCAGTCCCATCTCGGCATCTTCCTGAGCGGCCTGCGCGCGGCGCTGGGCAATGGCGGCCTCGAAATCGACCGGCGGTTGCGCGGGCATGGCGGTGTCCAGGCTCAGCCGCTCGGCGAACAGCAACCGTCCGCCGGCAAGCTGGTAGAGCACGCGCGGCAGTTCGCCCGGGGCCACGGCGAAGCACCCGTTGGACCGGCCCAGCCGTCCCCAGAGGTCGGCATGGGCTGGCGTGGCATAGTCGGCAGCATGGACCACGATGGCGCGGGGGTAGGCCTGGTCGTTGGTCGGTTCCAGCCCTTCCAGCCGCATCGATGTGCCGTAGATCCCCTCGTACCATTCCCAAGAGACATAGGCGCCGCGACTGGTGGCCCAGCTGTCATGCAGGTTGGAGAAATCGTTGAGCCAGCCGTCATGTTCCGGGTCGGACCCGCTGCCATGGCTGACCAGCAGGCTGCGCACGGTCCCGGCTTCCAGGTTGGCGATATGGAAGCGCGGGGTGGCCGAATGGAGGCCGAAATCGGCGATCGCGGCCACGTCGCGCCGCCACAGCACCGCATCGTGGCGTGCCACCTGCTCGCGCGCAAGGTCGAGGATGCGGCGCATTCCCGCGTCGGGCGCAGCCTGTGCCGCCACGCGCAGCGGGACCGCCAGCGAGGCAGCGCCGGTTGCGGCAGCGGCAAGAAACTGTCTGCGGTCCATTTTCGCAATATAGACCGCCGGGCCGGGAATTGCAGCTATCGCTTGAGCGCCGCGATCGCCTGCCGGCTGGCGGCCATGTAGGCGCCGTTATCGTACCGGTGCGCGCCCACGAAATGCACGAAAGCGGCGTCTTCGTCCCAGGCCTCGCCCCAGTAGTTGAGGTAGCGGGTGTAGGGCAGGCACACCGGCGCGCCTTCGTTGGCGATGAGGAAGCTGGAGGCAACCTGCTCGGTGCCCCAGATGCTTGCATCTTCCGCGCCGATCACGCCTTTCATGCGGGCGAGGAAAGCGGCGGCTAGTTCACGCCCGCCGTTGCCTGCGGCAAAGCCCGCAAACCCGGCGCAGCCGCGGATGTATCGCCAGCCCAGGCCAGGGGCCAATTGTGCCATGCGGCTCTCGATGCGGCTCTGGACATGGCCCTCGGCCTCGCCGCCGGGGTAGTAGGTGCGGGCGAATTCGGCCAGTTCCAGCGGCTGGTCCGGCGCATCGGCACCGCCCATCAGGGTGAAGCTGCGGTTGCTTTCGATCGCGCGGGTCAGTTCCCACACCGGGCCCATGGTCACCGTGTCGCTGTCGAGCTGGAGCCAGTATTCCCCGGCGCGATGGTCAAGGATGGTCAGCAGCCGTTCCCAGCATCCCCCTTGCGGGAAGGATCCGCGCGGCACATCCTCGATGCGCAGGATCTGCGGATCGCCGCAATGCTGGGCCAGGATCGCGCGGTCGGCAGCGGTCAGCGTGCCGTCATCGAGGATCGCCACGCGGCCGCGCCGCAGGTGGCTCCACAGGCTCTTCACCGCCACCAGGTAGGGCAGCAGCACGGCGGTGCCGATCATCGAGAAGATCACCAGCCCGTCGCGCTGCGGGACGATCGGCGGCGTGTCGAGGATGCCCAGCACCGCCTCGTTATGGCGGCCCGCCTCGCGCTTGACGCGCCAGCGGTGGGGCAGGAGGCTGGCCATGTTCATCGCAAGATGTCTCCTCAGCTGCCCAGCACCATCTGGTCGCCGCTGATGCGGACCGACCCGATCGTGCCGAGGAAGGACTGGCCGAGCAGCGAGATTTCCAGCCCCTCGGGAATGATCAGCGCGGGAACGCCGGATACCTCGTGCTGGCCCAGTGCCAGGTTGGGAATGGTGGTATGGACGCCGGAAACCGGCCCGCTGGCACCCTGCGCCACCGGCCGCACGTCCTCTTCCCGCCATTCAAGGCCCATGGCCTCGGCATCGGCACCGGTGAGCGCGACCACGGTCGCCCCGGTATCCACCAGCATGCGGTAGCTGTTCCCGTCCACCCGGACATCGGCATAGAAATGGCCGTCCCGTTCGCGGGTCAGCACGTCCTCTTCCCAGGACTGCGCGCTGACCTGTGCCGCGGCGACAGAGGGCAGGGCCGCGGGTTCTGGCGCGGCGTCGGCTGCGTCCGCCCGCCGGTCCAGCGGGCCACCGGGCACGGCAAGGCCAACGGCAGCGCCGACCAGCACGATTGCGATCAGGGCAAGGCGGAAATCCATGGTGGCGGCACGATAGGCCCGTGCCGGTTACCGCCACGTTACCCTAGAGGGCGGGTGCGGCCCAGTGTTCCAGGAAGGCGCGAATCTCGCCCTGGCTGCGACTGGCGGCATTGCGCCAGGCCCGCGCATCGGCGGGTGTGTTGAGCAGCCTCCCCTGGCTGTCGAGCACCAGCAGGGTGGGGGTGCCGGTGATGTCGGTCACGCCAAGCCCGGCAGCCAGCTCGAGGTTGCGGCCCTCGCCGGTCTGCGGCACGCCGGCATCGATGTAGACGAGGGTGTAGTGACCCTCCACCAGCGGCGCCATGCCAGGCGATTGCAGCCAGCCGGCCAGTGCGCGGCTGTCATGGCACCAGTTTGCACCCAGCACGACGAGGACCTTGCGATCCGTCGCCCGCGCATCGGCCTGCGCTGCCGCCAGGGCAGCGGCGGCATCGGCTGAAGGATCGAACGGCGTGGCTTCGCGGTAGGCGCCGGCATGGGCGTGCGGGGCAGGCGCTGCAGTGTTGGCACAGGCGGCAAGCGCGGGGATCGCCGTGACCAGCGCCAGCGCCAGCGATCCGGCCAGTTTCACTCCGCCGCTACCGAAGCCTGGCCCGCATCGGACATGTTGGCCTCGATCTCGGCGGCCTTGGCTTCGACCAGCTTGACGATGTGCTCGATCATGTCGGCGTCCTGCACATGGTGGTCGGTCACGCCCGACAGGTAGACCATGTGCTTGCCGGCGCCGCCGCCGGTAAGGCCGATGTCGGTTTCGCGCGCTTCGCCCGGGCCGTTGACCACGCAGCCGAGCACGGACAGGCTGAGCGGCGTCTTGATGTGCTGCAGGCGTTCTTCCAGCGTCTGCACCGTGCGGATCACGTCGAACCCCTGGCGCGCGCAGGACGGGCAGGATACCACCCGCACGCCGCGGGTGCGCAGGCCCAGCGCTTTCAGGATCTCGAAGCCCACCCGCACTTCCTGCTCCGGCTCGGCCGAGAGGCTGACGCGGATCGTGTCGCCGATGCCGGCCCACAGCAGGTTGCCGATCCCGATCGAGCTCTTGACCGTGCCGCCGATCAGGCCGCCGGCCTCGGTAATGCCAAGGTGCAGCGGGCAATCGACCGCATCGGCCAGGCCCATGTAGGCGGCCACCGCCAGGAACACGTCGCTGGCCTTCACCGCCACCTTGTACTCGTGGAAATCGTGGTCCTGCAGCAGCTTGATGTGGTCGAGCGCGCTTTCAACCAGCGCCTCGGGGCATGGCTCGCCGTACTTTTCGAGCAGGTCTTTCTCGAGGCTGCCTGCGTTGACGCCGATGCGGATCGCGCAGCCGTTGGCCTTGGCGGCGCGGACCACTTCGGCCACCCGCTGGGCCGAACCGATGTTGCCCGGGTTGATGCGCAGGCAGGCCGCGCCCTTGTCGGCCGCTTCGAGCGCGCGCTTGTAGTGGAAATGGATGTCGGCCACGACCGGGATGTTCGACGCGCGGGTGATCTGGTCGAAATGCCGGGTCGATTCCTCGGTCGGGCAGGATACCCGGATGATGTCGGCCCCGGCATCCTCGCACCGGCGGATCTGGTCGATCGTGGCCGCCACGTCCTCTGTCGGGGTGTTGGTCATGGTCTGTACGGTGATCGGCGCATCGCCGCCCACGGGGACTTTGCCGACCATGATCTGGCGGGACTGGCGGCGCGCTATATCGCGCCAGGGTCTGACGGAAGATGACATGGGCAGGGATATAGGCGAGGGCGCGGCAAGGAGCAATGACAGCGCTCGAACATTGGGGCATCTTGGGAGCAGGGTGACGAAGGTCGGTATCGCGGAGGCGGGGTGATGGAACAACACGGCGGCACCTTCTTGTATGACGGGGTGATCCTGCTCGGCTTTGCCCTGGCGCTGGTGCTGCTGTTCCGGCGGCTGGGGCTGGGCGCGACGCTGGGCTACCTGGTGGCCGGGGTGCTGATCGGGCCGCAGGTGCTGGGGCTGGTCGGCGGGGCGGAAGAAAAGGTCGCCTTCGCCGAACTGGGCATCGTGATGCTGCTGTTCCTCGTGGGGCTGGAACTGAACCCGTCGCGGCTGTGGCGCATGCGCAGCGAGATCTTCGTGCTGGGCGGGGCGCAGGTGGTCGCCTGCGGGCTGGCGGTTGCCGCAACGGTGCTGGCGCTGACCGGCTTTACCATGGAGGCGGCGCTCGCCATCGGCCTGCCGCTGGCCCTGTCATCGACCGCACAGGTGCTGCCGATGCTGCAATCGGCCGGCCGCCTGAAGACGCCGTTCGGCGAGCGGGCCTTTGCCATCCTGCTGTTCCAGGACCTGTCGATCATCCCGCTCATCACCATCGTTTCGGCGATGAGCCGCAATCCCGCCGATGCCGATGGCCCCACCGGGTGGACGCTGGCAATGCTGACCGTGCTGGCGATTGTCGGTCTGGTGGCGGCGGGCCGGTTCCTGATCCGCCCGCTGTTCCGCCTGATCGGCGGGCTGGGGGAACGCGAGCTGTTCGTTATGGCCGCGCTGCTGACAGTGCTGGCCAGCGCGCTGGTGATGGAACTGCTGGGCCTGTCGCTGGCGCTGGGGGCCTTCATTGCCGGGGTGATGCTGGCCGACACGCCCTATCGCCACGAACTGGAAGCGGACATGGAGCCGCTGCGCGCGCTGCTTCTGGGGCTGTTCTTCCTTGCCGTGGGCATGATGCTGGACCTTTCCGCCATCGCCGAACGGCCCGTCATGGTGCTGGGCTTTGCAGTGCTGCTGATCGCCACCAAGACCGCGATCATCACCGGCCTTGGCCTGCTGTTGAAGATGGGCTGGCGCAACGCGCTGGCGCTGGGCCTGCTGCTCAGCCAGGGCGGCGAATTCGCCTTCGTGATCTATGCCGCGGCCCAGCAGGCGATGCTGATCGAGGAGACTGCGGTCAGCGTGTTCGGCGCGGTGGTGACGCTGAGCATGGCCAGCACGCCGTTCCTGATGAAGCTGACCCGGCGTTTCCGCACGCTGCCAGTTGCCGCAAGCGATGGCGCCACGCGTGAGGCCCCGCGCGACCTTTCGGCCAGCGCCCTCGTGATCGGCTATGGCCGCTTCGGGCAGACCGTGGCGCAGATGCTGCAGGTGGCCGGCCTGTCGGTGACGCTGGTAGACAGCGATGCCGAGCGGATCGACATCGCCGGCGAGTACGGATCCAAGGTCTATTTCGGCGATGGCCTGCGGCTGGACCTGCTGCGCCAGGCCGGCGGGGCAGAAGCGCAACTGATCCTGTTCTGCATCGACAAGGACCAGATCGAGCCGGAATACATGGCGGCAGTGCAGGGCGCCTTCCCGCAGGCGGCGATCTATGTGCGCGGCTATGACCGGCGCAGCGTGATGAAGCTGGGTCGCGGGCCGCAGCGCTATGTCCTGCGCGAAGTGCACGAATCGGCGATCCGCATGGCCCTGCTGGGTCTGGAGGCGCTGGGCCTGTCCGAAGGCGAGATCGACCGGGCCGAGGAAACCTACCGCCGGATCGACCGCGAGCGGCTGCGGCTGCAGCTCGATACCGGGGACCTGCGCGCCGGACGTTTCCGCAAGGCCGAGCCGGAGGACGATAGCGCGGCCGAGGCAGAACCCGGCTGAGAAGCGGCCCTCAGGCCCGCTTGAGCACGGGCTGGTCGCTTTCGCGGGGGGTGCCGCGCAATTCGTGCGGGGCGATGTCGGGCGCGGCATTGGTATCGTGCATGCCCATCAGGTGCTGCTGAGCGGCAATCACCGGCAGCGGGCGGGCGAAGAAGTAGCCCTGGCCGCAGTGGACGCCGAGCGCAGCCATCGCGTCGCGCTCCTCCACCGTCTCGATCCCTTCGGCCACCAGCTTGCAGCCAATGTCGCGCGCCAGTTGCACCAGGGCGCCGGTCAGGGCGCGGCGGGCGGGATCGCGGTGGATGTCGCGGGTCAGCGCCATGTCCATCTTGAGGATGTCGGGTTGCAGGTCGACGATGTGGCGCAGGCCCGAATAACCGGTGCCGACATCGTCGATGGCGATGCGCACCTTGTCCTTCAGCTTGGCGAGCTTGCGCGAGAGCGCGGCGAAATCGGTCACCTGCTGGTGTTCGGTCACCTCGATCACGAGGCGGCCGGTGTCCACGTCCTCCAGTTCACGTTCCAGCGCGCCCGACAGGATCGTGGCGGGCGACACGTTGACCGCGGCGTACTTGCCGGGTGGCAGGTGGCCCAGTGTTTCCAGCGCGGCGCGGACCGCAGCCATTTCCAGTTCCACGCCCAGGCCCACGCGCTCGGCATCCTCGAACCAGGCGTCGGGGCCGCGACGGGTGGTGTTGGGGAAGCGGGCGAGGCATTCGACGCCCAGCGGCTCGCCCGTGGCAAGGTCATGAATCGGCTGGTGGAAGATGGTGATGGCATGGCCATCGAGCATTTCCTCCACCCTTGCGCGGGTTTCGGCCACTTCCATCTCGTCCGCCATGTTCGCCTCGATCCGCTCGGCGGCAAGGCCGGCGAAGGCGCGCAGCACGTTGAGGTCGCGCTCGCCCAGCGTGCGGTCGGGCTCGCGGCCCAGCGCGCAGAAGCTGCCCCACACCCGCCCGTCGGACAGGCGTAGCGGCACGTTCACGTGGCAGCCCACGGGGAGGAAATCGGTAATCGCCAGCGTCTTCGTGAACGGGTGGTCGGCAACGTCGCGGATCAGTTCGGGCAGGCGGCCTTCGAGGATGTGCCAGCAGTAGCTGTCCTCCATCGGCTCGCGGAAGCCCGCGCCCATCGGCAATTGCAGGTCGGTGTGGACATGGGTCAGCTCGCGCATGCCGCCATCGACGTAGCGCGATACGAAGGCGATCTCGAGCCCGAGGTGTCCGCGCACCGCCGCCAGCACCCGCTCGATCGCGGCATCGTGCAGCAGTTCGTCGGACAGGGGGCCGGTATTGATCCCCGGCGCAGGCAACTGGATTTCGGCAACGGCCATTCGTGTATCCCCAATGTCTGGCGGGGACCTTGGCGCAAAATCGCTAAATCGGTCTTAACCCTGGGCCACCGGGAGCCTGAGTTCGAGCAGGAATTCCTCGTCCCGGTGGTTGCCCACCCAGAAATCGATATCGGCTATCTTGGCAAAGCCATAGCGGGCGTAGAACCGCTGCGCGCCAAAGTTTTCCGCCCAGACCGACAGCTGCACCGCATCGGCCTCCTGCTCGCGTGAAAAGGCCAGCGCCCAGTCCATCAGCGCTGCGCCTATGCCCTGCCCGGTGCGGCCCGGCGCGGTGTAGAGCTGGCACAGCGCTACCGGGCTGGCGGCATCGGAATGGCCGGCATAGTCGCTTGGCACCCGCATCTTGCAGTACCCCGCCAGCGCCCCGTCTGCCTCGTCCACCGCGAGCATGTGGGATATGGCCGGATCGGCGATCTCGGCAGCCACCTTGGCCGGGGCATAGGCCGCCGAAAGGAAGGCGTTGAGGTCCTCTGCCCGGTAAAGGTGTTCGAAGGCCGCGCAGAAGCTGGTGCGGCCAAGCTCTGCAAGGGCTTCTGCATCGTCCGGATGGGCGGGGCGGAGGATCATGGCGGGTTCTGCTACCGGGTCAGGAATGCTTGTCGGCCTTGCGCCTGCCAAAGCGCATGCCGCGTTCCAGGTGGGCGCGCAAGGCACCGTAGAAGGCTTCGAGGAATTCGCGCTCGTGCCCGGCTCCCGGCACCCAGCCGATCTTGCGGCAGATGGCGTGCATGACTTCGCGCATGGCTTCGGGGTTGTCCTGCCGCAGCACGCCTTCGAGCACCTGCAATTCGTGCTCGCCATAGATGGAAAGCTCCGCCTCGCCGAAGCGGTACTCCTCGCGCGGGGAAGTGGCCACCGACAGCGCCTCGGCCAGCTTGACCCGCGGCGCCTCTACTACCCAGGTGCCGGCGATCAGGTCGCCGCCGCGCAGGCGGTCCTTGTTGAACAGCGGGAACAGCAGGAACACCATCAGCCATACGAAAGTCGCCCAGCCCATGACCCCGTCGGTCTCGCCACTGCTGAACAGCATCTGCAGCAGGTAGCTGGTTGGCATGAACACCTCGATATCGCGCAGCAGGTTGCGGGCGATCACTGCTTCGGCGGTCAGCCGCCCGCCATCGCGCGCCGCGACACGGATGCCCAGCGCCCGCTTGCCCGGCGTCGCGCCGCGCGGGCCGAGTTCGAAGAACAGGAAATAGCCATAGCGCGCCAGCCAGAAGACCATGATGATCGCCACCACCACCAGTTCCACGGCGGCAGTGGGCGTTTCGGCCACGTCCTCGCCGAACAGTCCGATGCCCACGGCTGCCAGGGCCATCATGGTCAGGAATGCCGCCAGCGACATGAAGATGAGGTCCAGCATCAGCGCGCCCGCGCGTGCGCCGCGCCCTGCCACGGTAACCGGCAGGGCCAGCCCTTCGGGCGTCACCATCTCGCGCTGGCGGCGGGCAAGGCTTGCCTGCCCGCGCCGGCCTCCGGTTCGGGAAGCTGCCGCGTTCATGGCGCTTCCCCGGTATCGAGGCGCAGGTTCCGGGGCCTCGGCACAAGGATGAAGTAGGCCAGCCACAGGGCCAGCATGACCCCGCCGATGGTGGCCCGCGCCTCCATCGTGCCGACCAGCTGGCGGGCATAGCCTTCCAGCAGGCCGGCGATCACCAGCATGATGATGCACCCTGCCATGACCTGCGCAGCGCGCCTTCCGCTGGCCGCTGCCGCCGCCATGATCGAGCGGTTGCCCGGAAAGGCCATGGCCCGGCCGATATGCAGGCCCGCCGCGCCTGAAAGCAGGATGGCGAACAGCTCGGTCGTGCCGTGGACCGACAGCCAGGCGGCAAATTCCCAGGTCAGCCCCGCGCCGTCGAACAGCCACAGCATCGCGCCCAGCATGGCCATGTTGTAAACCAGCAGCAGCAGTGTCGGGATGCCGAAGCAGAAGCCCAGCGCGAAGGCCAGGATGCACACAGCCGAATTGTTGGAGAACAGGTAGGCGGCAAACATCGTCAGCCCGCTGGCATCGGGCGTTGCTTCCAGTGTGCTCGCCAGGTCCTGCGCACTCGCGCCGGGCTGGCGTCCGCCGGCCATGCCGCCGGGGACGAGGCGATAGTACCATTCGTTGTCGCCCGCGCTCAGCAGCCAGCCGACCACGGTGCCCGCCACCATCACCGCCAGCGCGATGCAGATGTCGAGCCACATGTCGCGTACCGCCGCGCTCCACCCGCCGCCCAGGAATCCGCGCAGCCAGGCGAACAGCCCGGTACGCGGGCCATAGACCTGGAACCAGGCCCGCCGCACCAGCGCTTCCAGATAGGCGAGCGTTGCCGCATCGAGCGAGGTCTCACGCGCCACGGCCAGGCTGGAGGCGGCCTTGCGATAGAGCACCGGCAGTTCGAGCAGGTCCTCGTCCGAAATGCGCCCCGGGCGGTTCTTCTCCAGCGCCTCGACAATGGCTTCCAGCCGCTGCCAGTCGGTCTGGCGTTCCAGCCGGAAGCGGTCGGAGCGCAAGGACGCCGCCTCGATCGCGGGGGGCGGCTCGATCGTCTTGCGGGTGAACAGGTCCAGCGCCATCAGCCGATCGCCTCCAGCCGCTTGGCTTCGAGGTAGCGGTCGATCAGGCGGTATCCGATCGCCTCGTGCGGGGCCTCGATCACATCCACGCCAAGGCGGCGCAGGCGTTGCAGCACGATGGCGCGCTGGTGGGCGAGGCCGGCGGCGGCCACGGCCGTGGCGACATCGCCGACGTTGGCGGGCTCGGCAGCGGCCATGTCTTCCAGCTCCTCGTCCCGCATGGTGACGAAGATCACCAGGTGGTGGCGCACCAGCCGCTCGACGCTTTCCACCATCAGTTCGGCGCTGGTGGGGTCGGTGAAATCGGAGAACAGCACGATCAGCGAGCGACGCTGCAGCCGCGCCGTCAGCGTGGCCAGTGCAAGGGTGAAGTTGGGTTCCCGCGCCACATAGTCGAGCTCTGCCGCGGCGGTCTGCAGGCGGTGGAAGCTGCGCGTCTCGGTAACGAAGGGGGTCAGCACGCTGGGCTTGTCGGCAAAGCCGAACAGGGCCACCCGGTCACCGCCCTTGAGCGCGACATAAGAGGCGGTGAGCGCGGCAGAGACGGCCCTGTCGAGGCGTGGCAGGCCGTCAACCGGTTCGCACATGGCCTGCCCGCAATCGAAGGCGAAGACGATCTGGTTGTCACGCTCGGCCTCGTTCTCGCGGGCATAGAGCTTGGTGTGGCGGGCGCTCGCCTTCCAGTCGATCCGGCGGCGGTCCATCCCGGCCTCGTATTCGCTCAGCGCCTCGAACTGGGTACCCTCGCCCCGGATGCGGCGGGCGATGAGGCCGAACTGGGCATCGCGCAGGAAGGCCTGCAGCACCGGGCTGCGGGTGGGCGACAGGTCCGGCCAGACGCGGATCGTCTGGTCCAGCTCGCGCCGCGCCTGGCGCAGGCCCAGCCCCAGCGGCCCCGGCCAGCGCAGCCACATGGCATGAAGCTGCCCCGTCCCGCGCCGCTGCGGCACGATCTCGACCTGCCCGGCAAAACGGCTGCCCTCGCCGGTGCCTGCCAGCTCCAGCCGCGCGGTCCCGCCTTCGCCCAGCCGCGCATCGAAGCCGATGGCGACCTGCGGGGCGCGGGCATCCGAATCGCGTTCTATGGTCGCGGTCACGAGCATGGTGGCGGGCTGGCCGACCTCGGCATCGCGCGGCGGCTGGATCGCGAAATCGCGCAGCGATCCCGCCAGCCAGCCGTCGAGCAGCATGAGCACCAGCAGCGCCCCGGCCGCCGCCGGTGCCACCACCCAGGCCCCCGGAGCACTGGCCGCCACCACCAGCGCCAGCGGCGCCAGCAGCACGGTCAGGCCCAGCGTGCGGCCCGACGGCACGATGGGGAACCGGAAGGTGATGGCGGGCAGCTTCACCTAGCGCGGCGCCTCGGTCTGTTCGATCAGGCTGGCGACAAGGTCTTCCACCTGCCGCCCTTCGATCTCGGCGGCGGGGGAGAGCAGCAGGCGGTGGCGCAGGGTGGCCGTGGCCAGCGCCTTGACGTCATCCGGGATCACATAGTCGCGGCCCTGCAGCGCGGCACGGGCGCGCGCGGCATTGGCCAGCAGCACCGCCGCGCGCGGGGATGCGCCGCTGGCGATTTCTGCATGGTCGCGCGTGGCCCGCACCAGCCGCACTGTGTAATCGATGATCTCCTTTGCCAGGGTGACCTTGGCGAGCGAGCCTTGCGCTGCGGCAATGGTCGCGGCGTCGGCCACGCGGGCAATGCCGAAGTCCTCCAGCCGGGGCGGCCCGGACAGGTTGCCGAACCGCTCCACGATCCGGGTCTCTTCCTCGATGCTGGGGTAGGGGATGATCAGCTTGAAGGCGAACCGGTCGAGCTGGGCCTCGGGCAGCGGATAGACGCCCTGGTTCTCGATCGGGTTCTGGGTGGCCACCACCATGAAATGCTCGCCCAGCAGGTGCGTCTCGCCATCCAGCGTCACGCGGCGCTCCTGCATGGCTTCCAGCAGCGCGGCCTGGGTCTTGGGCGGGGTGCGGTTGATCTCGTCTGCCAGCAGGAGGTCGCAGAAGATCGGGCCGCGGGTCAGGGTGAACTGGCTGGTCTGGAAGTTGAACAGGTTCGATCCCAGGATATCGCCCGGCAGCAGGTCTGGCGTGAACTGGATGCGCCCGAAATCAAGGCCCGTGGCATGGCTGAAGCACTGCGCCATGAAGGTCTTGGCCGTGCCCGGCGGACCTTCCAGCAGCACGTGGCCGCGCGCGACCAGCGCGATCAGGAGGTGTTCCACCGCATCTTCCTGGCCGACGATGGCCTTGCCCACTTCCGCCCTGATCGCAGCGGCCAGCGCGCGTGTCTCCTCCAGAGGCATGCTCATTTCACCAGGGTCCTTTCGATTGATCGCAATGTTCGTGCAGCGCGCAGGATATCGGCCGGGCGGCGGGCACGGCGCAACGCATCGGCGCTGGCGGAAAAACCGGGCCCTTCGATCCCGCGCAGGGCAAGGGCGGAATCTATCGCCACCTCGCGCGCGGCGGGATCCTGCTCACGCAAGTTGAGCGCGGCGGCGGTGCGGGCCGCCACCAGTGCGGCATAGGGTGCGCCCAGCAGCCGCCAGCGCTTTGCGCGCTCCACCAGCGCGGCGGAATTGCGCGCCAGCCGGGTCTTGCCCATGGCCATGGCCGGGGCTTCCGCCACCGGCGGGCCGAAGCGCAGGAAGGCCCTCCAGCCGATCAGCAGCATGGCCGCCAGCAGGCACAGCGTCGCGGCCAGGAACGGCGGGCGGAAGGCCAGCGTCAGCAGGTTCTCGGTCGCCCCGAGGCCCGGCATGGTTAGGTCGAACACCACCGGCATGTCGTAATCCTCCATCGCCAGTTCGACCAGCGACACGGCGGCCATGGCGCGGGTCATGTCGGCCATGCCATAGTTGTTCATGAGGTCCGGCTCGGCCACCACGATCAGCGGGTAGAGGTTGCTGTCCTGGTTCTCCTCCTCGCCCGGCGAGAAGGAAACACCGGCCGCCCCGGCCAGCGCGGGATGGTATCCGCCGCGGTTCCAGTAACCGGCCAGGAGGTCGCCCTCGGTATCGGTAACCAGCGGGAACAGCTCCTTGCCCGGCAGGGCGGTAATGGCCTGGACCACTTCCTCGTCCGGCAGGTCACCGGCAAGGCCAAGGCCCTGCCAGCCCCTTGTGGTGCCGGTGGTGAGTTCCAGCGGCTCGAAATCGGGTACGGCATCGAACCAGTAGCCGCTGAAGCCGTCCCCCAGCTGCACCCAGTCGTCACCCGCTTCGGCGGGCGCATTGTCTGGCAGCGGCGCGCTCTGCCACTTGGGCAGGATCACGATGGTCGGGCCGACATAGCGGCGGGCCGCAATCGCATCCTGCAGAACTTCGGGATCGGTGTTCATGCCCGGGGTCAACACCAGCACCGTGTCGTAATCCTCGCGCGCGGTCTGCTCGCGGCTGAGCTCGACCGCAAAGCCGCGCTTCTCCAGCAGCTCGACCAGCGCCGAATAGCCATCCAGCGCGTTGGAATTGGCGTGGGCGGTCACCCGCATCCGGTCACCCGTCCACCCCGCCCCGATCGAATAGAGCAGCAGCAGGAAGGCCCCTGCGCCAACCAGCAGCAGGGCCGCGACCACGGCGGGCGAAAAGGGACCGGCCGCCCGGCTCATGCCCGGGCACCCTTCACCGGGGCATAGCCCAGTGCGAATTCGGCATAGGCGGCGCGGGCTGCCTGCCAGTCTTCCGCGTTGAGGCGGCGCAGCGCGAACAGCGAGCGTTCGACCCGTTCGGCAATGGTGGCAAAGGCAGTGCGGGCTTTGTCCGGCAGGGCGGGCAGGACGGAAATCTCGCGCGCGGTGCTGGAGGGGTCGATCAGGTCCGGCCGCGCCTCTGCGATCTGCCCGACAGAGCGCATCAGCAGCAGGTGCGTCGCCTCGTCGAAGCGGCCCTCGCCGGCCAGCCGGTCGGCCTCTTCCAGCAGTTGCAGCGCCTGGCCCTTGTCGGGTGCGAAGCCGGGATCGCCGGGCGCGGACCGCTCGCCCAGTTCCTGAAGCTTCGGCGCGACCAGCCGCCACAGGGCATAGAGGATCAGGGCCACCACGATGGCCAGCAGGGCCCAGCCGATGACTGTCCAGTTGGTGCCGATCAACCGGGCCACCGGTTCCAGCACGCCTGCCAGCCAGCTGAAGAAATCAGCCAGCCAGCCAGCTTCGGGCGGTTCGGGCGGCGGCACTTCGACCGGCGCAAACTGGATGTCGCCGTCCGCCCGGACCGCGTCCCAGTCACGCGAAAAGTCGCTATCCCCCGCAATTCTCGTCACAATGCGCGTGGTGGCATGGCCGGGCCGGCAAAGCAAATGGTTCGCCAACAAGGATGCGGCAATTGGTCTTGATTGCAACCGGCCCGATCCCGCCGCAATATGCGGGCCATGACGCACCATGCCCCTTCCGACTATCTCCCGCAGGTCCCTTCAGAACAGCGCGTGCGCCGCGTGCTGGTGGTGGGTGGCGGATCGTCCGGCTGGATGAGCGCGACGATGCTGGCCACTGCCCTGTCGCGCGATGTCTCGGTGGAACTGGTGGAGAGCGATGCCATCGGCATCGTCGGGGTGGGCGAGGCGACGATCCCGCCGATGCAGAAGTTCAACCGCTTCTGCAAGATCGACGAGCGGGCCTTCATGGCCGACACGCAGGGCACCTTCAAGCTGGGGATCGAATTCCTCAACTGGGGCCGGGCGGGGGACCGCTACCTGCACCAGTTCGGCCGCACCGCGCGCGAGCTTGATGGGGTGGTGCAGCTCCACCACTGGTGGCTGCTGGGCCGGCTGGCGGCCGCAAGGGACGGCCAGCCCTATCCCGAATTCGATGACCTGTTCATGGCCCGGGCTGCCGCGCGGGAGGATCGCTTTGCCCTTGCCGGCCAGCGCAAGGACCAGGTCGCCAACCGCTATACCCACGCCTACCACTTCGACGCGCACCTCTATTCCCGGCACTTGCGCAAGATTGCAGAGGCGCGCGGCGTGACCCGCCACGAAGGGCGGATCGTCGATGTCGAGCGCCACGGGGAGAGCGGCTTCGTCTCGGCCATCGTGATGGAGGACGGGCGGCGGCTGGAGGCTGACCTGTTCATCGATTGCTCGGGCTTTGCCAGCCTCTTGCTGGGCAAGGCGCTGGAGGAGCCGTTCGACGACTGGAGCCGTTACATCCCGTCCGACCGGGCGCTGGCCGTGCCGAGCGCGCGACCCGCAGGCGGCATCCGGCCCTATACGCAAGGGATCGCCCACGCCGTGGGCTGGCAATGGCGCATCCCGCTGCAACACCGCACCGGCAATGGCCACGTCTTTGCGAGCGCTTTCTGCAGCGAGAGCGAGGCAGAACAACGGCTGCTCGCCAACCTCGAAGGCGAAGCGCTGGCCGATCCGCGCCTGATCAGGTTCACCACCGGCCGCCGCCGCCGGAGCTGGGTGGGCAACGTGGTGGGTCTTGGCCTGTCCTCGGGCTTCCTCGAACCGCTCGAATCGACCTCGATCCATTTCGTCCAGTCCTCGCTCGAACGGCTGGTGGACCTGTTCCCCACGCGGGCGATGGATCCGGCGCTGCGCGATGCCTACAACCGCCGCACCGCGCAGGAATGGACCGACGTGCGCGACTTCATCGTGGCCCACTACCACCTGAGCGAGCGCGACGATTCGGAGTTCTGGCGCTATGTCCGCAACATGGAGATACCCGACAGCCTCAAGCACACGCTGGAGGTGTGGCGCGCGCGCGGGATCCTCGACGTATCGGGCGGGCACCTGTTCCAGCTGGGCAGCTGGTCATCGGT
>CAZTED010000044.1:0-11666 GCA_964612175.1 uncultured Sphingomonadaceae bacterium
GGCTGGGACGAGCTGCTGCAGGCCCGCTGCCGGCTCGCCTTCATCCGGGGGGAGCTTTCCAACATTGTGACCCCGGACGAGGAAAGGCTGCAGCGGGAATCCCTCCGGCCGGACTCACTGTTCATCGAGATTCCCGATGCCTATCACCACATCATGATCGACCAGCCCCTGGCCCTGCTCTGCGCCATTCGGGCCATAGGGGCAGCGTGGGCAAAGCAGGCGGCGTCCTGTCCGTCCCTGCCCCCTGCCCCTTCCCGCTGAAAGCCGAACAGGTCAGGGTCGAAAGGCTGAAGTCAGCCAGCGGACATGTACCACATCCCGCTACAGGCTTGATCTGCATCGTTTCTGCTGTACCCATGCATTCAAGTTATGGCCTACGACCTTCGCCACCTGCGCCACATCACCATTCTGGCCGATGCCGGCACCTTCTCGCGTGCCGCCGACATGGCCGGCATCACCCAACCCGCGCTCAGCCGCAGCGTCGCCGCGCTGGAGGCGGAGCTGGGCTTTGCCATATTCGACCGGCTGCCATCGGGAATAGTACCCACCGTCGCCGGGGCCCAGTTCGTGCAGGACGCGCGCAAGCTGCTGATCCAGGCCCGCCAGCTCGAAACCGATGCACGCGCGCTGGCCGCCGGTGAAGGCGGTACGCTGAGCTTCGGGCTTGGCCCGCTTCTCTCCAGCCTCATCCTGCCCGAACTGCTGGCCTTGCTTTCAGAACGGTTTCCCCGGCTGCGGGTCATGCCGATGACCGGCAGCGCCGTGGACCTTGTCACTGCTCTGTCCGAACGCCGCATCGAAATGTGCCTGTTTGCCGAAGGTCCCCGCATCCCTGCCGGCATGACCACGCGCCTTGTCGGAGCAATCACGGTGGCCCTGCTGGTGCGCGCCGGCCACCCGCTTGCAGGCAAGCCGGACCTGCGACTGGCCGATATTGCCGGGTTCCCGATCGCCACGGGCTCAACCGAGGGCAGGGTGATAGGGCCTGCAACCCCTGAACCCACCATCGTCTGCGAGAACTTCCACATCCTGCGCGAGGCCGTCCTGCAAAGCGATGTCATCTGGCAGAGTTCCAGGGCCTTGTCCCAGGTACAAGGCCACGAAGAACTGGTGGAACTCGACCTGGCCGACTTTCCGGCCAGCCATCACGCGATCGTCCTGGCCCGCCTTGGCCAGCGCACGCCCTCGCCCGCCGGCAAGGTGGTGGAGGCGGCGATCGGGGCGATCCTCGACCGGATCAGCTGACCAGGAATCCTCCGTCCACCGCCATGGCCTGCCCCGTGATGTAGGACGCGGCAGGGGAAGCCAGGAACAGGCATGCGGCAGCGATCTCTTCGGGCTGCGCCGCTCGGGCCAACGGCAACCGGCCCGGCGACATGATCGGGCCGCCCAGGGCAAGCCCTTCCTCGATCATCCGCGCCGTTGCCTCGGCCGCCCCTTGCGTGGCAACACCGCCCGGAAGCACGGCATTGACCCTGATCCCCTGGCCAGCAACCTCGACGGCGAGCGAACGGGTCAGGTTGGTCAGCGCTGCCTTAGAAGCGCCGTAGGCGGAATTGTGATGCACCAGCGCGCGCTCGCCACTTGCTGAAGAGACATTGACGATCGCACCGCCCTCGCCTCCCGCGACAATCGCCTTGACCGTCTCTCGCATGACCAGGAAACTGCCACGGGTATTGACGGCATGGATGGCGTCCCATTGGGCGGCCGTCATGGTCGTGAAGGCATGCTTGGGAAAGATCGCCGCTGCATGGACCAGGCCATAGAGAGCGCCCATCTGCTTCAGGATGCCGGAAAAGCACTGCTCGACCGCGCTTTCATCGGAAATGTCGCACTGGCAGGTGCTGGCATCGGGCAGGTCTGCCTTCAGGCTGTCCAGGGCGGCCTCGTTCACATCGATGGCCACGATCCTTGCCCCGGCTTCGGCAAACAGGATCGCGGCAGCGCGCCCGATGCCCTGTCCCGCGCCGGTAACTGCCACCACCTTGCCACCAAGGCGCAGCAGCCGTTCGATGCCTGCCATATGTCCTCTGCCTTCCTGTCCGCTGGTTGCCCGCAGCCCCGGCCCTGCCGCCGGATTCCGGTTTCCCGTAGGTCTCATGACAAGACCCGCCCTGGCAAGCCAGGCCGGGTCTTGTTCTGCTCAGGCCAGTGGCTTGTCAGAGGTTCCAGAGCTTGGCGGCATTGCGGCCGACCACGTCCTTGCCCTTCTCGTCACCCAGCACATCGAAGATCTTCTTCAGTTCGGTGCGGCTTTCGCCGAACACGCTTTCACCGTGCGGGTAGTCGCATGACCACAGCAGGTTGTCGGTCATGCCATAGTCCTTCGCCTGCTTCAGGCCGACATCGTCGGTCATGAACGCCGAATAGCACTGCCGGCGGAAATAGTAGCTTGGCAGTTCCTGCAGCTTGGGCCGCATCTCGGTCTCGTAGACCTGGTAGACGCGATCGGCATCCTGCAGGGTCCATGGCACCCAGCCAAACCCGCCTTCACAGAACACGACCTTGAGGTTGGGATGGCGCTCGAGAATGCCCGAGAAGGCAAGCAGCGACCACAGGGGACGATAGGGCCCGAGGTTCTTGGTCAGGTTGGCGCCCAGCGCACCCTTGCCGGTGTACTCCAGATAAGCGCCAACGTGGAACATCACCGGAATGCCGCTGTCCGCGATCGCTTCCCACATCGGCTCCATCGCGCTTGCGTTGTAGGGCACGTTCTTGGGGGCTGATGGGATTTCAAGCGCCTTCAGGCCCCAGCCCTTGAACTTTTCGATATAGGCGGCGGTATCCTCGGGCTTGTAGATGGTCGGCAGGATGCCGACACCCACCAGCCGCTTGGAATTGGCCGAGCAAAGCTCGCCCAGCCATTCGTTGTAGGCATCCATGCAGCGGCTGAAGAACTCCTTGTCCTGCATGCGCACCAGCGACATCGCGCGCGAGTGGAAGAACAGCGACACGTCGATGCCTTCCGCGTCCATGTCCTTGAGCCGCTCCTTGACGTCCCACATGCCCGGACGGCCTTCTCCGATATTGCCCTCGATACCGGGCACATCATAGCTCTGGCCGTCCACGGTCATGTGCCAGCGGTTGTCGCTCTTGTCCTGCCACAGGATCGGTGCGCGATCCTTGTCGGCGCCCGACAGGCGCTTTTCCCACAGGCCCTCCTCTTCCATCCCGTGGTCATCGACCGAGATGATGCGGGTGCCGGCAGGCGGGCGCCAGCCATTGTCATGAATCTCCCGGTTCATCGGCCATTCGACCGGCTCGATCGGGGTATCCTGAGCGAAAGTGCCCTGAAGGTCGTCCATTTTACAGCTCCTGCGCGAATCGGCTTGCTTTATTCACTAGGTGAATTATGTATTCACTCAATGATTGATTCATATCCGCGGAGCCTGAAATGTCAAGCCAAGGCCGGACTGCGAATGTCGCCGCGCTGGCGCGTGGCCTGTCCATCCTTCAATGTTTTGACCGGCCGGGAGCCGAGCTGACCGTTTCGGAAATCGCCCGGCGCGTGGGCCTCAGCCAGCCGACAACCTGGCGCCTGTGCCAGACATTGATCGAAATGGGCTTCGTGGTGAAAGCCTCCAAGGGTGCCGGCCTGCGCATCGGCGCACCGGCGCTGACGCTGGGCTATGCCGCGATCAAGGGCCAGGACCTGCCTGCCATCGTGCGCCCCTACATGGAACAACTGACCGCCCAGGTCCGCGCCACCGTGTCGCTCAGCCTGTTCAGCGGGACCGAGATCCTCTCGATAGACCAGACCATCGGCAGCTTCGTGGTGCCGGGGCAACCGGTGGGCTGGCGCGCCTCGCCCACCTCTTCAGGTTCGGGCCTGGCCGTGCTTTGTGTCCTGCCGGACGAGGAACGTCAGGTCGCGCTCGATGCCATTGCCAGCCGCAGTCCCGAAGCATGGCCGCGCCGCCAGGAGCGTATCTTGCGCGCCGCAGAGCAATATGCCGCCCACGGCTATGTCATCTTTCCCGACATGTTCGATGGCCAGTATGCCGCCGCTGCCGTGCCGCTGATCGAGAACGACGGGCCTGACCGGCGCTACTGGGGCATCAGTTGCAGCGGCCTCAGTTCGATCTGGACGCCGGAAGCGCTGGAGCCGGTTGCCGTGGAGCTCAAGCGCATCCGCGACCTCCTCCAGCCCGCAGCCCTGGCCATCGGCGCCCTGCCCCGCTGAAGCCGGATAGGCCACCGGACCCGGAAGATTGGCCAAAGACGCTTATTTCGGGAGCATTTCCGGACGCTTGCGGATGCGTCCGGAAGAAGGATGGTGCCCAGAAGAGGACTCGAACCTCCACGACCTTGCGATCGCCGCCACCTGAAGACGGTGCGTCTACCAATTCCGCCATCTGGGCACCGGATGCGGCGTGGACCGTCTCAGGTCGTTGCCGGGTAGGCGCGGGCCACTAGCGAACTGGGGCGGGGCTTGTCAACGCGCGAATGGGGGCGGAAGGCGATTATTGCATGCCTGGCAAGCGCATCACTTGCCCGCCAGGCCTCCGATGTGCTTAGGGCATGATCATGAGCATTCACCGCAAGATGGGTTGGCTATGAGCAATTCGCTGGACAACAAGCTGGTCGTGCTGATCGGCGGCAACGGTTTCGTAGGCCGCCACCTGGCACAGGACCTGCTGCAGCGCGGTGCACGGCTGCGGGTTGCAGCGCGCAATCCCGACAAGGCGCTGGCATTGAAGCCGCTGGCAAACCTTGGCCAATTGCAGTTCGTCCGCTGCAACGTGAGCAATGATGACAGCATCCGCGCCGTGGTCGAGGGCGCAGATGCCGTGGTCTGGCTGGTCGGCACCTTCGGCAGGGACGGCCGGCAACTCCACGCCGATGGTGCACGGATCGCGGCGGAAGCGGCCATGGCCGGCGGGGCGCAGGCCTTCGTCTATCTCTCCAGCCTTGCCGCCGATGCCGCCAGCGACGGCACTTACACCAGCACCAAGGGACTGGGCGAGCAGATGGTGCTTGAAGCCTTCCCCCGCGCCACGATCCTGCGCCCGTCGGTTATCTTCGGGCCGGATGACCAGTTCGTGCAGATGTTCGCCGGCCTCATCGCGGCCATGCCGGTGCTGCCGGTCTTCGGGCCGGATGCCGAACTGCAGCCGGTGTGGGTCGACGACGTGGCCGCCGCCGCCGCCAATGCCCTGGCGGATCCTGCCACACACGGCGGCAAGACCTATGAACTGGCGGGCCCGGATGTCATGACCATGATGGACCTGCACCAGGCGATCGCCGGTGCGCAGGGCCGCAACCGCCCCTTCATCCCCGTGCCCGATTCATTGAGCGCCCTGTTCGCCGCACTGCCCGGCACGCCGATGTCGACCGACCAGTGGGCCATGCTCAAGGCGGGCAGCTGCGCCACCGGCAAGCTGCCGGGCATCGGCAAGCTTGGCGTGCAGCCCAAGCCGCTGTCGCTGTTCCTCGACAAGTGGATGGTGCGCTTCCGCAAGCACGGCCGCTTCACCGTCCAGAAGGCGTAACCGAAAGCAGGCCTGCTTCGGGTCAGGATCAGCCGAGCGGTTCGACGAGCAGTTCGGACCCGTTCGCCCCGGTGATCCGCACTTTCGCCCCGACCGGCGCATCGGGTCCGCGCGCGATCCATTCGGTATCGCCGTGGTGGACGCGGCCCTTGCCATCGGCGATTGCCTGGGTGACGGTGGCGACTTCGCCAGCCATGCGCAGGCCGCGCTTGTTCATCGCCGGGTCGGCCGATTCCACCGGGTTATCGCGCAGGTAGCGCTTGCCGACATACAGCGCGATCATCGCCAGCACCGCGAAAAGCAGGATCTGCAGCGGCACACCGATCGGCAGCAGGAAGGCGAGCCCGCCGACCACCAGCGCCGCCCCGGCCAGCCAGATCAGGAACACGCCCGGAACCAGCATTTCCGCCGCCGCCAGCAGCAGGCCGAGGGCCAGCCACAGCAGGTATGGCTCCAGGTTGTCGAGCCAGCCGGTCACTGGCCACCCCCGACCGGCGGGACCGAGGGCCGCGGCGGGCTGGGCGGCGCGCGGCGCGGCGCCGGCGGGGCCGACGCATCCGGGCCGGCGAGCGCTTCCCTTGCCAGTTCGCCGATCCCGCCCAGCGTGCCGATGAGCTGCGTCGCCTCGACCGGGAACAGGATGGTCTTGGCATTGGGGCTGGTGGCAAACTTGGCCACCGCATCGGTGTACTTCTGCGCCACGAAGTAGTTGATCGCCTGCACGCCCGAGGCGGAAATGGCATCGGACACCATCTGCGTCGCCTTGGCCTCGGCCTCGGCTTCGCGCTCGCGCGCCTCGGCATCGCGGAAGGCGGCTTCACGGCGCCCCTCGGCTTCGAGGATGGCGGCCTGCTTCTCACCCTCGGCGCGCAGGATCGCGCTGGCGCGCTTGCCCTCGGCCTCGAGGATTTCGGCGCGCTTCTCGCGCTCGGCCTTCATCTGCCGGGCCATGGAATCGGAAATGTCCTTGGGCGGGCGGATGTCCTTGATCTCCACTCGGGTGATCTTCACGCCCCAGGGGGAGGTGGCATGGTCGACCACCGAGAGCAGGCGGGCATTGATCTCGTCACGCTTGGACAGCGTCTCGTCGAGGTCCATGCTGCCCATCACGGTGCGCAGGTTGGTGGTGGTAAGCGCCATGATCGCCACGAACAGGCTCGACACCTCGTAGGCCGCCTTGCCGGCATCGTGGACCTGGAAGAACACCACCGCATCCACGCCCACCATGGCGTTGTCCTTGGTGATGATTTCCTGTCCGGGGATGTCGAGCACCTGCTCCATCATGTTGACCCGGTGCCCTACCCTGTCGACGAAGGGGACGATCACCAGCAGGCCCGGCTCGGCCGCCTTGGTGTACTTGCCCAGCCGCTCCACCGTGTAGACGAAGCCCTGCTTGACCACCCGCACCCCCATGATGAGGAACACGAGCACCATGAACACCACGGCGAACAGTACGATTTCCATGGCAAATCCCCCCTGTCTTCCAATGGCCTGATGGTAGCGCAGAGCAGGAAACGGGCAAGAAAAACCGGACGGATGACAGCCTTCGTCACCAATCACCAGATTGGCGCCCCTATTCTGGCTCCTGCAGATCCCGCGCCTGGGCCTCCTGCGCGATGCGGTCCAGCTCGTCGTTGACGTTGCCGATCTTGTACGCTGCGGGAAGGTTGGGGATCCAGTCGTACAGGGCGCGCAGGTAGGCGCGGTCGAAATCGGTCAGGGTTTCCGGCCAGGGTCCGGCGGAATCGAACAGCCCCAGGATCGTGTCCATCGCCAGCCCTGCTGCGGGCCTCGTCGGCGCGAGACCGCGCATGGTGGCATAGTCGGCCAGCTGCACCACCGACATGCCGCGCACCTCGTCCCGGTCGAACACCACGGTGACCGAGGAGATATCGCGGCGGGTGGTGGTGTAGATCAGCGAATGGGCCATCTGCTGCTGCGACCATGGCGGGGCGGTGAGGTTGCGGACCTGGCCCATGCCCATGCCATCGCGTGTGCGCGGCACAACGTGGCGGAACACGTGGACCGGGGCCGGGGCCAGTGTCTCGCGCCGGTCCTCCGGCTCCAGGAACTGGAAGACATAGGCGTTCTGGTCCGCCATGGCCCGCATGGTCGCCTGGCTGTCGGGCGAGAAGACCACCAGCATGTTGGGATGGCACCCGTCATCGGCGAGGCGGATACCGAGCTGGTGGGCATTGTCGCGGATGCGATCGATCATCAGCATGGCGGCATCGGTGCGCAAGCCCATGACGCCGGGGCACAGCACGTCCTCGAACCGGGCGAGCGGGACTTCCTGCTGATCGTCGGCATCGGTGATGGCCCGCGCCTGCCGGTGAACTTCGGCGCGGGTGACATCTTCCGGCCGGCCGCGGCGCACCACGATGCGGTCGGCGTCGGCAGGCACAGCCGCAAGATCGGCCACAGGATCGGCCGCCGGATCGGCCGCCGGAGCAACAGGCGCAGCCCTGTCCTGCGCCAGCGCGGGAACCGCCATCGCCGGCAAGGCTGCCATCATCAGGGCGAAAGGAAAGCGGGCGGCGGACATACCGCGCATCTATAGAGGACCCCGCCTGCGGGAATAAATACATGTCGTGGTATCACTTTGTCGCAAGCTGGGCAGAGCTTTCCACACGGGGGTTATCCCGCTGGCCCATTTGCGCTAGGGGGGCCGCGCTAGATTCAATCGGCGCGATTCTGCATTGCGCCCCGGCAGGAGCTACCCATGTCCAAGCACGTCCTCGAAAAGCTGGCCGAAACCAATCCGGAAGCGGAAATCTGGTGGGACAGCTCGCCGCTGATCTACCCCAGCTGGAAGGAAGAGACGCTGGCCAAGGCGCCCGAGGGCAAGCGCGCTGCCTGGACCGAGCAGCTGACCCGCCTTTATGACAACGGCACCATCCACGATACCGGCACCATGGGCTTCCGCGGCGTTACCACCAACCCGCCGCTCAGCCTGCAGGCGATCCAGCTGGCCCCCGAACTGTGGCGCGCGGAGATCAAGGACATCGCGCGCAAGAACCCGGGCATGAGCGTGGAACAGGTCTACTGGACCATGTACCTGGACCTGGTGAAGAAGGGCGCAAGCGCCATCCACCGCGTCTATGAAACCTCCGGTGGCAAGTACGGCATGCTGTCCGGCCAGGTCGATCCGCGCTTCGTGACCGATGGCGACAAGATGCTGGAACAGGGCCTTTCCATCGCCGCCATGGGCGAGAACGTGATGGTCAAGCTGCCCGGTTCCAAAGAAGGCTACGAAGTGCTGGAGGAGCTGACCGCGCGCGGCATTTCCACCAACAACACCACCAGCTTCACCGTGTCGCAGTATTCGCGCTGCATGGCCGCAGTCACCGCCGGCCTGCAGCGGGCCCGTGCGGCGGGCGTCGACCTGTCGAAGTTCCGCAGCGTCATCACCCACATGTCTGCCCGCCTGGGCCAGCTGGGTGACTGGCAGAAGGAAGCCAAGGCACGCGGCATCGACCTGTCGATGATGGAAATCCGCGATGGCGAGGAAGCCGTGCTCAAGCGCGCCTACTGGTTCGGCAAGTCGATCAACCACCCGTCCAAGATGCTGCAGTGCTCGATGCGCGTGGAGAAGGACGACAACGGCAAGGTCGTCAGCCGCCATATCGAGGACTTCGCCGGGTCGGACATGGTCTACACCTGCCCGCCGGGCTACATCCTGGGCTGCATGGAGGCCGAGGACGATCTGACCTTCGATCCCAAGGCGATCGAGCGCGAGCCCAACCCCAAGAGCATCGAGAAGCTGATGAAGCTGCCCAGCTTCCGCCAGGCCTATGAATTCGAAGGCATGAAGCCGGAAGAATTCAGCCGCTATGGCGCCTTCCAGGCCACCGCCACCGAATTCGCCGCGGCAACCCGCCAGACGGTCGACTTCGTGCGCATGGTGGTCGAGGGCTGATCCGCACCGCCACCCCTCCCCGGCGGGGAGGGGCTTGCGGGACGGGCCATTGTGCCGGGCCATGTTGATGCTGGGCGGCAGGTTTTGGGCCGGGTGATTTCTCGGACGAATGTCTGAAGCGAGGGTGGTTAGCGGACTGGCTCTCTCGAGTTAGTAGAGGGCCTCTAACTCCCATCCAGTTAGCCGGAGCATGGCTAAACCGAGCTGATGCACGGGGTCGCCGCCCTTTGGCGACCAGCGGTCGATCAAGTGGTAGTGTTCATTATCAGCCACTTCAATTGTCCATCTGGCACCATCCACGCCGCCACCGCTGCTGTCCCGTGCGGGTTCCAACAGTATACTTGAGTCCTCAATGAGACGATCAAGCGCCCGCGTTTCTTCGGCGGTTAGAATCCGGTCGATGGACGCACGGTCCATCGACCCGTGGCTCGTTATTGGAATCCGCTGGGCTACGAACTTGCGTCGCCCATCAGGCGTCGGAGAAATTCGCGCGATTACGGCGCTGTGAAAGCTGGGCATCAAAATAAAACGTACGTTCAACGAACCATCTGGAGTCGCTTGAGCGGACTTAGGGAGTGCGGGTTCGCCCGCGTCTGTCAAAACGGCAGAAACTGCAGCGTAATACTCACGCTGCATGTCATCGAGGACGGGCGGGCGTCCAAATTCATCAACGCGGAAAAGTTGTGCGGGAAAGAACTCGCCTTCTCGAACCGCAGCCTGATCGAGAATGATAGCGTCTTCGCTCCATTCCGATTCAGCGCAGCCCGCTATGACAAGCAGCGCTATGAAAAATGATCCAATCTTCCACATCCCGCGACTATGGTCGAAAGCTGCTGGTCCGCAATGGGGTCGTTAGCTGAAAGTCAGCATTTGGGCTGAAACCCGCGAAAGCGGACTCCCCCAACCCCGCGTCAATCCGCCCAGTACAACCGCTCCGGATTGTCCACCAGCAGCTTCCTCTGCAGTTCCGCCGTGGGCGCGATGCGGGGGATCATGTCGACGAGGTGGCCATCGTCCGGGATCTCGTCGGCCATGTTGGGGTGCGGCCAGTCGGTGCCCCAGATGCAGCGATCCGGGTAATCCGCCACCAGCGGCGCAACCGCATCGGCAAAGGCGTTCCACGGATCGCCCTGCCCGCCTTCCTTGATCGCGTCGAGGCGATCGGGGCAGGTCGGCTTGAACCAGATATCCTCGCGGCTTTCGAGGAACCGGCGGAAGGCCTTCATGTCGGCCCCGTCAGGCCCCTGCGTCACGTCCGGGCGGCCCATGTGATCGACCACGATCGGCACCGGGATCGCATCCATGAAGGGGCGCAGTTCCTCAAGGATATCGGCTTCGAAATAGATCACCACGTGCCAGCCCTTGGGCAGCCGACTGGCGACTTCGAGGAACTTGTCCTTCGGCGCATCATCGACCAGCCGCTTCAGGAAATTGAAGCGGATGCCGCGCATCCCGCCAAGGTGCAGGCGGGCAAGGTCGTCCTCGGAGATCGCCGGATCGACCACGGCCACGCCGCGCGCCTTGCCCTGAGAAGCAGCAATGGCGTGGAGCGTGGCGGCGTTATCGGTGCCGTGGCAGCTTGCCTGCACGATCACGTTCCTGGCAAAGCCCAGGTGGTCACGCAGGGCGAACAGCATGTCCGGCCCGGCATCCTCGGGCAGGTACTTGGCCTTGGCGCTGAACGGGAACTGCGCCATCGGTCCGAACACGTGGCAATGGGCATCCACCGCGCCCGCCGGCGGCACAAAGCGCGGCTTCGACGGGTTGGCGTGCCAGGAAACAATGCGATCAGCCATATACAATCCCATCCATAAGCTTGCGCGCGGTCCGCAGCAGGGCGGCGCTGGCCACCTGGCCATTGTCATCCATGGTCAGCACACAGGTCATCTCGCCGGTGGGATGCTCCACCGACAGGGTCTTGCGCCGGCCTTCGGGCACCTTGGCCACCTTGGCGGCGGGCGAGCCTTCGATCAGCGCGGCCGTGGCCACGGTCACCGCCGCCAGCACGCCGATGGTGGCATGGGCGCGGTGGGGGATGAAGCTGCGGGTGCAGATCGCCCCGCCATCCCTGGGCGGCGCCACCAGGAACATCTTGGGGACCGACTTGTCCTTCGCGTCCCCCAGGTTCATCAGCGGCCCTGCCGCCAGCCGGATCGCCTCGATCTTCTGGCGGATCGCGGCAAAGCCCTCCCCCTCCAGTTCCTCGCGCGTTTCATAGCCGGTGGCGCCAAGGTCTGCCGCCGCCATCACGATGC
>CAZTED010000044.1:11766-18787 GCA_964612175.1 uncultured Sphingomonadaceae bacterium
CGGCCAGGAAGTATCCGCCCTTGGAAGTCCCCCCGCGCATCCACATGCAAGGTGCAGAACGCATGGCGATCAAACCCACTTCAGGCCCATGTCGATCAGCTTCTGGCGGAAGCCGTACATGTCGAGGCCCAGTTCGCCCGAAGCCAGCCGTTCGCGCTTGGAGCCCTCGTTGGCCTCGCGCGCCTGAGCTGCCTTCAATACCACCTCGGCATCCTCGCGGCGGACCACGCACACGCCATCGTCATCGGCAACGATCACGTCGCCCGGGCGGATATAGGCCCCGGCGCAGACCACATCCACGTTCACGCTGCCAAGGCTGGCCTTGATCGTGCCTTGCGCGAAGATCCGCTTGGACCAGACCGGAAAGTTCATCTCCGTGAGGTCGCGCACATCGCGCACGCCGGCATCGATGATCAGGCCCCGGCACCCGCGCGCCTGGGCGCTGGTGGCCAGGAGGTCGCCGAAGTAGCCGTCCTCGCACGGGGACGTCGGCGCGATCACCAGGATATCGCCGTCCTGGCACTGCTCGATCGCGGCATGGACCATGTAGTTGTCGCCCGGCGGGACCGAGATGGTCACGGCCGATGCGCCGATGCGCGCACCGCTGTAGATCGGCCGCATGTAGCTGGCCAAAAGGCCCGTGCGACCCTGCGATTCATGCACCGTCGCCACCCCGCAGGCGCCGAGCGCGGCGACAACTTCCTTGTCTGCGCGCTGGATATTCTGGACCACGATTCCGGACATGGGCGAGTCTCCTGCTGTAATGTTGCGTGGCGCACCGGTTGGCCATGCGCCGGGACTTCGTCAAGCCGGTCGCGTGTTTCGGCGGCGCAAACTTGTAAGCACCGCATACAATGTGTAGGGCGCGCGCGAGAGGAAATGCCAACCGAAATGAGTCCCTCAAGGCCCACCCCCGATGCCCCCCGCGTGGCGCTGATCGGCTTTGGCGAGGCCGGGTCCACCTTTGCCCGTGCCGGCGGATGGGAAGACGAGGCGACCGCCTTCGACATTGACCCTTCGCGCCGCGCCGCAATGGCCGAATGCGGCGTGGCGGCGGCAAGCGGGGTACAGGAGGCCCTGAACGGGGCAGAGGCGGTGCTGTCGCTGGTCACGGCGGACCAGGCGGTGCCTGCGGCAGAGGCCTGCGCGCAGCACCTGGCTCCCGGCACCCTGTGGCTCGACATGAATTCCGTCGCCCCCGACACCAAGCGCCGCGCGGCCGCTGCGGTGGTCGCGGCTGGCGGTGCCTATGTCGATGTGGCGGTGATGGCCCCGGTCGATCCGGCGCGGCTCAACGTGCCGCTGCTGGTGGCGGGGCCTGATGCCGCGCGGGCCGAGGCGTTGCTGCGGGCATTGGGCTTTGCGAGGGTCCGCGTGGTCGGCAGCGAAGTGGGCCAGGCCAGCGCAATCAAGCTGTGCCGCTCGATCATGGTCAAGGGGCTGGAGGCGCTGACTGCCGAGATGGTGTTGGCCGCCGGCAAGGCGGGCGTGCTCGACGAAGTGCTCGCCAGCCTCGATGCCAGCGAAAAGCAGGTGACCTGGGCCGATCGGACCGACTATAACCTCGATCGCATGCTGCAGCATGGCCGCCGCCGCGCTGCGGAAATGGCGGAAGCCGCCGCGATGCTGCGCGATCTTGGCATTGCGCCGCTAATGACCGAAAATACCGTGAACTGGCAGCAGGGAATCGGCGAGCTAGGCCTTTCTCCGCCGCCCGATGGGCTCGATGCCAAACTTGCCGCCATCCAGGGGAAGATGCCTTAACATGACCATGATCATCGATTGCCACGGCCACTACACCGTACTCCCCCAGGCGCATGACGCCTGGCGCGAGGAGCAGAAGGCCGCGTTCAAGGCGGGGACCGAGTGCCCGCCCTATCCGGCGATTTCCGATGACGAGATCCGCGAGACGATCGAGGCCAACCAGCTGCGCCTGATCCGCGAGCGCGGGGCCGACATGACCATCTTCTCCCCCCGCGCCAGCGCCATGGCCCCGCACGTGGGCGACCAGAGCGTGGCGGTGAAGTGGGCGCAGGTCTGCAATGACCTGATCGGCCGCGTGGCCAGCCTCTATCCCGAAGTCTTCGCGCCCGTGTGCATGCTGCCGCAAAGCCCGGAAGCCGACATGACCAGCTCTATCGCCGAGCTCAGGCGCTGCGTGGAGACGATGGGCTTCATCGGCTGCAACCTCAACCCCGATCCGGGTGGCGGCCACTTCCGGCACCCGCCGCTGACCGATGCGTTCTGGTTCCCGTTCTACGAGGCCATGTGCGAGCTGGACGTGCCGGCGATGATCCACGTATCGGGCAGCTGCAACCCGGCGATGCACGCCACCGGCGCCTATTACATCGCGGCCGATACCATCGCCTTCATGCAGCTTCTGGAAGGCGACCTGTTCAGCCGCTTCCCCACCTTGCGCTTCATCATCCCGCATGGTGGCGGCGCGGTGCCCTATCACTGGGGCCGTTACCGGGGGCTTGCCGACATGCTCAAGAAGCCGGACCTGTCCAGCCACCTGATGAACAACGTGTTCTTTGATACCTGCGTCTACCACCAGCCGGGCATCAACCTGCTGGCCGACGTGATCGACAACAAGAACATCCTGTTCGGCAGCGAAATGGTGGGCGCAGTGCGCGGGATCGATCCGACCACCGGGTTCTATTTCGACGACACCAAGCGCTATGTCGATGCGCTCGACATCTCCGAGGAGGAACGCCACGCGATCTTCGAAGGCAATGCCCGCCGGGTGTTCCCGCGTCTCGACGCACAACTGAAAGCGAGGGGCCTGTGAGTTCCACCGCCACCGGATTTGCCGCCTGCCAGAAGCCCGAGCGCTACATCCAGCAACTCGTCAGCCACTGGGGCCACAAGTTCGCCACCAGTTACGACGAAGGCGACGGCATGGGCATCTTTCCCTTCTCCGAACACACCAACGTGGTGATGACCGCCCATAACGGCGGCATCGGCATCACGCTGACCACCGCCGACCTGGAAGAGAACCTGCGCATGCGCGGCGTTGTCGAACGCCATATCGACCGCTTCGCCTTTCGCGAGGCGCCGCTGACCTACGAATGGAATAACCCCGAGGAATCCGAGCAATGACCGAAAAGAAGAAAGAGCGGATCGACATCCACTCGTACCTGGCCGCTTTCGACGACATCCCCGGCACCCGCGTGTTCACCGCGCAGCGGGCGCGCAAGGGCTACAACCTCAACCAGTTCGCGATGAGCCTGATGAAGGAGGAGAACCGCAAGCGGTTCCTCGCCGACGAAAGCGCCTACCTCGACGAATGGAACCTCACCCCGGCCGCCAAGCAGGCCGTGCTCGACCGCAACTACAATGCGATGATCGACGAAGGCGGGAACGTCTACTTCCTGTCCAAGCTGTTCTCGACCGACGGCAAGAGCTTCCAGTTCGCCGCCGGATCCATGACCGGCATGACCCAGGAAGAATATGCCGAAATGATGATTAAGGGTGGCCGTTCGCCAGAGGGCGTCCGCTCGATCAAGGGAGGTTTCTGATCATGGCACGCGTTACCACGGGCATCACGTCCAGCCACATCCCGGCGCTGGGCGCCGCCATCCAGACCGGCACCAAGGGCAACGATTACTGGGGCCCGGTGTTCAACGGCTACGAGCCGATCAAGGAATGGATCAGGCAGCCCGGCAACATGCCCGACGTGGTGGTGCTGGTCTATAACGACCACGCCTCCGCCTTCGACATGAACATCATCCCCACTTTCGCCATCGGCTGCGCGGAAAGCTTCAAGCCGGCCGATGAAGGCTGGGGCCCGCGCCCGGTGCCCGACGTGATCGGCCACCCGGACCTAGCCTGGCACATCGCCCAGAGCCTGATCCTCGACGATTTCGACATGACCATCATGAACCGGATGGACGTGGACCACGGCTGCACCGTGCCGCTGTCGATGATCTTCGGCGAGCCGAGCGAATGGCCGTGCAAGGTGATCCCCTTCCCGGTCAACGTGGTCACCTATCCGCCGCCCTCGGGCGCCCGCTGCTTCGCGCTGGGCGACAGCATCCGCGCCGCGATCGAAAGCTTCCCGGAAGACCTCAACGTCCACGTCTGGGGCACCGGCGGGATGAGCCACCAGCTGCAGGGCCCGCGCGCAGGCCTGATCAACAAGGAGTTCGACCTGGACTTCATCGAGCAGCTGATCACCGACCCCGAAACGCTCAGCAAGAAGCCGCACATCGATTACCTGCGCGAAGCGGGTTCGGAAGGCATCGAGCTGGTGATGTGGCTGATCATGCGCGGCGCGCTGGGTGACAAGGTCAAGGACCTTTACACTTTCTACCACATCCCCGCGTCCAACACCGCGCTTGGCGCGATGATCCTGCAGCCGGAGGAAACCGCCGGCGAGGCGCTGGAGCCGCGCCGCGTGATGAGCGGGCACAGCCTGGCCCAGGCGGCCGAGTAACCATCGAAGCCCTCTCTCCTTCGGGGGAGAGGGTTGGCAGAGGGGCTGTCCTCCAACACATTGCTTAGGGCCGGGCGCAGGACAGCCCCCTTTACCCGGCCATCTCCCCGAAAGGGGGAGAGGGAGACATCCATGCGTATTGCCCTGGCCGGTGCCGGCGCCTTCGGCGAAAAGCACCTCGACGGCCTCAAGAACATCGACGGCGTCGAAATCACCTCGATCATCTCGCGCCGCGCCGAACAGGCCGCGGAAGTGGCTGCCAAGTACGGTGCGAAGCATTCGGGCACCGAGCTGTCCGAAGCTCTCGCCCGAGACGATGTCGACGCGGTGATCCTGTGCACCCCCACCCAGATGCATGCCGAACAGGCGATCGCCTGCATGGAAGCGGGCAAGCACGTGCAGGTGGAAATCCCCCTGTCCGACAGCTGGGCCGATGCCGAGGCGGTGCTCAGGAAGAGCCAGGAAACCGGCCTTGTCTGCATGGTTGGCCACACCCGCCGCTTCAACCCCAGCCACCAGTACGTGCACAACAGGATCGTGGCGGGCGAGCTGGCGATCCAGCAGATGGACGTGCAGACCTATTTCTTCCGCCGCAAGAACATGAACGCCAAGGGCGAGGCGCGCAGCTGGACCGACCACCTCTTGTGGCACCATGCCGCGCACACGATCGACCTGTTCGCCTACCAGGCGGGCAAGATCGTCACCGCCAATGCCATCCAGGGCCCCAAGCATCCGGAACTGGGCATCGCGATGGACATGTCGATCCAGATGAAGAGCGAGAGCGGCGCGATCTGCACCCTGTCGCTCAGCTTCAACAACGACGGGCCGCTCGGCACCTTCTTCCGCTACATCGGCGACACCGCCACCTACATCGCCCGCTATGACGACCTCGTCACCGGCAAGGAAGAACCGGTCGACCTTTCCGGCGTGGCCGTATCGAACAACGGTATCGAGCTGCAGGACCGCGAATTCATCGCCGCGATCCGCGAAGGGCGCGAACCCAACAGCTCGGTTGCCCAGGTGCTCGATTGCTACCGGGTGATCGGCGAACTGGCCGCCAGCCTCGAAGCGCAGGACGGCTGGTCCTGATGGCGATCGGCGAGCGCGACATCGCCGGCCGGCGGCTCAATCCCGTCGGCCTGGGCTGCATGAACCTGTCGTGGGCCTACGGCACGCCGCCCTCGCCGGAAGACGGGGCGCGGCTGCTCAATGCCGCGCTCGACATGGGCTGCAACCACCTCGACACCGCCAACATCTATGGCGGCGGCAGGAACGAGGAGCTGATCGCCAGCGCGGTGGGCCATCGCCGCAGCGAATACTTCCTTGCCAGCAAGACCGGCATCGTCGTGGACGGGCCGAAGCGCGGCATCGACTGTTCGCCTGATACCATCACGGCGGCGGTCGATGCCACGCTGGCGCGGCTGGGTACCGACCATATCGACCTGTTCTACATGCACCGCTTCGATCCCAAGGTGCCGGTCGCCGATTGCGTGGGCGCGATGGTCCGCGCGATCGAGGCGGGCAAAATCGGCGCCTATGGCGTCTCCGAATGGAGCGCTGCCCACATCCGCGAGGCCCACGCGGTCCACCCGCCCGCCGCCACCCAGCCGGAATACTCGCTGTGGACCCGCAATGTCGAACTGGGCGTGCGGGAGACCTGCGCCGAACTGGGCATCGCGCTCGTCGCCTTCAGCCCGCTGGGCCGCGGGGCGCTGGGCGGTGTGCTGCGCGATCCATCCTTGCTGGAGGAGACCGACCTGCGTCCCCGGATGCCGCGCTTCAAGCCTGAGAACTGGCCGCACAACCTGGCGGTGATCGAACGGTTCGAGGCACTGGCGCGCGACAACGGCTTCACCCCGGCACAGCTGGCCTTGCGCTGGGTGCTGGAACAGGGCGAACATTGCCACGTGATCCCCGGGACCACGTCGATCGCGCACCTGGAAGAAAACATGGCCGCGGCCAGCCTGCCGCTGCCCGATGGCGTGATCGAGGAGGCCGGGCGGATCATCAACCAGCAGACCATCCAGGGCCACCGCTATCACGATGCGATCCGGCCGACGATCGACACAGAAGAATTTCCGGAGGGGTAACAATGCCAGCAGATGTGCGCGCCGCGGTCGGTTATTCCGAACGCACCGAGAAGAAGCCTTATTTCTATGCCAACGCCCACGAGAAGGACTTTGTCCCGGTCGCCCCGCGCGAGGTGGATATCCGCGACGCGCGCGGCCTTGGGTGCTCGCTCGATGTCGAAGGCTTCACCCTGGTCGAACACGCCAGCGCCGTGGCCGACCTGACCAACCTTGAGGAAGTGGCCCGCGTCCATGCCGGCGAGGTGGCGGAAATGCTGAAAGCCGTATCCGGCTGCGACCAGATCGAGATATTCAACCGCGGCATCCTGCGCTTTTCCGAACGGCTCGGCCAGAACGATGCGCACGACAATTCCCACCCTGCGCGCTTCGTCCATGTCGACATGTCGGTGGAAGCCGCCCGCGCCGCGCGCGATGCCGGTGCGCCAAAGGATCGCAAGGTGGCGCGCAGCGTGCAGTACAATGTCTGGCGCGTGCTTTCCCAGCCGCCGCAGGA
>CAZTED010000045.1:0-18496 GCA_964612175.1 uncultured Sphingomonadaceae bacterium
CGTCCTCGGGCATCTGCTCGATCTTGGAAAGCTTGGTCACCCCGTCGACCAGCCGCGCCACATCGGGGCCGAAATGAACCTCGATATCCTCGATCGTGGCAAGGGTATCTTCCACCGTGTCGTGGAGCAGTGCGGTGATGATCGTTTCCTGGTCCAGCTTCAGGTCGGTCATCAGCCCGGCAACCTCTACCGGGTGGCTGAAATAGGGGTCGCCACTGGCACGCTTCTGGCTGCCGTGCTTCTGCACCGTATAGACATAGGCGCGGTTCAGCAGCGCCTCGTCGGCATCGGGGTCGTAGGCCTTGACCCGTTCAACAAGTTCGTATTGGCGCAGCATTCTGCCTAAATGGGGGTCAAACGCCCGGATTTGCAACTCAAAGCTGCGCCTTGCGGACAGGCCTTACCATCCCACGCCCGTGAATACGCCAAAACATTTGGCCGGGCTGTGCTGCACTGCCCGGGCAGACGCGTGCTGTCATCGCTGGTCGAGCGCAGTCGTCCGTTCGCCGGGACGGGGTGGCAGAACGGGATGGCGCGTGGCAATGCCCAGGGTGAAAGGATCACCCCATGCCCGCATCGCGTCCGGTTGCTGCCCTGCTCGCCTGCCTTGCCCTTGCGGCGGCCCCTGCCATGGCACAGGCCTCCCCGCCAGAAGCCGATATCCTGGTTCGCAGCGAACGGGAAAGCGGCGCGATCGACAGCGGCGAGGTCCGCTCGCAGGCCCGCGCCGTAACCCCGCGCGGCGCCGTGACGGGTGAACCGCTGGCCCGTTTCCAGGACCCGATCTGCCCCGGTGTCTGGGGCCTTTCGGCCGCAAGCGCGCAATACATCATCGACCGGATCTACCACAATGCCGAGGCCGCCGGGCTGGACCTTGACGAAACGCCCGGCTGCGGCGCCAATGTCATCGCGGTCTTCGTGGACGAGCCCCTGGCCGAGTTCGAGGAAATGGCCCGCCACAACCATCAGCTGGTCCACCCCCTGTCGTTCGACGAGAAGAAGCGCGTGCGCGAAACCGAAGGCCCGGTGCTGGCATGGAACATCGTCGCCATCCGCACCACCGGCGGGCAGGACCGCAGCGGCCGGCCCCCTGTTTTCGATGCCACCGATACCACCCGCCTCAATGCCGGCACCCGGCGCGATATCCTCGCCTCGGTGATCATGATCGATACCGACCTGCTGGAAGACCTCGATGGCCTCGCCCTCGCCGATTACGCGACCATGCGGCTGCTCGCCCGCACCCGCCCGGTGGATAATGGCGAGGCGACCTATGGCACGATCCTGTCGCTGTTCGACGATCCGGTGAATGCCCCGCAATCGATGACCGATTTCGACCGCGCCTACCTGGCCAGCCTCTATGCCAGCCGCGCCAACCTGCCCGGCAACCTGGCGCTGCGCGACGTTGACGAGCGGATGGAGGAAGCGGCAGCCGCTCCCAACTGAGCACCTTGCGGCAAGCGGCGTCCGCTTGCACAAGGGGCGCACGATGCCGCGTACAACTCCGCTTGCCCTGACGATCTTCGACCGGATGTCCGGCCTTGCCCGCGAACTGGGCGCAATCAACCTTGGCCAGGGCTTTCCCGATGCCGAGCATTCTCCCGAACTGCTGAGCGCGGCGCAGCGGGCGCTGGCAGGCCGCCCCAACCAGTACCCGCCGATGCGCGGCCTCATCGAGCTGCGGCAGGCGGTGTGCGACTATTATGCGCGGCGGCAGGGGCTGGCGATCGACCCGGCACAGGTGGTGGTCACCTCCGGCGCGACGGAGGCACTGGCTGCCAGCATCCTCGCCTTTGTCCAGCCGGGCAACGAGGTGGTGCTGCTGCAACCGTGCTACGATGCCTATGGTCCGCTGGTGGCGCGGGCCGGCGGCACGGTGCGCACGGTCAACCTCGCGCCGCCGCACTGGTCTATCCCGTTGGACGAACTGGAAGCCGCGATCACGCCTGCCACGCGCCTGTTGGTGCTCAACACGCCCAACAACCCTACGGGCACACAAGTGGGGTTGAAAGACCTCGAAAGGCTCGCAGCCTTGTGCGAGGCGCACGATCTCGTCCTCCTGTGCGACGAGGTGTGGGAGGGGATGATCTTTTCCGGCCAGCCGCACGCGTCGCCGCTGCATGTGGGCGCGTTGCGGGACCGTTCGATCAAGGTGGGTTCAGCCGGCAAGCTGTTCAGCCTCACCGGGTGGAAGGTCGGCTGGGTGGTGGCCGCGCCGCCGCTGGCCGACATGATCGCCGCCCAGCACCAGTTCCTCACCTTCACCACCGCCACCCCGCTGCAATGGGCCGTGGCAGAGGGCCTCGCCCTGCCCGATGCCTGGCATGATGCCCACGCCGCGATCTATGCGCCAAGGCGCGAGCAGCTCGTGCGCGGGCTGGAGGCGGCGGGATATGTTGTGCTGCCGGGCGACGGCACCTGGTTCGTGACCGTGGACCTTGCCGCCAGCGGCCTGCCGGCGGACGATGAACTGGTGGCGGAGCGCCTGCTGCGCGAGGCTGGCGTCGCCTCTATCCCGGTCTCGGCCTTCTACCTCGCCGATCCGGTGCGGGGGTACCTGAGGTTCTGCTTCGCCAAGCAGGAGGGGGTGCTGGAGGAGGCGTTGGAGCGGTTGGCGGGGTTTCGCGCTGGCTTCTGATCAATGGCTGCCGGGAAAGGTCCGTCGATTGCACGGACCTTCTGCCTTCATGGCATCAGGCCGATGCAGCGAAGGCTTCGATCCGTGCCGTATTGCCGGATACCACCAGTTCGTCACCGGGCAGGATGATCGTGTCCGGCAGGGCGTGGATGAAGTCCTCGCCAACGCGCTTGACCCCGATCACCGTCACATCGAACCGCTTGCGGCACTGGCTGGTGACCAGCGGCAATCCGATGATGGAGGCCGGCGCCTGCAGCCGGGCAATGCCGAAGCTGTCGTCGAAGGAGATGAAATCGAGCAGCCTGCCGTTGAGCAGGCGGGCAACGCGTTCGCCCATCTTCTGTTCGGGGAAGACCACATGGTGCGCGCCGGTGCGCTCCAGGATGCGGCCGTGGCGCTCGTTGGTGGCCTTGGCCCAGATATTGGTCACGCCCAGGTCGGTCAGGCCGAGCACGGTCAGGACGCTCGCCTCGATATGGGTGCCGATGGCAACGACCGCGGAATCGAAATCGCCCGCGCCAAGGCTTTCCAGCGTCGCCACCTCTGTGCAGTCGGCCTCGGCAACCTGGGTGAGCAGGTCCTTGTGCTCGGCAACGAGTTCGGGATCGGCATCAACGCCGAGCACTTCGTGGCCCATCCGCTCCAGCGCGGTCGCCACGGCGCTGCCGAAGCGGCCAAGGCCAATGACGATGACGGGCTTGCGTGTTTCAGCCGACAATCGGGTTCTCCTCTGGCAAGCGGTAGGGGCGGTCGCGGGCACCAAGGGCCAGGGCCGTGGCAGCGGTAATCGTGCCCACGCGACCGACGAACATCAAGACCGCCAGCACCAGCAATGCCGATGGCGGCAACTGGGCGGTGATCCCGGTCGACAGGCCGACAGTGGCAAAGGCGGACACGGTCTCGAACAGGACATCGCGCAGGGGCAGCGCGGTAACGGCAAGGATAAAGGTCGTGGCCGCCATGATCAGGCCCATCGCCAGCACGACCACGCTGAGAGCCTGACGACCCACGGTGGAGCCAAGCCGCCTGCCGAACACGTCGGCATCGCGCCGCCGCAAGACTTCCGCCGCAACGATGGCAAAAAGGACGAAGACGGTGGTGATCTTCACGCCGCCCGCGGTCCCGGCGCTGCCACCGCCGATGAACATCAGGACGGAATTCACCAGCAGCGTCTCGTCACGGAATTCGCCAAGGTTGAGGCTGTTGAAACCCGCCGTGCGCGGCATCACCGAATGAAATGCGGCGTTGAGCAGCTTAGATCCCACGCCCATCGGGCCAAGGGTGCCGGGATTGTTCCACTCCATCGCCAGATGGGCGATGAAGCCCAGCGACAGGAGGATGGCGGTACCCGCAAGCGTCATCCGGCTGTGCAACGTCCACAGGCGCGGACGCAGCCCGTGATAGCGAAAATCCTCCATGACCGGAAAGCCCAGCGCGCCAACGATGACCGCGATCATGATCGGACCAAGGACCAGCGGGTCCGACTGGAAATCCATCATGCTGGCGGAGAATGTCGAGAAACCGGCATTGTTGAAGGCGCTGACCGCATTGAAGAGCCCGTGCCAGGCTGCAGCCAGGATGCCGAAATCGTGCCCGGCAGCAAACCGCGCCGCCAGTGTCATGGCAATGACAGCCTCGATCACCAGTGTCACGCCCAGCACCATCCGCAGCACCGACCTTGCATCCCGCCCGGTAAGCCGGTTGCGCTCCACCTGCGTTGCCAGCCGCATCTGCAGGCCGAAGCCGCGCCCCGCCATCAGGCCGAGCAAGGTTGCCGCCGTCATGATGCCCAGCCCGCCCAGCTGGAACAGGACCATGATCGTTACCTGGCCAAAGGCTGACCAGTAGGTCGGCGTATCGACCACGATCAGCCCGGTGACGGAAACGGCCGAAGTGGCCGTGAACAATGCCGTCATCAACGGAGCGCTCCTGCCACTGGTCGTGGCAAAGGGCATCAGCAGCAGGAGCGTGCCCAAGGTGATCGCGGCCAGGAACAGCAGCGGCACCAGTCGCAGGGGATGGCTGAGGCCGCGCCTCACCGGAAGGTCACCCCCACGTCACTTCCGGCGGCAGGCTCATCAGGATGGCCTCGATATTGCCACCGGTCTTGAGGCCGAACAGCGTGCCGCGATCATAGACGAGGTTGAACTCCACATATCGCCCGCGCCATTCCTTCTGCGCGGCCTTTTCGGCCTCTGTCCATTCCTGCCCCATGCGCGCCCGCACCAGGCGGGGGAACACGTCAAGGAAGGCCTCGCCCACGTCGCGGGTGAAGGCGAAGTGGCGTTCGAAGGCGGCCTCATCCTCGCATTCGAGGTGGTCGTAGAATATGCCGCCCACCCCGCGCGCCACGCCGCGATGGGGGATGAAGAAGTATTCGTCAGCCCACTTGCTAAAGCGCTCGTAATAGGTCGGGTTGTGCGCAGCGCAGGCGGCGCGGAAGCGGGCGTGGAAGGCCTCGGTATCCTCCGCATAGGGGATCGGCGGGTTAAGGTCTGCCCCGCCGCCAAACCAAGCGGCCTGCGTTGTCAGGAAGCGGGTGTTCATGTGCACCGCCGGCACGTGCGGGTTGGCCATGTGCGCAACCAGGCTGATGCCGGTTGCGGTGAAGCCGGGGTTCTCCGCACTCGCCCCGTTGACGCTGGCGGCAAACTGGGGCGCGAAATCGCCGGACACGGTGGAGACGTTGACGCCCACCTTCTCGAACACGCGGCCCTTCATGACGCCGCGCACGCCGCCGCCGCCATCCGAGCCGTCCTCCGTCTCGCGGTCCCACGGCAGGTACTGGAAGGCGGCATCCGATCCCGCTTCGCGCTCGATCGCCTCGAACTCGGCACAGATGCGGTCGCGAAGGCTTTCGAACCAGTGGCGGGCAGTATCGGTTTGGCTGGTCCAGTCGGTCATGGGTTATTCCTTGCCAAAGCCAGCAGGGAACGGCAAGTGCAGGTCATGGTTCCCGTTTCGTTCACTTTCGGATTCTGCGGGCAGGAGTTCGCCATCGTGCCGCATGGGCGCGGGGGCAATGCGCTGTTCTGGCCGCGCGAAAATGCCCTGCTGGTGGCCGACCTGCACCTGGAAAAAGCCAGCTTCTTTGCCCGCCACGGCCAGTTCCTGCCCCCCTATGACAGCCGCGAGACACTGGAGCGGCTGGCGGCAGCGGTGAAGGCAACCGGCGCGCGGCGGGTCTATACGCTTGGCGACAACTTTCACGATGCCGGCGGCGCAGGCAGGCTGGAAAGCCACGCGGCAGGCATGCTCGATGCCCTTACCCGCACGCTCGATTTCGTCTGGGTGACGGGCAACCACGACGAAGGGGCTCCCCCGGGCCACGGTTCGCCGGGCGGCACTTTCGTGGAGGAGCTGGAGCTGGCCGGCATGGTCCTGCGGCACGAGGCCAGGAAGGGCGAGACGCGGCCCGAACTGTCCGGCCATTTCCACCCGCGCCTGCAATTGCGGGTGGCCGGCAAGTCGATCCGCCGTCCCTGCGCGGTGGTGAGCGAGGATGCGGGTGGCGCAGGGCGCATGGTGCTCCCCGCCTTCGGCTCGCTGACCGGCGGGATGGACGCGGCGGACCCGGCGATCCTGTCGGCCCTGCAACCGGCGCGCAGGATCGATGCCGTGCTGCCGGCAAAGGACCGGCTGGCGCGCTTCACCTTGTGGCAATCACCGGCCTAGGCAGGGCAAAGTGGCCCGAAAGCGCCACCATTTCGCCCTTGTCGGCGGACGCCGCCAAGCCCCCTAGCGCGCCTTGCGCTTTCCCACTACATAGCGCGCTTCGTAATCAATTGCAGGAGCATGCCCCATACCTCGTCCACCCCGCCGCATGATGGCGCCGCCGGTCAAATCCGGCCCCCGTTTCGACCAGATGATCCAGTCCGACAAGGTTCGCGTCATTGACGAGAACGGCGAGAACATCGGCGTCATGTACACCAATGAAGCGATCGAGCAGGCGGCCTCCGTGGGGCTGAACCTGGTCGAGGTCTCGCCCAATGCGGACCCGCCGGTGTGCAAGTTCCTCGATGTCGGCAAGTACCGGTACGAGGCGCAGAAGAAGGCCAACCTCGCCCGCAAGAGCCAGAAGACGCAGGAGATCAAGGAGATCAAGGTGCGTCCCAACATCGACGATCACGACTATGACGTGAAGTTGAAGGCCATGCACAAGTTCATCGACAACGGCGACAAGGTAAAGGTCACGCTGCGCTTCCGCGGCCGCGAGATGGCGCACCAGCACTTGGGTCTGGACCTGCTCAAGCGGGTGCAGGAAGACATGGGCGAAGTGACCAAGGTGGAAAGCTTCCCGCGCCTTGAAGGCCGGCAGATGGTCATGGTGCTCGCGCCCAAATAGGCGGCGCTTCACGCTGGAACGAAAAAGGGGCGCGGGGCCGATGGCATCGCGCCCCTTTTCGTTGCCCGCTTGCCCCCGCCCAACCCCTCGCTAGAAGGGCACGAACGGGAGGATGAACGATGACAGCCAGCCGGATCGGCTTCTGGGTGGGCCTGGCGGGCTTTGCCGCCACTTTGCTGCTGCCCGCACCCGGCGGGATGCCCGGCCAGGCCTGGCTGGTCGCGGGCCTTGTCTGGTGGATGGCCGCCTGGTGGATGACGGAGGCGGTCCCGCTAACGGCAACTGCCCTGCTGCCATTCGTGGTCCTGCCCTTTGCCGGCATCGCCAGCGCGGCAGAGACGGCCGGTACCTATTACTCCGATATCCTGTTCCTGATCCTGGGCGGCGCCTTCATCGCCCTGGCGATAGAGCGGACCGGACTGCACCGGCGCCTGTCGCTGGCGATCCTGCGCACAGTTGACCGGGGCGGCCCTTCCAGCGGCAGCGGCACAAGGCTGCTGCTGGCCTTCATGGCCAGTGCTGCGCTGCTCTCGACGCTCATCTCCAACACTTCGACCGCGCTCATCATGATGCCGATGGCGATGGCGGTGCTGGCGGCAGGCGGCCTCGACCAAGATGATCGCGGAGGGCTGAGCGGCGCGCTGCCCATCGGCATCGCCTTTGCCGCCTCGATCGGCGGGCTCGGCACGATTGTCGGCTCGCCCACCAATGCCATTGCGGTAGGCCTGCTCGATTCCACCATCGGCCTCAGGATCACCTTTGCCCAGTGGAGCATGTTCGGCATGCCGGTGGTGATCCTGGGCGTGCCGCTGGCCGCCTTCATCGTGATGAAGGTGTGCAAGGTGGGGCAACATCCGTTCGACCTGCACGCGGCGCGGGCCGCGATCGATACCCATGCCGCCTGGACCACGCCCGAGCGGCGGCTGGTGCCGCTGGTGGCGCTGACCTTCCTGGCATGGCTGTTCCAGCCGCTGCTGGTGCCGCTGGTGCCTGCCGGGTCGCTGACCGACGGGACCATTGCGGTGGTGGCGGGCCTGGCGCTGTTTCTTATGCCCGATGGCACCGGCCGCCCGCTGCTGGTGTGGAGGGAGGCCGATCGCGCTCCCTGGGCAGTGATCATGATGTTCGGCGGGGGGCTGGCCCTGGCGGCCGGCATGACCAAGAGCGGCCTTGCCACCTGGCTGGGGCAGGCGCTGCTGCCGCTTGGCGGAGTGCCGATGGTACTGGTGGCGCTGGCGCTGGTGGCGCTGGTGGTGCTGGTGACCGAGTTTGCCAGCAATGTCGCCACGGCCAGCGGCATCATGCCTGTGGTGGCGAGCCTTGCCGTGGCGCTGGGCGGCGATCCGCTGCTGCTGGCCATGCCCGCGGCACTGGCGGCCAGCTGGGGCTTCATGCTGCCGGCGGGAACCGGCCCCAATGCCATTGCCTGGGCCACCGGCCGCGTGCCGCTGTCAAGCATGGTCAGGGCCGGGATGCTGCTGGACATTGCCGGCGTGTTCCTGATCGTCGGCGTGTGCTGGGCGGTGGTCCTGCTCTAGGCAGCGGCGCGCATCGGGGCTTGTGCGGCGGCCGGGCTTGCCGGGGCCGCCACCAGTGTGCGCACGGGCAGGTGCACGGCGAAGACCGTGCCCTTGCCCACTTGCGAGGCGACATCGATCCGCCCGTCCATCAGCCGCACCAGTTGCGCGCAGATGGCCAGGCCAAGGCCCGAGCCGCCGTGTCGCCGCGCCACGCCGGGATCGGCCTGGCCATAGCTTCCGAAGATCCGCCCCATGGCCTCGGCCGGGATGCCGGGCCCGGTATCGACCACCTCGACCACCAGCTGCTCCGCCAGCAGCCCATGCTGCACCCTGGCATGAAGGCGGACACCGCCGCTGTCGGTGAACTTCACGGCATTGCCGACAAGGTTCAGCAGCACTTGCCGCAGGCGCAGCGAATCCCCCTCGATCGCCAGCGGCACGCCCGGATCGATCACGCAGGCAAGCCCGATGCCTTTCTCCTGCGCGCGCGGCTGGAACATGGCGGCGCAATAGCGCAGCTCATCATGCAACAGCACCTCGCCGCGCTCGATCGGCATGCACCCTGCCTCCAGCCGCGAGAAATCGAGGATATCGTTCAATAGCCGCACCATCGCCTGCCCGCTTTCGGCAATGTGATCGACGCTGCGGCGCTGCTCCTCTGTCAGCGCGCCCTGCCGGCGCAACAGGTCGGCAAAGCCCAGCACCCCGTTCATTGGCGTGCGGATGTCGTGGCTCATGCTGGCGAGGAACTGTGCCTTGGCCTCTGCCAGCCGGCGCAGGCGGCGGATGGCGAGGCCCAGCGGCACGCCGGCCGCGGCCATGCCGGCAAGGAACAGCGCCAGGGCGGGCAGCGGTTCGACAGGCATGGGGTGGCAGGTCTCCCGTGGTTCGGGAGCCTTCCTAGGCGGTTATGGAAAACCGATCCTGCACGGCAACCTAGGGGATAGTCCCGGGGTGCCCCCTAGCCCCTCCACTCGCGCCGTTCCTCGGCCTGGCGCAGCACCTCGTAGGCGAGCTGGCAGGCCTGGAAGGCGCGGGCGGCCTCGGCATCGCCGGGGCGCACGTCCGGGTGCAGTTCCTTGGCCCGTGTACGCCAGGCCTTCTTCACGTCCTCGAACCCGGCGTCGGTCTCCAGCCCCAGTACCTCCAGGGCGCGCAGCTCGTCGCGGCTGCGGGTGCCATCGCCGCTACCGCCCCAGCCATAGTGCTGGGCTTCGGCGTAGCCGGCATTGTCGCGCTGTTCGGTGCGCGCCCGCTCTGCCGCCTCCTCCTTGTCGAGGCCTTCGAAATAGTCCCAGTTGCGGTTGTATTCCGCTGCGTGCGTCTGGCAGAAATACCAGCGTTCGCGGCTGTTCGGGCTCTTGGGAGCGGGACAATCGCCCTTCTCGGTGCAGCCGTGGCGGTCGCACAGGCGCACCTCCACCGCATCGCGGCTGGTGCCATAGCCCCGCCAGCGGGGAAAACCCCAGTCCATCGATCGGCCCGAACGCGCCATCAGGTCAACAAATCCTTGAGCATTGCAGGGTTATAGGGGCAGGCCGCCAGAGTGGGAACCACCATTGGCCCCGGTCTGTCCCTTAATCGAGGGGGCCCATGGTCCATGTTACAAATGCGTACCAGATGCTGCATTGCAAAAAAACCGGCGCACCCTATCTGCCGGTTACATTTTCAACCACCGAGGTTCCGATGAGCAAGCAACTGGCCATATCCGCCGCGTTCAGCGTGTTCGCCATGGCCGCCTTCGCGCTGACTTCCGCCCCGCTCCATACGCTTGCGGGCGCGAAGGCCCAAGCCTCCGCGCCCGCCATGGCGGCTGTCGCCAGCCTCCCGCTGATCAGCGACTGATCAGTTGATCATCACCGTGACCGCGCGGCGGTTGCGGGCCCAGGCCTGCTCGGTCGAAGCGGTGGCCGCCGGGCGTTCCTCACCATAGCTGACCGTGCGCACGCGGTTTTCCGGCACGCCCAGGCTGACCAGGTAGTTCTTGGCCGCAGTGGCGCGACGCTCGCCCAGGGCAAGGTTGTATTCGCGCGTGCCGCGTTCGTCGGCATGGCCTTCCACCGTGGCGCGGGCAGCAGTGTGCTGCAGCAGGTATTCGGCCTGGGCACGCAGCGCGGCAGCATCCTCGTTGTCGATGTTGAACATGTCGGTATCGAAGAAGATCACATCGCGCCCGGCCATGGCGGCGGCGAAGTGGGCCTGCGAACCGGCGACAGGGCCGGCAGCCTGCGTCGGGGTGGGAGTGGGCGTCGGGCGGACCACCGGGGCAGCAGTTTCCTGCGGCGGCGGCAGCTCGGCAGGAGCCTCCCTGGAACAACCAGCGAGCGCCAGAGCACTGGCTGCGACGCCGATTAATGCGAGATGCTTCATGTCACTCTCCTTTTATGTCCAATGGCCAAACTTAATCGATGTTATCCTGCAAATTGCAAGCGGCATAGGCCAACCGGCCTAACGACTTAAGGCAGAACCGGCCCCCAGGCCGGATCGGATGCGCCCACCGGCGTATTCAGGCGCCGCTCGTTGCGCCCAGTCAGGTCCACCTGCCAGATCGATGTGTCACCCGAGTTGCGCTCGGTGCGGAAGAACTGGACGATCCGGCCATTGGGCGCCCAGGTCGGGGCCTCGTCCTGCCAGCCATTGGTGAGCGTGCGCATGTTGCGCCCGCTGGTGTCCATCACCCCGATATGGAAATCGCCGACGATGTGGGTGAAGGCGATCTGGTCACCGCGCGGGCTCCATTCGGGCGTGGCGCAGCGCCCGCCGAAGAAACTGATGCGGCGCTGGTTCGACCCATCCGAATTCATGATATAGCACTGCTGGGTGCCCGACTGGTCACTTTCGAACACGATCTGGTTGCCATCAGGGGAATAGGATCCGCCCACCTCGATCGAGGGTGAACTGGTGAGGCGCAGGGGGGTGCCGCCGGCCGCAGGAACGCGGTAGATATCGGTATTGCCCGCTGTCGCCATCGAATAGAGGATGTAACGCCCGTCCGGGCTCCAGCGCGGGGCAAAGGTCGGCCCGCTGGTTTCGGCAACCAGCGTCTGGCGCCCGCTGTCGATGTCATAGACATAGATGCGCGGATTACCGTCGGTGTAGGACAGGTAGGCAATGCGCGAATAGTCCGGCGAATAGCGCGGGGTCAGCGCGGTCGACTGGCCATTGGTGATGAACCGGTGGTTGGCCCCGTCGCTGTCCATGATGGCGAGGCGCTTGACACGGTTCTCCTTGGGCCCGGTCTCGGCGATATAGGCGATGCGGCTGTCGAAGAACGGGCTTTCGCCCGACAGGCGCGAATAGACAAGGTCGGCGCAGCGGTGGGCGGCCCGGCGCCAGTCTGCCGGGGCGACCACCCAGCCATCGCGCACCAGTTCATCCTCCAGCACCACGTCATAGAGGTAGCAACCGACCGTCAGTCGCCCGTCCGAATTGGCGCGGACATAGCCCTGCACCAGCATTTCCGCGCTGCGTCCGCGCCATGTGGCCCAGGCCGGATCGGTCACCTGCGCATAGTTCGGCCGCGGCAGGGCATCGGGGCCGACCGGGCGGAACAGGCCGTTGCTGCGCAGGTCGTTGAAGATGACGCGCGCCAGTTCATGCCCCAGCGCAGCGGTGCCGCTGGCATTGGCGGGCGTTGCCACATCGGCATTGGTGGCAAAGCTGGCAATGGCGATGCCCAGGTCATTCCAGTTTTCAGCGGTGACGGTTACGGTGGTGCCTTCCTCGACCACTTCCTCCGGTACCGCGACTTCCTCCTCCGGCAGCGTCAGCTGCTGCGCCGCGACTGGCGCGGCCAGGAAGAGGCCAAATCCGGTGACGAGGGGGGCAAGGGCATTTCTGATCGTCATTGGGCCAGCCTGTTGTCAAAATTGGAAGTTACCACGCTCCACGCGGAATAGAAGCGCTCCGGCAGATTGAAGCCCTGCGCCGCCGCCAGCCGCACGGCACGGATCGCCTGCTCCTGGTGGCGGGCCACCTGCGCGCGGTTGGCCGCGGTCTGGCCATCGGTGCGCAGCACCTCCGGATTGCCGGCGAGAGAACCATCGCGGTTGAGGCGGAAACGCACCACCGTCACCAGCCGTTCCACCTCCACGCCCGACGGCGGGCTCCAGTGCGGCTTCAGCTGGCGGATGATCGCTGCATCGATGCTGGCCCGCTGCTGGGCGCTGGGCCGGTCGGCGGCCTGCCCTGCATCGCCGGTGGCATCGCTCACGCCTTCGAGGAACCGGTCATTCAGGCGGCTGCCCCCGGCCGTCGCCGTGGGGGTCGGTGTGGGCGTCGCGCGCCGGGTGGCCGTGGGTGTCGGCGTTGCCCTGCGGCTCGGGGTGGCGGTGGGCGTGGGAGTGGCGCGCCTTGTCGCCGTGGGCGTGGGTGTGGGGCGCGCGGTCTGGACCGGGCGCGGCACCGGCGAGGGTGGCGGCGGCATCGCCTCGGGCGCCGCCAATGGCGCCAGTTCAGGGGCGAGCGCCGCTGCCGGGTCGTCCGATGGGTTGGGCGCGGTGCTATCCAGCGCCACATCCTCGGCGAGGCTCACCGTGATCCGCTGGGGCGGCGCAATCGGTTCACGCGCAGTGTCGTGCAGCACCAGCGCCAGCGCCAGCGCGACATGCGCCGTGCCCGCCACCAGCAGGCCAAGCCGCTCTTCGCGTGTCAGGTTGGCGAGTGGAGCCATCATGGCTTGGCTATGGCGCTTCGGATGAACCGTTGGTGACCAGCGAGACCGCGTTGAAACCGGCCCGGTTGAGCTCGCCCATCACCGCCATCACCCGCCCGTAATCGAGCGTGCGATCGGCCCGCAGGGTGACCAGCGGCATCTCCTGCGTGCTGCGCCTTGCCGCCACCTCTTCCAGCGCAATGGCGAACTCGCCGGCGGCAATCGGCCGGTCATCAAGGAAGATCGTGCCCGTCTCGTCGATGGCGATGGTGATCTGGTCCGGCTCCTGCTCCAGCGCGTTGGCGCGGCTGTCGGGCAGGTCCACCGGCACGCCGCTCGCCAGCATCGGGGCGGTGACCATGAAGATGATCAGCAGCACCAGCATCACGTCGACGAAAGGCGTGACGTTGATCTCAGCCATCGGGGCGCGGCGCTTCGACCTGCCGCGGCCCCGCCCGGATGCCGATGCGTTGAGGCCCATGGCCATCAGGCGCCCTCCATCTCGCGGCTGACCTGTGCGTGGACCTTGTCGGCAAAGCGGCCCAGCCGGGCCTCGAACCCGTCGACCCGGGCGGAGAAGCGGTTGTAGGCGATGACCGCCGGGATCGCCGCGAACAGGCCGATGGCGGTGGCAAACAGCGCCTCCGAAATGCCCGGCGCAACCACGGCCAGCGAGGAATTGTTCTGCGTGCCGATCTGGAAGAAGCTGTTCATGATGCCCCAGACGGTGCCGAACAGCCCCACGAACGGCGCGACCGAGCCGGTGGTGGCAAGGAAGTTCAGCCGCGTGGCCAGGGCATCGGCCTCTGTCGCCACCTGTCCGTCCATCGCCTGGGCAATGCGGGCAAGCGTTGCCTGCTTGTCCTTGATGCCCTTCTTGGCGCTGCGGCGGAATTCGGCAAGGCCCGCGCCCGCCACCCGGGCAGAGGGATTATCCCCCTTGGTCCGCGCGATCAGCCCTTCGGGATCGTCATGCTGCCAGAACTCCCCCTCGAACACGGCGGAGGCACGGGTGACCTTGCCCATCTTCAGCGAGAAGGCGACGATGATCGTCCACACCCAGACCGAAGCCAGCAACAGGCCGACCATCACCGCCTGGACGACGATGTCCGCCATCAGGAACAGCTCCAGCGGATCGAGGCGGGAATGGGCAACGGATCCGGCGGCAGCCAGCAGGTTGAGCGACGTCATTGGTCCTCTTTCGGTTGGTAGAATTGGTCAAAGGCCTGGCGCCAGGCCAGGGGCTGGCGGCGCGGACGGCCGTCGGGGCCGATAAAGCCCACGCGGATGGCAAGTTCAACCAGCACTTCATCGCCCCTGCAAACACGCTGATCCAGCCGGACGCTGGCAGCACCCAGTTCAGCAAGGCGTGTTTGAACGACAAGTGAATCGTCCAGCCGCGCCGGGCGCAGGAACCTGAGGTTGGCCTCGGCCACGGCATAATTGCCCTCGCCCGCCTCGTGCGCGGCGCGCTGGTCTATACCCAGCACGCGCAACAGGTCAGACCGGGCGCGTTCGCAGTACTTCAGGTAATTGGCATGGTAGACGAGGCCGGAAAGGTCCGTATCCTCGTAATAGATGCGGCAAGGGAAGAGGTGGCACTTGCCCTCGAACACGCCCGATGCTGGTTGCGGCACCTTTTCCATCGCCACGCCTTAGCGGGGTGCGGAGTCACCCGGCAAGCCCCATGGGTCAGGTGGCCGATATCATCCGGCCGAGCGGCTTGCCGCCAAACAGGTGCACATGCAGGTGCGGCACTTCCTGCCCGCCGTGATGTCCGATATTCGCGAGCAGGCGATAGCCCGGCTCCACCAGCCCCAGCTGCCGCGCCACAGTGCCTACCGCGCGCACGAAGCCGGCGATCTCCTCTGCCCCGGCGCGGGCCGAGAAATCGTCCCAGCTGACATAGGGGGCCTTGGGGATCACCAGCACGTGGAGCGGCGCCTGCGGGGCAATGTCATGGAAGGCGAGCGCGTGCTCGTCCTCGTAGACCCGGCTGCACGGAATCTCGCCGCGCAGGATCTTCGCGAACACGTTCTGCGGATCGTAGGGAAGCGTGGGATCGATGGCCATCAGCTGTCTCCCCTCGCCGCCTTCTCGACCAGCCCGGACACGCCTTCGCGGCGGGCAAGTTCAGCCTTCACATCGGCCAGCGACAGGCCGCGGGCGTTGAGGGCGACCATGAGGTGGAAAACGATGTCGGCCGCCTCGCCCACCAGTTCCTTGTCGTCGCCGCTCAGGAGCGCCACGGCCGCCTCCACGCCTTCCTCGCCCAGCTTGCGGGCAATCACCGGCAGGCCGCGGGCGTGGAGCTTTGCGACATAGCTGTCATCGGGCGAGGCGTTGCGCCTTTCGGCGATCACCTGTTCGAGATGGTCGAGGATATCCATGGGCGGCAGGGATGCGTTCCCTTGGCGCGCCAGTCAAGTTTGCTTGAGGGCCAATCGCGCTCAATCGCGCGGGTCGTCCTTCTTGCGGGTGGCGAAGCGACGACCCAGGATAAGGCCCGCAAGCCCAAGCGCGAACAATGTCAGGCTCGATCCCTCGGCTACCTGCGCGCCGCTGGCGGCATTTGCCGGTGCGGCGAGAAGGACGAGGCTGAATGACAGCGCCAGGAGGATGCGGGCAAGCATGAGCCTGCATTGCCCCCTCTCCGGCGATTCCCGCAACCGGCCAGGTGTTAATGTCCCGGGCCGGGACGGCTGGGGGAAAATCCCTAATCGGCGGGAACTTAGGCCCGCGCGGGCAGTCCGGCCGCACGCAGGGCCGCGTGTGCCTCGGCAATGGTGTGGGTGCCAAAGTGGAATATGCTGGCGGCAAGGACAGCGCTGGCATGGCCTTCCACCACGCCATCGACCAGGTGCTGCAGGTTGCCCACCCCGCCGCTCGCCACCACGGGGATGGAGACGGCATCGGCGATGGTGCGGATCAGCTTCAGGTCGTAACCCTTCTGCGTGCCGTCGCCATCCATGCTGGTCACCAGCAGTTCGCCGGCACCCATGTTCGCGAGCCGGATGGCGTGGTCCACCGCATCGATCCCGGTTTCGCGCCTGCCGCCGTGAGTGAAGATTTCCCAATGGTCATGCACCCAGCGCGCATCCACCGAGGCGACCACGCACTGGCTGCCCATCTTCTGGGCAATGTCGTCCACCACTTCGGGGCGGCTGACGGCGGCGGAATTGACCGCCACCTTGTCGGCCCCCGCCAGCAGCAGCGCGCGGGCATCCTCCACCGTGCGCACCCCGCCGCCCACCGTCAGCGGCATGAAGCACACTTCCGCCGTACGCCGCACGATATCGAGCAAGGTGCCGCGCCCTTCGTGGCTGGCGGAAATATCAAGGAAGCACAATTCGTCCGCGCCCGCCGCGTCATAGGCCTGCGCCTGCTCCACCGGATCGCCGGCGTCCTTCAGGTCGACGAAGTTCACGCCCTTGACCACGCGGCCATCGGCCACGTCGAGGCAGGGGATGACGCGGATGCGGACGGTCACGAGAAACTCAACAGCACGCAGCTGACGGCGGTAACGGGGCAACGCAGCTCTGAATATCCGGACGCAGCTCGGTTCTTCGCGGTGCACGAAATTACGGATGAACTCCCAAAAATCGTGCTTACAGGATTCGAGCTCCCCAATTGAAGGAGCTTACCATGTATCCGTCTCTCCGTTTTCTCAAGCGCCTTGAGGCCCAGTCCAAACACGAAAACTGCCCTTGTGGTTTCTCGGCGGCAAACGATGCGGAGCATCAAACCCGCCCCGCCATCGCAATCGCCGTCGCCAGGTCCAGCTTGCCTTCGTAGATCGCGCGGCCAGTGATCACGCCCTCGATCCCGTCGACCGAGTGCAGCGCCAGCAGGCGGATATCGTCCAGCCCCTTCACGCCGCCACTGGCGATCACCGGAATGTCGACCCGGCGGGCAAGGTCCACCGTCGCCTCGATGTTCACGCCCTTCAGCAGGCCATCGCGGCCGATATCGGTGAACAGCAGGCTGGCAACGCCTGCATCCTCGAACCGGCGGGCAAGATCCACCACCGGCACGTCAGACACCTCGGCCCAGCCTTCGGTCGCCACCATGCCGTCCTTCGCGTCCACCGCGACCACGATGCCGCCGGAAAACTCGCGGGCCATGTCCTTCACGAAGTCGGGGTCCTTCAGCGCGGCGCTGCCCATCACCACGCGGGCGACGCCAAGGTCGAACCAGCCTTCCACCGCCTCACGCGTGCGGATGCCACCGCCAAGCTGCACATAGCCGGGGAAGCTGGCGAGGATCGCCTCCACTGCTTCGCGGTTCTCGGCCCGTCCGGCAAAGCTGCCGTCAAGGTCCACCACGTGCAGGTGCTGCGCACCGGCATCTGCAAAGAGCAGGGCCTGGGCCGCCGGGTTGTCACCATAGACGGTGGCCCGGTCCATGTCTCCTTCGGACAGGCGCACCACCTGTCCGGCTTTGAGGTCAATGGCGGGAAAGACGATCATTGCGGGTTCCATTCAAGGAAGCGGGCGAGGAGATCGAGGCCATAGCGCTGGCTCTTTTCCGGGTGGAACTGCACGCCCAAGAGGTTATCGCGCGCCACCGCCGCCACCAGCCCCCCGCCATGGTCGGTCATGGCTGCAACATCGCGGCCACTCTCGGGCGCGAAGTGGTAGGAGTGGAGGAAATAGGCCTCGCCCGGCTCCAGCAGCTCCGCCCCGTCCAGAAAGCCGTTGGCGTGATGGTTCATGGGCGCAACATCGTTCCAGCCCATATGCGGCACCTTGATCTGAGGATCAGTCCGCTCGATCAGCTTCACATCGCCCGGAATCCAGCCAAGGCCCCGGGTCTCGCCATGCTCCAGCCCGCGCGTGGCCATCAGCTGCATGCCAACGCAGATGCCAAGAAAGGGCACGCCGTCTGCCATTACCCGCTTTTCCAGCGCCTCGACCATGCCGGGAATGCCCCACAGGCCCGCCGCGCAGGCCCCGAAGGCACCCACGCCCGGCAGCACGATGCGCCGCGCGCCGAGCACCACGGACGGATCGGCGGTCACGGCAATCCGCTGTGCCCCGGCAGCCTTCAGCGCATTGTGGACCGAATGGAGGTTGCCCGCGCCGTAATCGATCAGGGCAATGGCTTCAGCCATGTCTGCTTTCCGCACGCCCATCCGGGCGCACGGTCCTCGCTATGCGGGGAGGCAAGCTGCCCCCGCTGCTGGTGGCCATTCGACCTTGCTGCTGCTGCACAGCCGGAAAGCTTCGCTTATCCACCCAGCTGCCCCTTGGTGCTGGGCACGGCCCCGCCCTTGCGCGGGTCCAGTTCCACCGCGGCGCGCATGGCGCGGGCAAAGCCCTTGAACACGGCCTCGCAGATGT
>CAZTED010000046.1:0-9549 GCA_964612175.1 uncultured Sphingomonadaceae bacterium
GCGGCCTGTGCCAGGGCGCGCGCAGCAAGATCAGCTGGACGCAGGTGGAAACCGGAAGCGCGGTCACCTGGAAGTATCCGAGCTGCGTTTTGAACGGCGAGGACTCTGTGGGCGAGTTCTACTCGGTTGCCGTCACCAACAATTACCAGCAGGCCGATACCGGCACCAAGATGATCCACAACGGCAAGGGCAGCCGCAGCACGATCATCTCCAAGGGGATCAGCGCCGGCAGATCGAACAACACCTATCGCGGGCTGGTGCGCGTGGGTGCCAATGCCGACAATGTCCGCAACTTCACCCAGTGTGACAGCCTGCTGCTGGGCGACAAGTGCGGCGCGCACACCGTGCCCTATATCGAGGTCAAGAACCCCACCGCCCAGATCGAGCACGAGGCGACCACCAGCAAGATTTCGGACGACCAGCTGTTCTACGCCATGCAGCGCGGCCTTTCGCAGGAGGACGCCGTGGCCCTGATCGTCAACGGCTTCGCCAAGGAAGTGCTGAAAGAGCTGCCCATGGAGTTTGCCGTCGAGGCGCAGAAACTGCTGGCGATCTCGCTTGAGGGGAGCGTGGGGTGAAGACGATCTACACCGACCGACTAGGCGTCATGGCATGGCTCATGATGTTTGCCGCGATTGTACACTTTATCTTTGCCTATCAGGCTTTTGAAAGAGGCGATGGCAATGGGCTGGCCATCAGTTTCGGGCTAGGCGTCTTCTTCGCATTTCTTGCAGCCAAACGGGCTTGGGATGTTCGCGTAGCCAAGCACGAGGGTCGCGATCACACCGTATTGAGAATCAAGAATGACTAGCCGCAAAACCCTCAAGCTTCCCGATCCGTCGGAGGCTACCGCTGAAGCCCCTTCGCTCAAGAAGAAGGGGCGCGGGTGGGAGATCTCGGAATCGCGCCTCGACGTACTGCACGAGCAGGCGCGCGAATTGCGGCGGCATTCGACCCCGGCACACAAGGCGCTGGCGGCGAAATTCACCGCTGCCGACATGGGCCCCTATACCTTCAAGCGGCACGCCGTGGTCGGCAGCGCGATCGTGGATTTCAACTGCCACAACCTCGGCCTGGCCATTGCCATAGACGAGGAGGACGCGAACGAGGTGCTCGCCACCCGCCGCGACAAGAGCATGGAGGCCGTAGGCATCCAGGTGCTGCGGATCGCTGCGGCCGATATCCTTGAAAACATGGACGCGGTGCTCGCCCGGATCACCGAAGCCATGCGCGCCCGCATCGCCGACAAGCAGAAGGCGCGCCGCGCCCACGGCGACCAGATGCGCGCAGGCCGCACCGCCGGCCGCGCCCCCACCCGCAACAGGACGTGAAACAATGCTGGTAATCGAAAACCTCTCCGCCACGGTGGCCGACAAGCCGATCCTCAACGGCCTCACCCTCACCGTCAACGCGGGCGAGATCCACGCGATCATGGGCCCCAACGGCGCGGGCAAATCGACGCTCGCCTATGTGCTGGGCGGCCGTCCGGGCTATGAAGTGACCGGCGGATCGGTCACGCTCAATGGCGAAGACCTGCTCGCCATGGACCCGCACGAGCGGGCAGCGGCGGGCTTTTTCCTGGGCTTCCAGTACCCGGTCGAAATTCCCGGCGTGTCCAACGTCCAGTTCCTGCGCGAGGCGCTCAATTCCCAGCGCAAGCAACGCGGGGAAGAACCGCTGTCGGGCGGCGCTTTCCTCAAGCTGGCGCGCGAGAAGGCGGGCCTGCTGAAGATGGACATGGACATGCTCAAGCGCCCGGTGAACGTCGGTTTCTCGGGCGGCGAGAAGAAGCGCAACGAGATGGTGCAGATGGGCATCCTCGACCCGGCCTTCGCCGTGCTCGACGAGACTGACAGCGGCCTCGATATCGATGCGCTGCGGATCGTGGGCGAAGGGATCAACGCGATCATGCGCCGCGCTGACAAGGCCGTGCTGCTGATCACCCATTACCAGCGCCTGCTCGATTACGTGCGTCCAGATCATGTCCACGTGCTGGCCAAGGGCCGCATCGTGAAGAGCGGCGGGGCCGACCTTGCCCTCGAACTGGAAGAGCAGGGCTACGAGGTCGTGGCCGCATGACTGCTGCCGTCATCCCCATCAGCGAGGCCCCGACCAACCGGGCCGAGGAATGGCGCTATGCCGATATCCCGGCGCTTGCCCGGCTGGCGCCCGATGCGCTCGACCGGTGGCAGGAGATCGCCGTGCCTGCGGGGGAGACCTTGCGTGACAGCCTGTCGCTTACCTCCGGCGGACCGGAACTGCGCCGCCTGCGCCTGACCCTGGGGGCAGGGGCGCGGGCGGAGCTGTTCGCGCTGGTGGCCGGCGGGGACTATGCGCGGCTGGAAGTCGACGTGACCATGGGCGAGGGTGCGCACTTCGAATTCGGCGGCGTCACCATCGGCGGGGGCGAGGCAGTGCGCGAGATCGTGACGCGGGTGCGTCACGCCCAGCCTTCGGCGACCAGCAACCAGGTGGTCCGCGCCGTCCACTGGGGCACGGCAACCGGCAATTTCCTTGGCCGCGTGGATGTGGCGCGCCACGCGCAGCAGACCGACGCCGCGCAGGATTTCAAGGGCCTGCTGCTGGAACGCGGGGCCAGTGCCAATGCCCGGCCCGAACTGGAAATCTACGCCGACGACGTGAAGTGCGCCCACGGCGCCGCCATTGGCCAGATGGACGAGGCGGCGCGGTTCTACATGGCCAGTCGCGGCATGGATCCGGCGATGGTGCAGGCCCTGCTGGTGCAGGCCTTCATTGCCGATGCCTTCGCCGCGCTGGGCGATGCGGGGGAGCAGGACCGGCTGCAGGGCATGGCATTGGAATCGCTGGAGGCTCGGGAATGAGCAACAGCCCGTCCCCGTTCGCATCGAGCGAAGTCGAGATGCCGCGCGCTGGTGTCTCGACTACGCTCGACACGAACGGCATCCGTTCCGACTTCCCCGGCCTCGTCACCCCCGGTGGCAATCCGTGGTATTACCTCGATTCCGCCGCCACCGCGCAGAAGCCGCAAGTCGTGATCGATGCGGTGTCGCGCGCGCTGGGGGCCGATTACGCCACGGTCCATCGCGGGGTCTATTCGCGCTCTGCCGAAATGACGCTCCATTACGAAGCCGCCCGGCGCCGCGTTGCCCGTTTCATCGGCGGGCGCGAGGAGGAGCTGGTCTTTACCCGCGGCGCGACCGAGGCGATCAACCTTGTCGCCGCCACCTGGGGCGAGACCAATATCGGTGCGGGTGACCGCATCCTGCTGTCCACGCTGGAACACCATTCCAACATCGTGCCGTGGCAGATGCTGGCGCTGCGCAAGGGCGCCCATATCGATGTCTGCCCGCTGACCGAAGACGGCCGGATCGACCTTGCTGCCGCTGCGGCCATTATCACCCCGGCACACAAGCTGGTGGCGCTGGCCCATGTTTCCAACGTGCTCGGCTCGGTGCTCGACGTGGAACGTGCCGTGGCGCTGGCGCACGGCGTGGGCGCGAAGATCCTGGTCGATGGCTGCCAGGCCGTGCCGCGCCTGCCGGTGGATGTTGCGGCGATTGGCTGCGATTTCTATGCCTTCTCGGCCCACAAGCTCTATGGCCCCACCGGCATCGGCGCGCTGTGGGCTCGCGCACAGATCCTCGATGCCATGCCGCCTTACCAGGGCGGCGGCGCGATGATCGACAAGGTCAGCTTTGCCGGCACCACCTTTGCCCCGCCGCCGCAGCGGTTCGAGGCGGGCACCCCGGCGATTGTCGAGGCGATCGGCTTTGCCGTGGCCTGCGACTATGTCGATGCGATCGGTGTGGCCGCAATCCATGCGCACGAGACCGCGCTGGTGGAACACCTGCGCGAGGTGCTGGGGCAGATGAACGATGTCACCCTGTTCGGCCCCGCCGACAGCGCCGGGATCGTCAGCTTCGCGCTGGACGGGATCCACCCGCACGATCTTGGCACGATCCTCGACGAGGAAGACGTGGCCATCCGCGCGGGCCACCATTGCGCCCAGCCGCTCATGGAACATCTCGGCGTTTCGGCCACGGCCCGCGCCAGTTTCGGACTTTACAGCAAGCCAGACGATGTCGCCGCCCTGGTCCGCGGCATCGAACGCACCAGGAGGATCTTCGGCTGATGGACAAGCCACAGGACAGCAACGACATGGCCGCAGCTTCTGCGCCCCCTGCGGAAACGGTCGACACCGTCGAAAAGCCGCCGCGCGCCAAGGTCGAGGACGCGGTTGAGGAAACCGCTGCCGAGAAGCTGGAACGCAAGCGCGATTACCTTGAAGGCTTCCTCCAGGCCAAGCCTGCCGGGGTCAATCCCGGCGAGCCCGGCGGCGACCTCTACGAAGCGGTGATCGCGGCGCTGAAGGACATCTATGACCCGGAAATCCCGGTCAACATCTATGACCTTGGCCTGATCTACGGCGTGGACGTGACTGCCGATGCCGATGTCGCCATCACCATGACGCTGACCACCCCGCATTGCCCGGTGGCCGAGACCATGCCGGGCGAGATCGAGCTGCGCGTCGGCTCTATCCCCGGGGTGCGCGATGCCGATGTCCAGGTGACCTGGGACCCGCCGTGGGACGCCTCCAAGATGAGCGACGAGGCCCGGCTGGAGCTGGGCATGCTGTGACCGAGGCGGCCGCCCTCTCGATCACGCTGGCCGATTATGCCGATCCGCGCGACGGGGCGGACCTGCTCGCCCTGCTCGATGCCTATGCCCGCGATCCGATGGGCGGGGGCGAGGGTATCTCGCAGCGGGTGCGCGATCGCCTGCTGGCCGACCTGGCAGCCAACCCCCATGCCTTCTCGCTGATTGCCCGGCTGGATGACGAGGCATTGGGCCTTGCCAACTGCTTCACCGGCTACTCCACCTTTGCCGCCGCGCCGCTGGTCAACATCCACGACATGGCGGTCCTTCCCGCCGCGCGGGGCCATGGCATCGGCCGGGCCCTGATGGCGGCGGTGGAGGCCGAGGCCTTGAAGCGGGGGGCCTGCAAGGTCACATTGGAAGTACTGACCGGGAACGAGCCGGCAAAGCGCCTTTATGCCAGTTGCGGCTATGGCGACTACCAGCTCGATCCGGCCGCCGGACACGCGGTGTTCTGGCAGAAGAAACTGGGAAACGCCTGATGACAGAGACCAAGTCCCGCGCCCGCCCCGCCGCCGTCAACCTGACCCCGGCAGCCGAGCAGCGCATTGCCGACTTGATGGCACGCGCACCGGCCGATGCCATCGGCGTCAAGCTGTCGACCCCGCGCCGGGGATGCTCGGGCCTGGCCTATTCGGTCGACTATGTCACCGCCGATGCCCCGTTCGACGAAAAGATCGAGACGCCCGGCGGCACGTTCTACATCGATGCCGCCAGCGTGCTCTACCTCATCGGCAGCACGATGGACTGGCGCGAGGACGATTTCACCGCCGGGTTCGTATTCGAGAATCCCAATGCCAAGGGCGCCTGCGGCTGCGGCGAAAGCTTCATGGTCTAGGCCTTGGCGCTGGTCGAGGTCTCGACGCACCTGCCGCTTTCCCCGGATGCGGCGTGGGAGCTGGTGATGAAGCCCGCCGTGCTGGAGGCCGTCTCCGCCCCGCTGCTGCGGTTCGTTCCGCGCAAGGCTCCGTTTCCGGATCGCTGGCAGCCGGGCGAGTTCCAGATGGGTGTGAAACTGTTCGGGCTGGTGCCGCTCGATGACCAGATCGTCGGCATAGAGTTCCAGCCGTGCGATCCGGCTGCCGGCAGCTATGCCCTGCGTGACAATGGCCGCGCCTGTGCCCGCGATGGCGGGCCGGGCGGCCTGATCCGGCGCTGGGATCACCTCATGCTGATCGAACCCGAGCGGGGCGGCACGCGCTATACCGACCGGGTCGAGGTGGAGGCCGGCGCGCTGACCCCGCTGGCCGCCGGATTTGCCCGACTTCTCTACAGCCACCGCCAGCGCCGGTGGCGCAAGCTGCTGGCCGAAGGGGAATTGGCGAAGGTTTAGGCTTCGCCTGCTTCCTCGGCGAGGAATTCGAGCAGGGCCTGGTCATAGGCGTCCACTTCGCCATTTGCGGCGATCATCTGGTCGAGCCATTCCTGCTCGAACACGGTCACCCGGGCAGCCTCTGCCACCTGTTCGGCATGGTCCGGCCCGCTGGCGGCGCGCTTGCCGAAGACGATTCCGAAGGCATTCGGCGCCGCCTTGGCCATGGCGCCGACAAACCGGCCGACGCGCACCTTGTTGTCGGCCATGAAGGCCTCCAGTTCCAGCACGCGGGCGCGGTCGAGCTGTGCGGCGGAATTGGCGAAAGCCATCAGGTAATTGCCCACGCCCTGTACGAACAGGCGCTGGAATTCGGGCGCATTGGCCTGGTGCAGAGTGGCATCCTTCAGCCGGAACAGCATGTCCGCCTCGCTCCGGCTGACGGCGGCGGGGCGATCGCTGGCCGAACCGAAGATAACCCGGCGGATCATCCGTGCTTCGGCCTCGCTGACATGGGTATCGGACAGCTCGCCACCGCAACGGGTGGGGCCGGTGCCGGTAAGGACCGCTTCTTCCAGCAGGCCCAGCACATAGTCCTTGAGCATGCCGGGAACGCCCAGCCCCTTCTCGATCACCTGCACCAGCAGTTCGAGCTCGGTCATCGAGCAGACCTTGCCATCGGCCCCGACCATGGCCACGAGCCAGGCGGCTTCCTCGTCGCTGGCATAGCCGCGCGGTTCGGTGCCGTTGAGGACGAAGTTGCGGACCGCCTCGACGAAGAAATCGCTCCACACCGCCGAAGGCGAGGTGGTTGCCTGCTGCAGGGCAAAGATTGCCTCTGCCTCCTCGCGGCGGATGTGGCCATCGGCCCAGCCGGCGGCGCGCAGGTCCATCACCTCGGCATCGGAAATGGCGCCGTCCTGCGCGGCTTTCAGCGTAAGGTCGGAGAAATGGGCGGTCATGCGTGGCTCTTTCCCTGGGATTTGCGTGCCGACCTATCGCGCATCAGCCTTAAATTCGCGTTACTCCCTCCCGGCTCAGCCGCGGTCCTCCCCGCGCCCCTCGCCCTCGCCGCTGCGGCGCAGGGCCTGCATGCAGGCGAGCAGGTCCACCTCGGCCCCGTCGCTTGCCCGCCGCGCTTCCAGCCATGTGGCAACCGGCTCGGCATCGGGCCGCAGGGGATAGAGGTAGACATCGAGCACGCAGGGGGGCCCGGCAAACTGCAGCTTGCGCATGTCGCCTTCCGCAACGTCCAGGCGCGGCACCCCGAACTGGCGCATCAGCCGCTGCGCATCCTCGCGCACCACCCCGTCGAGGCCCGGCCCGCGCATGATCTCGGGCTGGCGGAAACCGGCCACGGGCGGCGGCGCGGGCTCGGTCGGCCGCACTGCGGCCGGCCCCGACTGTGGCGGACGCACTGTGGGCGGCACCTGCTGCCCCCCCGGCCGGGGCGCAGGGGTGGCGGCGCAGGCAGCCAGCACGAGCGAGGCGACGGCGGCAGCAAGGACGGATTTTATGCGGCGCATGTCAGCTCCGGGTCTTGCGATGGACGAGATGGGCCGCCCCCGCCGCCCCCAGCACGGGGGCAAGGAAATTGGCGAAAGGGATAGCCAGCAGTGCCGCGATCACGCCGCCCAGCGCAAACCGCTCGAACCGGCTCACCGGGCACAGCCCGCTGCCGTGGCCCTCGCCCCGGGGAGGGGCATGGCGCAGCCATACCATGTCCTGGAACTCGCGCCCCACCAGCAGGGCATTGACCGCCCAGAACAAGAGCGCCGGCCCCACGCCGGTTGGCAGCAGCAGCAGCGCGAACGGCAGGGCCAGGAGGTTGAACAGGAGCGCCCGCCCGGCGCTCCCCAGCCCGGCGCGAACCTGTTCCGGCAGGGTCAGGTCGCGCGCGGCGCTGGCAGCGGCGGGATAGTGTCGTGCCTCCACCGCATGGACCACTTCCTCGGCAAAGAACTGGATCACCACCATGGCAACGATGCGCCATGTGAGGAACAGCCAGCCGAGCGCCAGCAGCAGCGAGACCATCTTGCGCACATCCCCGGCACCGGCAAACAGGCCATCTTCCAGCCCGGCCAGGGCGAGCAGCCAGTCGAGTGCGAACCAGCCCAGCCCGGCAATCGCCACGAAGGCCAGCAGCGTTACCGCCAGGCTCTTGCCCAGCACGCGCAGGACCCGGGGATCGGCCAGCTGGGCAAGCGCCAGCGCCAGGGCGGAGAAAATGCCTGTCATCGCTGCTTGCGATTGCTTTTGCGGCACGACAAGTCAATTGCACCACCACAGATTGACCCTCGCACGCTTCACGGGAAACCTCATGACCGAACCACGCTATGATGTGATCGCCATCGGCAATGCCATTGTCGACGTAGTGGCCTCCTGCCCGGACGAACTGATCGAGGAACTGGGCATGGCGCGCGGCGGCATGACCCTGATCGACGAGGCGCAGGCGCGCGACCTGTACGATGCGATGGGTCCGGCGCGGGAGATTTCGGGCGGTTCGGCGGCCAATACGCTGGCCGGCCTTTCGGCGCTGGGCGCGCAGTGCGCCTTCGTGGGGCAGGTGGCGGACGACCAGCTGGGCCAGGTATTTGCGCACGACATCCGCGCCGTGGGCATCGATTTCGATACGCCGGCGCGCTCCGGCCAGCCGGCAACGGCGCGCTGCCTGATCTTCGTCACCCCCGATGGCCAGCGCACGATGAACACCTTCCTCGGCGCCAGCCAGTACCTGCCGGCCAGCGCGCTGGACGAGGAAGCCGTCGGCGGCGCCTCGATCCTCTACCTCGAAGGCTACCTGTGGGATCCGGAAGAGCCGCGCGCTGCCATGCGCCGTGCCATCGAAAGCGCGCGGGCCGCCGGGCGCAAGGTCGCCTTCACCCTGTCCGATGCCTTCGTGATCGCCCGCTATGGCGATGATTTCCGCAAGCTGATTGCCGATGGCCTGATCGACATCCTGTTCGCCAACGAGGTGGAACTGGCCGCACTGACCGGCGAGGACGACTTCGATACCGGCCTCGCCGCGCTGGCGGGCAAGGTCCCGGTGGTGGTCGTTACCCGCAGCGAGAAGGGCGCGGTGGCCGTGGCCCATGGGGAGCGGGCGGCAGTGGCGGCAGAGCCGGTTGACCACGTGGTCGACACCACCGGCGCGGGTGATCTGTTCGCCGCCGGCTTCCTGGCGGGCTATGTGAAGGGCAAGCCGCTTGCCACGAGCTTGCGCATGGGTGCGATCGCCGCGGCCGAGATCATCAGCCACTACGGCGCCCGGCCCGAAGCCGACCTTGCCGCGCTGATGGAAGCAAAGCTGGGCTGATTCGGGCGCATCCGGGCGCTGAAGTTTCCCCTTTGTTATCAAGGGGTGGAACACATGGAACAGTGTCCTGGGCGGAAAAAGCAGACCGGGTTCCGCGCGCTTGCAGCGGCGGGGAATCTGGCGGACGGTTTCGCGGGTCATCGCGGCAATGCTGTACGCGCAGATGGCCTGTAGGACAGCGGCCAACTGCTTGCACCGCAATCCCGCGCCTGCCGGCGAGACCTACCCCCGCGCCTTTTCCCGCGCCAGTTCCCGGTGGCCGATGTCGCGCCGGCAGAAGCCG
>CAZTED010000046.1:9649-18451 GCA_964612175.1 uncultured Sphingomonadaceae bacterium
CCGCGCCTTTTCCCGCGCCAGTTCCCGGTGGCCGATGTCGCGCCGGCAGAAGCCGCTGGCAAAGTCGATCCGGTCGACCGCGGCGTAAGCGGCCTTCTGCGCCTCGGCCAGGGTCGGGGCGCGGGCTGTCACGTTGAGCACGCGGCCGCCATTGGCACGCAGGGTTCCGTCCTCCTCGTCGATCACGGTGCCGGCGTGGAACACCTTGGCGCCTTCGGCCTCGGCGTCGCCGAGCACGATCAATCCGCCTTTCTCGGGCGTTCCGGGATAGCCCTTTGCCGCCATCACCACGGTCAGCGCGCTATCGTGCGAGAAGCGTGGCCGCTCCATGCTGGCGAGCGCATTGGTGGCGCAGGCGAGCATGTATTCGGCCAGGTCCTCCTCCAGCCGCATCATCAGCACCTGGCATTCCGGATCGCCGAAGCGGCAGTTGTATTCCACCAGCTTGGGGCCTTCCCCGGTCAGCATCAGCCCGGCGTAGAGGACGCCGGAATAGGGCATGCCTTCCTTGGCCATCTGCTGGACCGTGGGGATCAGGATGCGGGCGATCACTTCGGCGCGGATATCGGGGGTGATGATCGGGGCCGGGCTGTAGGCGCCCATGCCGCCGGTGTTGGGCCCGGTATCGCCATCGCCCACGCGCTTGTGATCCTGCGCTGTGCCGAAGGGGATGATCGTAGATCCGTCGGTGATGGCAAAGAAGCTCGCTTCCTCGCCCTCCATGAATTCCTCGATCACCACTTCGGCGCCTGCTGCGCCAAAGGCGCCGCCGAACATGTCTTCCAGCGCGGCCTCTGCCTCTGCCAGCGTCTCCGCGATGACCACGCCCTTGCCCGCGGCCAGGCCATCGGCCTTGAGCACGAAGGGAGCCTTGAACCGGCCGAGCGCGGTTTTCGCCTGTTCCAGGCTGGTGGTGCGGACATAGCCGGCAGTCGGGATGCCGGCGCGCTCGCACAGGTCCTTGGTGAAGCCCTTGCTGCCTTCCAGCTGGGCGGCGGCCTTGCTTGGACCAAACACGGCGAAGCCTTCGGCGCGCAGGCTGTCGGCCAGGCCATCGACCAGCGGGGTTTCCGGCCCGACTACCACCAGCCCGATATGCTCCTGCTCGCAGAAGGCGAGCACCAGCTCGTGATCGGCAAGGTCCATCTCGAAGCATTCGGCATGGCTTGCTATGCCGGGGTTGCCGGGGCTGGCGAACAGCTTGCCGCCATCGTCGGCAATCGCGCGGGATTGCGCCAGCTTCCAGGCGAGCGCATGTTCGCGGCCGCCCGATCCCAGCAAGAGGATATTCATGCCCAGTTCCGATTTCAGTGAAGCAGGAGATGGGCTGGTAGCCAAGACCTCGCCCGGGGACAATTCCGCTGCGCTCACCATCACCGAGATTTCGCAGGCGTTGAAGCGCACGGTGGAGGACCGCTTCGGCTTCGTGCGCCTGCGCGGCGAGCTGTCGGGGGTGAAGCGGGCGGCTTCGGGCCACTTCTACTGCGCGCTGAAGGACGAGAACGCGGTGCTCGACGCGGTAATGTGGCGCGGGCAGGTGCAGCGGCTCGCCTTCGTGCCGGAAGACGGGATCGAGGTGGTGGTGACCGGCAAGATCACCACCTATCCGGGCCGTTCCAAGTACCAGATCGTGATGGAGAGCATGGAAGTGGCGGGCGAGGGCGCGCTGCTCGCCCTGCTGGAGAAGACCCGCCGCCGGCTGGAGGCCGAAGGGCTGTTCGCAGCCGATCGCAAGCGGCCCCTGCCGTTCATTCCGCGCACCATCGGCGTGGTCACCTCGCCCACCGGGGCGGTGATCCGCGATATCCTTCACCGCCTTGCCGACCGCTTTCCCAGCCATGTGCTGGTGTGGCCGGTGCTGGTGCAGGGCAATGGCGCGGCGGAGCAGGTTGCCGCCGCCGTGCGCGGTTTCGGTGCGATGCCTGCCGACACCCGCCCCGACCTGCTGATCGTGGCGCGCGGCGGCGGCTCGATCGAGGACCTGTGGGCTTTCAACGAGGAAGTCGTGGTGCGCGCCGTGGCCGACAGTCCGATCCCGGTGATCAGCGCAGTTGGCCACGAGACCGATACCACGCTGTGTGATTTCGCGGCCGACCGCCGCGCGCCCACGCCCACGGCGGCGGCGGAAATGGCGGTGCCGGTTCGCGCCGAACTCGCCAATAGCCTTGCCGAACTGGCCTTGCGCAAGCGCCGCTGCGTGATGCGCCCCGTGCAGCTTGGGCGCGAGCGGCTGGAGGTGCGCGCCCAGCGCCTGCCGGCCCCGGCGCAACTGCTCCAGCCGCAGGCGCAGAAGCTTGACGAACTGGGCGAACGGCTGCGCCGGGCGCTGGTGGACCGGGCGGCTGCCGGACGCGAGCGGCTGGGCGCGCTCAGGCTCTCGCCGGCCATGCTCCAGCGTGCGGCCCGCGAGGCGCAGGGTCGGCTTGGCGGCGTGCGGCTGGTCCCCGCCCTCGTCACCCGCCCCATTGCCGAACAGCGCCAGCGCCTCGCTGCCCTCGCCCGGCTGGCGGAGCAGCTGCATCCCGAGCGGCCGCTTGCTCGCGGCTATGCCATGGTACTCGATGCCGATGGCCGCGCCGTGACCAGCCGCGCTTCAGCCCAGGGCAAGGCGCAGCTTGCCATACGCTTTGCCGATGGCGAGCTTGATGTCGTGCCCGCCGGTGCAAGACGGACCGCCAGCCCCCGCCGGGACGCGCCGGAAAGCGGCCAGCCGAAACTGCTTTGAGGCCCAATCGCCTTGCGGCCCAAATTGCCTTGAAGTCCCGCGCTTGGTAGGGAAGACCCATGCTCATGTCCTCGTCAGAAACGCCCGCCACCCTGATCTATGGCCCCAACGGCTTCCGCGTGATCCGCCACGGCCGCTTCGTGCTCTGCGCCGTCACCGGTGAGGCGGTGGCGCTGGACGAGCTGCGCTACTGGAGCGTGGAGCGGCAGGAGCCCTATGCCAGCGCCGAGATTTCCACGCGTCGGGCGCTGGAGCTCTAGGGCGATGCGGCGATTCGCCGTGCTGGCGGGGTTGCCGCTGGCCATCGGCGGCTGCTCCACGGTCGTCCCGCCACCCGCCGACCTGCCGCCAGAAGAAGTGGTGACGGCCATTGCCCGGCCTACGCCAACGCCCGTCCCTTCCCCCGCACCGATTCCCTTGACGCCGTTCACCTATGCCGGCGAGCTGACGCAAGGAGGCTGGATCCGTGGGCAGGCCCCGGTGGGCGCGGTCAGCGCGCGGCTGGGAGACCAGGCGCTGGTGCTCGATCCCGAACGCCGCTTCTTTGCCGCTTTCGACCGCGATGCCGGCCACCAGGCCCTGCTGGTGGCAACACTGGCCGACGGTCGCGAGGTGACCGACATGCTCACCATTTCCCCGCGCGAGTGGCAGATCGAGCGGGTCAACGTTGCCCGCAGCCCCGGCGGATCCAGCGCCGCCTTCATGGAGCGCCGCCGCCCCGAACTGGCCCGCATCAATGCCGCGCGCGAGGTCAACACCGATTCGCAAGGCTGGACGCAATCCTTCATCTGGCCGGTCAGGGGCCGCATATCCGGCCGCTTCGGTTCGCAGCGGATCTATCGCGGGGGCGAGGCGGGCGCCTACCATTCCGGCCTCGATATCGCCGGGGGCAACGGCACAACCTATGTCGCCCCGGCGGACGGCGTGGTGACGCTGGCGACCGACACGCCCTTCAGCCTGGAGGGCTACCTGCTGATCATCGACCACGGGCAGGGCCTCAACAGCGCCTTCCTGCACAATTCTGAACTGCTGGTGCGAGAAGGTGACGTAGTCCGGCAGGGCCAGCCGATCGCCCGCATCGGTTCCACCGGCAGGTCCACCGGCCCCCACCTGCACTGGGGCATCAAGTGGCGCGATGCGCGGCTCGACCCGCTGCTGTTCCTCGGGCCGATGCCCTGACCGACCAGGGCCGCCGTTCCTCCGCCAGGCGCCGCCTGGTCGCGATTGCGTTTGCCGCCATGCTGCTGCCGATGACGTGGCTGCGCAGCGACCCCTGGGCGATCCCGCGCGATCCGCCCACCATCGTGGCGGTAGCAACGGACCTGCCGGCAAGCGTGGACGGCCTCGTGCGCAAGGGGTTGTGGCAGGTGGACAGCCCGGCGATGGACTTCGGCGGCTATTCGGCGATGATCGAATTGCGCGGGACCGGCCTCAGGCTGTTTTCCGATCGCGGCACGATGCTCACCATCCCCGTTCCCGGCGCTCCGCCCGATCAGGCCCGCACGTTCGACCGGCCTTTCGCCACGTTCTGGAACGTGGGGCAGTTCTCCCGCCGGTACCGCGATATCGAATCGGCCACCCGCGATCCGGAAACGCTGGATTACTGGGTGGGATTCGAGAACTTCAACGCCATCGCCCGCTATGACGTGGCGAGCAATTTCATCGCGGCGCGCCAACCGCCCGAAATGCGCGACTGGCCGGTCAACAGCGGCATCGAGGCGATGGCCCGCCTGCCCGACGGGCGGTTCCTTGTGCTGCCCGAGCATCGCGGCGAAGGACTGCTGTTCGCAGGCGATCCGACCGAGGAAACGAGCGCGCAAGGGGTCCGCTTCACCCTGCCCGATCCCTACTACGCCACGGACATGGCCGCCCTGCCCGATGGCCGGGTGCTGATCCTGGCGCGCGGGTTGCGGCTTGGCTGGCTGCCGTTCACCTCACGGCTGTACCTGGGCGATCCGGCGCAGATCGTCGCCGGCAAGGACTGGCCGCTGCAGCGTGTCGCCGAACTGGACAGCATACTCCCGAGCGAGAATTACGAAGCGCTGGCGGTGGCCGGGATCGAGGATGGCCGGGTGACCTTGTGGGTCGCCTCGGACGACAACAAGGCGACGCTGCAGCGCACGCTTGTTGCCCGGCTGGAATGGACGTTGCCGGACAGGGACGCCCCATAGGGCACGAAAAAGGGCGCCGGGCCGATTGGCCGGGCGCCCCTTTCAGGCCCGTGGCACTGCCGTTCAGGCGGCGGCGACGGCCTTCTTCAGCTCGCGCTTCACCTTCAGCGCATTGGCCGAAAGCTTTTCGTCGCTGGTCTTGAGCAGCCAGTTGTCGAGGCCGCCATTGTGTTCCACCGAACGCAGGCCATGGGTCGACACGCGGAACTTGAAGCTGCGGTCCAGCTTTTCCGAGATCAGCGTGACGTTCTGCAGGTTGGGCAGGAACACGCGCTTGGTCTTGTTGTTGGCATGGCTGACATTGTGGCCGACCTGGCGGCCCTTGCCGGTAAGTTCGCAAATGCGCGACATGGCGAAAACTCTCTCTTTGCTCGTCTAATCGAATTGGCGAGTATGAATCGGTTTCAGCGTGAGCTGGGAAAGGCGCGCGCATACAGAGGGGCCGCCACCCAGTCAAGCAGTTGGAGCCCTGCGGGCCAGCCAGCAATGGCTGCACGCCCGCCATTGCCCGCCCGCGCGCCGGAGTCTAGCGGTAATCGCATGACCCGCTGGCCGCTCCCCCCGCCGATGACAGAAGCGCTCGAACAGGCGCGGCTGGCCGCGTCGCTGGGCGAGGTGCCGGTGGGGGCGGTGGTGGTGAAGGACGGGGCGGTGATCGGCCGTGGCCACAACCGCACCCGGATCGATTCCGATCCCACTGCCCATGCCGAATTGGTGGCCTTGCGCGATGCCGCCCGCACGCTGGGCAGCGAGCGGCTGGTGGCCTGCGACCTCTATGTCACGCTGGAACCGTGCCCGATGTGTGCCGGCGCGATCAGCCACGCCCGCATCGCACGGCTGTTCTATGGCGCCAGCGATCCCAAGGGCGGGGCGGTGGAGCAGGGCGCGCGGGTGTTCGACCAGCCGCAGTGCCTGCACCGGCCCGAAGTGGTTTCCGGGCTGGGCGAGGGGGAGGCGGCGGAACTGCTGCGCGGGTTCTTCAAGGACAAGCGGTAGACGTTTGTGTTCCGCTCGCCCATCCGGGCGATCGGTCCTCGGTGCTGATCCCTCCACTCCGTTTCGGGGCACCTGCGGGCGGCCGTTCGGCCTATGGTTCGGCTGGTCGCCGAACGGGCGCGCGCCAACAACGCGGGGTATCACTCAAACCCTTCATAACCCCCGCCAGATCCGCACCGTCGCCGAATCGGCGGGGCCGAACCGGCGCGGCGTGCAGGGTGCCGGGCGGAAGCGGCGATCATAGCAAAGGCGCATTTCGCGCAGCCAGCCGCGCTCGTTTACCACCAGCCCGACATGTTCGGGCCGGAATGGCGGGTTGGCATTGGCGAAAGCCTCGCGAATCGCCCCGGCATCCAGGTCGTCCCGGCGCGAAAGGCGGTCGAAATCGGGCCAGTGCAGCGAATTCCACAGCACCTGGGTGACGCGGAAATAGGTTTGCGGCGTGCCGACCATGCAGCTGCCGTGCTTGGCCCATTCGTGCGCCAGCAGCCGCGCATCGGGCGTCATGCACAGGTGCTGGCGGATCGCCGCGGGATCGGGCTGGCTTCGGGCCGGGCACCATTGCGGCCAGCTTTCCCCGCGCCCGTTGGGCCACAGGCCGTGGACGATGAAGCCGAAGCGCCCCTCGCGCCCCGAACACTGGCGGGCATGGGTCCGGCTGTCCTCCCGCCCGCGGCAGAATTCCGGGCTCCATGAAAGCGCGAGCGTGTAGCCGCTGACCGGCATCAGCCGCGTGGGGCCGTCCTGTTCGATGGCGGGGACCGACATGGGGGCGGCCGGTGCGCGGCACTGGTAGGCCTGCGCCCGGGCGCTGACCGGCGAAAGCGCCAGCAAGGCCGGGACCAGCAGCGCCAGGGCAGCCCTGGCTATTGGCCCTTGCTGTCGAACCATGCCCTGGCGTCCGGCCGGAACAGGAACCAGATCGCGCCTGCCTGCATGGCAAGGGCGGCCAGGCTCAGCAGGGTATTGGTCCCGCCATCGAGCTGCGCGGATGGCAGCGAGACGAGGTTGTAGACGAGCAGCAGCAGGAGGACCCACTTCATGAATCCCAGGCGAGCCCGCGACACCAGCAGCCACAGCAGCAGCGATATGCCGAAACCGCCGATCACCCCCACCAGCATGGCGGTGCGGCCGAAGCCGGCGACGCCCTGGGCGGCCATCGCCTGTTCCGCCATTGCCGCCAGCGTATCGAACGAGAGGGCCACGTTGACCACCCCCAGCGCCATGGCGCCGAGGTAGAGCAGGTCGAATTTCCTGATTGAATCCGGGCGCATGGCAGGTCCTTGCAGGGCTTTTCCGGCCGCAAGGGTGGCCTTACAGCGGCGTGAAGTCCAGCCCGATGTCGGCCGCCGGCGCACTCTGCGTCAGGCGCCCGACCGAGACATAGGTGACGCCGGTCGCGGCCTTGGCGGCGATCGTGTCGAAGGTGATCCCACCCGATGCCTCGGTCGGCACACGGCCCGCCACGATGGCCACGGCCTCGCGCAGCGTGGGCACGTCCATGTTGTCGAGCAGCAGGTGGCTCGCGCCTGCTGCCAGCGCGGGCTCGATCTGGTCCAGCCGGTCGACCTCGCAGATCACGTCCGCCACCCCGGCGGCGCGGGCCCGGCGCACTGCTTCGCCCACGTCGCCCGCGACAGCCACGTGGTTGTCCTTGATCATGGCTGCGTCCCACAGGCCCATGCGGTGGTTCTTCGCCCCACCCTGCCGCGTGGCATATTTCTCCAGCAACCTGAGGCCCGGGATGGTCTTGCGGGTGTCGAGCAGCGTCGCACCGCCATCGCCCATCGCATCGACATAGTGGCGCGTCATCGTGGCAATGCCGGACAGGTGCTGGACCGTGTTGAGAGCGCTGCGCTCGGCCGTCAGCATGGCGCGGGCATTGCCCGAAAGGCGCATGATGTCGGTGCCTGCAGGCACCGCCTGGCCTTCTTCGGCCAGCAGCTCGATTTCCATTGCCGGGTCCAGCGCGCGGAAGAAGGCGGCGGCAATAGGCAGGCCCGCCACCACGATGGCATCGCGGCTGTCCATCACGCCGGCAAAGCGGGCATCGGCGGGGATCACGCTCTCGGCCGTCACGTCATGCCCGCCGCCGGGCAGGCCGGTGCCCAGGTCCTCATCAAGCGTAGCGCGGACAAAGGCGCCAAGGTCGAAGCCGGGGAGAGCAAATGTGGTCATGGACGGTTATCGCGCTGGATCAAAAAGAAGCGCAGCACTGCCAGCAGCAGCCAAGTCAATCCAGTGAGAAATGTGTTTGGGACCAATACCAGCAGGCTTGGCTCCGCCGATAGCTTTGCCGGAACCTCGATCAACAGAAGACTGGCGATGAACCCTGCGAGCGCGCCCAGGTTTACGAAAGTCCAGGTGCGTAGAAGCTGCAATTCAGTGCACGAACCGCGCCACCACGTCGCGGTAGGACCGGCTGACCTTCACCTCGGCGCCGGAATCCAGCACCAGGAAGCATTCGCCGTTGGTGTGCGGGCGGACCTGTCGGACTAGGTCGAGGTTGACGATGGTGGAGCGGTGCACGCGCTGGAAATTGCGCGGGTCGAGGCGGCGTTCGAGATCCTTCATCGTTTCGCGCAGGATCAGCGAATTGTCGCCGGTATAGATGCACATGTAATCGCCGGCGGCCTCGATGTGCTCGATGGTATCGACATCGACGCGGAAGATCTGCCCGCGATCCTTGATGTTGATCATCTTCTCGTAGCGCGAGGTGGATTCGCCATCTTCGGCTGCGGTGATCTCTTCGAGGCTTTCGGGGCTCACTTCGGCGAGCACGTCCTTGAGCTTTTCGGCCTCCTCTGCGCTGCGCTTCTCGGCAAGGCGCTGGCGCACCCGCTCGATGGTGTCGGCCAGCTTGGCCTCGTCCACCGGCTTCATCAGGTAGTTGACGGCATTGGCCTCGAA
>CAZTED010000047.1:0-18255 GCA_964612175.1 uncultured Sphingomonadaceae bacterium
CGGCTGATCCCTTCGATGGCGGCAATGGCATCCGCCGCCACCCCGACGTGCGAGATCGGATGGTCGACGTACAGGTCGTAATTGCCCCGGGCCCGGCCCAGCGTCGCATACTCGGTGCCCTGCTCCCAAAGGTCGCACTGGGCATGGTGGCTCATCATCTCGGTGCCGCCGGCAATGACGATATCCTCGAAGCCGGCGATGATCTGCGAAGCGGCAAAGCCCACGCTGGTGATCCCGCCCCCGCAATAGCGATCGAGGGTAACGCCGCTGGCCCTGATGTCATAACCGGCCCACAGCGCCGAAAGGCGGCCCAGGTCGCCGGACTGCCTGCCGCGTTGCTGGCTGGTGGACCAGATGATGTCGTCAACCTGCGCGGTGTCCAGCGCGTTGCGATCCCGGAGTGCGCCCAGCACGGCAGCGCCCAGATCATGCGGATGCAGATGGGACAGCGCGCCCTTGCCCAGCTTGCCGATGCCGCGCGGGGTGCGACAGGCGTCGACAATGTAGGCGTCGGAACGCATCTGACCGCCGTCGCTGATCACCTTGGCGCCATCCGGATCGCACCATCGAGCCGGATCGCCTGACCGTTGAAATAGGTATTGCGGACCAGTTCCATCGCCAGGCTGGCGAACTCTTCCGGCTTGCCGAGACGCTTGGGAAACGGCACCGAGGCAGCCAGGCTTTCGAGCACCTGCGGCTTGGCACTGAGCATCAGCGGGGTGGCGAAGATGCCCGGCATGATCGAATTCACCCGGATGCCCAGGTCCATCAGGTCACGCGCCATCGGCAGGACCAGGCCGTTCACCCCGGCCTTGGCGGAACCATAAGTGATCTGCCCGATCTGGCCGTCCTGCGCGGCAACCGAGGCGGTCAGCGTGATCACGCCCCGTTCGCCATCTTCCAGCGGATCGAGCGTGGCCATGCCTTCTGCCGAAAGCGAGGCCATCCGGTAGCTGGCGATCAGGATGCCGTGCACGCCGAAGGCATAGTCCTCGGTCGACAGGCGCTTCAGCTTGCCGGCTTCCTTGTCGAAAGCCAGCGTCTTGCCGCGCCGGTTGGCCATGGCGCAATGCACCAGGATGCGTTCCTGCCCGTGGGCGGCGCGAGCCTTGGCAAAGCCGGCCACGACCGATTCCTCGTCCATGATATCGACCTTGCAGAACAGGCCGCCGATGGCCCTGGCGACTTCCTCGCCGCCGGCCTCGTTGACATCGAATACGGCCACTTTCACCCCGGCGGCCGCCAGCGCCTCGGCGGTTGCCCGGCCAAGGCCCGAGGCCGCGCCGGTCACGACAGCGGCGGTGGTGTTATCGATCTTCATCTGGCGTTTCCCTTTGTTCGATTGTCATGCAAGCGGGCGTGCGGCCCCAGGTCAAGTCAGCCCTTGCGAACGGCCTTCGCCGCCATCACCTGCCGCCCGTCGGCAGCGAAGGCGGCCAGTTCGATATCGCTGTCCGGCCCGCGCATCACCAGGTGCAGCACGTCGCCGCCGATCGCCGGCGACAGGCCGCGGAAGGAGAAGGCGGCAAGGGCCTCATCACCCATCTCGCGCCGGGCAAGGTCGAGCAGCAGGGTGGCTGTCAGCGGACCGTGCACCACCAGGCCGCGATACCGCTCGATATCGCGGGCATAGGGCATGTCATAGTGGATGCGGTGGCCGTTGAAGGTGAGCGCGGAGTAGCGGAACAGCAGGGGCGCGTCGGGCGCGATGGCCCGGTGCGTCCGCCAGCCGGACGGATCGAAAGTTCCTTCGGCGGCCGGGGGCGGTGCCAAGGGCGCATCGGCCGGCGCCGCGTCGCGGTAGACAATGCTCTGCACCTCGCGCACGGCAAGACCGGCATCGCCTGCCGTTACATGCTCCACCTCGACAAAGACCAGCCGGCCCGAAGCGCCCGATTTCTCCTTGATGGAGATGATCCGCGATGTGCGGGTGACAGCCTCTCCAACCTTCAGCGGCGCGTGGAATTCCACCGCGCTACCCGCCCACATCCGGCGCGGCAGGGGCACGGGCGGAAGGAAGCTTGCCGGGCTTTCGTCGCGCACCGGATGACCGTCAGCGCCAAGCCGCGCGGTCGGCGCATCGGGCAGGCACAGGCACCAGTGATAACCCTGCGGGACAAGACCGCCGGCAGGCGCATCCCGGTCCATCGTGGCAAGCCAGCGGCCAGCCGCGCCGCTGTCGACGCGATCGCTGCGGTGTTCCTCCCGGCCGATCCATGCATCCCACGCGGTCATCAGTTGCGTCCGCCCGCCAGGCCCTTGGCAATGACCTGCGCCTGGATTTCCGCCGCGCCTTCGAAGATGTTGAGGATGCGTGCGTCGCACAGTACGCGGCTGATCTCGTATTCCAGCGCATAGCCATTGCCGCCATGGATCTGCAGGCTGGCATCGGCGTTGCTCCACGATGCGCGGGCAGCCAGCAGCTTGGCCATGCCTGCCTCGATATCGCAGCGCTTGCCCGAATCCTTGGCCCTTGCGGCGGCATAGGTCAGCTCGCGCGCCATCACCATGTCGACCAGGCTCATGGCGAGCTTGTCGGCCACACGCGGGAAGTGGAGGATCGCCTTGCCGAACTGCTTGCGGTTGATGGCATAGTCCAGCCCCAGCTCCAGCGCCCGCCGGGCCACGCCAACGGCGCGCGCGGCAGTCTGGATGCGGGCACCTTCGAAAGTGCGCATCAGCTGCTTGAAGCCCTGCCCTTCCTCGCCGCCCAGCAGGGCATCGGCAGGGGCCACCATGGCATCGAACTGCAGGGCATATTCGCGCATGCCGCGATAGCCGAGCACCTCGATCTCGCTGCCGGTCATGCCTTGAGCCGGGAAGGGATCGGCATCGGTGCCGCGCGGCTTGGGAACCAGCAGCATGGACAGGCCGGCATAGCCCCGGGCATCGGGCAGGGTGCGCACCAGCATGGTCATCATGTCCGACCGGCTGGCGTGCGTGATCCAGGTCTTGGCGCCGTCGATCACCCAGCCGGCATCGGTCAGCCGCGCCCTTGTCTGCAGCGAGCCGAGATCGGAGCCGGTATCGGGTTCGGTGAAGACGGCGGTCGGCAGGACTTCCCCGCTGGCGATCCGGGGCAGCCAGTGCTGCTTCTGCGCATCGGTGCCGCCAAGCGTGATGAGCTCGCCGGCAATCTCCGAACGGGTGCCCAGCGATCCGGCCCCGATCCAGCCGCGCGAAAGCTCCTCTGTCACCAGGCACATCACCAGCTTGGACAGCCCGAGGCCACCGAACTCTTCCGGGATGCACACCCCGAAAGTGCCGAGGTCCGCCATGGCGGCAACCGTCTCATCGGGGATCAGGTCATTGGCCAGGTGCCACTTGTGGGCATGGGGCAGGATCTCGGCATCGGTAAAGCGGCGGAACTGCTCGCGCACGGCATCAAGGTCGGCGTCATGCAGGCTTTCGGAAGGGGACTGCCCCGCTGCCAGCGCCTGCGCAACCGCCATGCGGGTGGCGGCATGATCGGCATCGAGCAATTCGGCAGCCGCCGCTGCCAGGGCGCGGGCGGCATCCTGCAGGCCCAGATCGGCCGGGCGGAACAACTCGTTCTGGCCCATCGGCAGGCCACCGGCAAGCTGGCCCAGCGTTTCGGCAAAGGCCAGCGTCGCCACTTGCCGATCCAGTTCGCTGCCGCCGGCATTGGCTTCCAGCCAGCCGGCCACGGCCTCCAGGGCCGCAACGCTGGTTGCCACCCAGGCAAAGCCGTGGGCGGCGCGCTGCTCGTCATCGATCGGCCGGTCCGCCAGCCGGGCAGCCAGCGCCGCCCTTGCCGCTTCGCGATAGGTCTGCGCGTCGATCGTCGCCCGGGCAAAGTTCATGCGCATTCGAACACCGCCGCAATTCCCTGGCCACCGCCGATGCACATGGTTTCGAGCCCGTAGCGCACATTGCGGCGCTGCATCTCGCGCGTCAGGTTGGCCAGGATCCGGCCGCCGGTCGCCCCGATGGGATGACCCAGCGATATGCCCGAGCCATTGACGTTGAGGATGTCATGGCGACTGTCGTCATCGCTCCATCCCCAGCCCTTCAGGCAGGCAAGCACCTGCGGCGCGAAAGCCTCGTTCAGTTCGATGAGGCCGATATCGTTCCACGACAGGCCGTTGCGGGCAAACAGCCGCTCGGTCGCGGGTACCGGGCCGATCCCCATGCGCGACGGATCGCAGCCGGCCGCAGCCCAGCTGTGGAAGTAGGCGATCGGTTCCAGGCCCAGTTCCTCCAGCTTGTCCTCGGCCACCACCAGGCAGGCGGCTGCGGCATCGTTCTGCTGGCTGGCATTGCCGGCGGTCACCACGCCGCCTTCCAGCGGGCGCAGCTTGCCCAGGCTCTCCATCGTGGCATCGGCGCGATAGCCCTCGTCATGGTCGAACATGACCGGGTCGCCCTTGCGCTGGGGAACGGCCACCGGCACGAGCTCGTCGGCAAACAGGCCGTTCTGCCACGCCGCCGTCGCACGCTGGTGCGAACGGACGGCATAGGCATCGCAGGCTTCGCGGCTGATGCCATAGTCCTTTGCCAGGTTTTCTGCCGTTTCGATCATGCCGCTGATCACGCCGAACCGCTCGATCGGCTGCGACATGACGCGGCCCCGGGTCAGCCGGTCGTGCAGCGTCAGGCTGCCCGACTTCACGCCCTTGCGGATGTCGGTGGAGTAGTGCTCGACATTCGACATGCTTTCCACGCCGCCGGCAACCACGACATCGCTGGTGCCGGTCTGCACCATCATGGCAGCGTTGATCACCGCCTGCAGGCCCGATCCGCAGCGCCGGTCAAGCTGGTAGCCGGGCACCTCCAGCGGCAGGCCAGCCGCCAGCCACGACCAGTGGCCGATGGCCGGCGCCTCGCCGTTGCCGTAGCCCTGGCTGAAGACCACGTCGTCCACCCGTGCCGGATCGATCCGCGTGCGCTCCATCAGCGCCTTGAGGATGATGCCGCCAAGCTCGCCTGCGGTCATGGAAGACAGCGCCCCGCCGAATTTTCCAACGGGTGTCCGGATAGGGGCGACAATGGCAGCGCGACGAAGGGTCATTTGGCAATTCCTACAGTTCCAGAATCGATCAACCGGGCGATTTCACCCGCCGGAAGCTTGAGCACTTCTGCCAGCACCTGCTCGCTGTGCTCGCCATTGCGGGGGGCGGCCTGCGGACCCGTCCGGCCAAGCTGCGGCACCGTACCGAAAGCGCCGGCCGCCGGATAGGCAAAGCCCGATGGATTGGCGGGGCATGGGCCGAACATCGGATTATCGCCCACAAGGCGCGGATCCTGCACCGCTTCCAGCATGGTCCGGTAGGCGGAATGAACCACGCCGCCTGCATCCAGCGCCTTTGCCAGGTCCGCATGGTCCAGGGCCCCGATGGCCGCCTCGAACAGCGGAAACAGCGCATCGCGGTGGGTGAAGCGCAGGCCGTCATCGCGGGCAAAGCTGACGCCGCGTTCGGCCTCCACTGCCGCCACCGGACCGGCCAGCCCGAGGGCATCCAGCAGGTTCGCCCATTGCCGGTGGGTCACGACCACGATCATCGTGCGCACCTTGTCGCGGGTCACGAAATCCCGCCCGAACAATCCGTAGACCGCATTGCCGAGCGGGGGACGGCTGGCGCCGGCATGCAGGACTTCGGCAATGCCGCCGAGGTTGGCGACCGTCCCGATGGCAACATCGGACAAGGCAATGCGCACCTCGCTGCCCTCACCGGTGGCTTCCCGCCGCCGGATCGCGGCCAGCAGGGCAAAGGCGGCATAGGCGCCCGACAAAAGGTCCCAGGCCGGCAGCACATGGTTGACCGGCTCCGGCCCCGTCCCGGTCATCATCGGATAACCGACCGCATTGTTGACCGTGTAGTCGAGCGCGGGTGCACCATCGGCCCAGCCCATGATCCGCACCGTCACCAGCCCGGGGCAGGCCTCGGCCAGCTTGTCATGCGAGAGGAACCCCTCTGCCGGGAAATTGGTGATGAACTGGCCGGTTGCCCGCACCAGCGCCTGCAGCAATTCGCGCCCCTCGGGCCTCGACAGGTCGAGCGCCAGCGACTGCTTGGCGCGGTTGAGGTTTTCCCAGTAGAGCGAGTCATTGGCCTCGTTCACCGGCCAGCGGTGAAAGTCCGGCCCGCCGCCGATCTGGTCGACACGGATCACCCGGGCCCCGAACTGCGCGCAATAAAGGCCGGCAGTCGGCGCGGCGACGAAGGACGACGCCTCTATGATGGGTATCCCGTCGAGCAGGTTATACATCGATCAGGCCTTTGCCGCCCATTCGCGCAGCATGTGCTTGGCAATCTGGAGCTGCAGGATCTGGGTGGTGCCTTCATAGATGCGGTAGACGCGGGCATCGCGGAAGAACCGCTCGGCATCGTATTCGGCCAGATAGCCGGCCCCGCCATAGATCTGCACCACGCGATCGACCACCCGCCCGCACATCTCGGTGGCAAACACCTTGGTAGCGGCCGCCTTGCGCAGCACGTTCTCGCCCGCATCGGCCCGGCGCGCCGCATCGTCCAGCATGCATTCGGCGCCGTAGATCTCGATCTCGCTGTCGGCCAGCATCTGCTGGATCAGCTGGAAATTGGCGATCGGTTCGCCAAAGGCCTTGCGCTCGTTGGCATAGCGCAGCGCGCTGTCGAGCGCGCGCCGGGCATAGCCGGTTGCCGCCGCGGCGACCGACAGGCGTCCGTTGTCGAGGCTCTGCATCGCTGTCACGAAGCCCTTGCCCTCTTCCATGCCCAAGAGGGCGTCGGCAGGCAGGTGCACGTCTTCCATGATGATATCGGCGATATGGCTGCCGGTCTGCCCCATCTTCTTGTCCGACTTGCCGACCGAAACGCCCGGCGTATCCATCGGCACGATGAAGGCGGAAACATGAGCGTTCTTGGGCAGGGCTTCCTTCTGTGTGCGCGCCATGACCAGCGCCACCTTGGCGAAGGGGGCATTGGTGATGTAGCGCTTGGTCCCGTTGAGGACCCAGCCATTGCCGGACCTGACCGCCGTGGTCTGCATGGCCGCGGAATCGGAGCCGGAGCCCGGTTCGGTCAGGCCGAAGCTGCCGATCTCTCCTGCGGCAAGGCGCGGCAGCCATTCATCCTTCTGCGCCTGCGTGCCGCCGTTCTTGAACGCCGAACAGATCATGCCGACATTGATCGAGGTGATCGAGCGGTAGCACGGCATGGCATAGCTCAGCTCCCTGATCGTGTGGACGTACTGCCGGATATTCATCCCGGCTCCGCCGTATTCTTCCGGCATGGTCAGGCCGAACAGCCCCATATCGCGCATCTCGTCGAGGATGGCATCGGGAATGAAGCCCGTTTCCAGGACATCGCCTTCCGCCGGGATCAGCCGTTCGCGCACATAGCGCCGCAACTGCTCGGTGAACTGGTCGAAGATGTCGGCATCCATGCCGGGATTGGTGGTGCTCATGTGTCAGGCCTCTGGTCGGATCTCATGGTCTCGTGCCGCCTTCCGGTCGCGCGCGGCAAAGCTTCAGGCATTCCACGCCCGCTTGCAGGCGCGGGGGCAGCCAGTACCCCCGGATCAGCCGGCCAGCATGCCGCCGAGCCGGTTGCGAATGATCGCTTCGGCTTCGGCAACCATGCGCGTCAGCAGTTCCTCGCAGGTCGGGATGTCGTTGATCAGGCCCTGTACCAGCCCCGCGGTCCAGATGCCGTGATCGGTATCGCCGCTTGTCAGGCCCTCGCGGCCCCTGACGCCCTTCACCAGGCTTGCCACCGCCTCGAACGGCTGGCCTTCGCGCTCTGCGGCGACAACCTGCTGCGAGACGGCGTTGCGGGCAACGCGCGCGGTGTTGCGGTAGGACCGGAAGATCAGGTCGGTCCCGCGCTCGTCGGCAGCGACCATGGCTTCCTTGAAGCTCTGGTGGATCGGCGCCTCGACCGTTGCCGTAAAGCGCGTGCCCATGTTGATCCCGTCCGCGCCCAGTGCCAGCGCGGCGACAAGGCCACGGGCATCGCCAATGCCGCCGCTGGCCAGCATGGGAATCTTCACCTTGTCGGCGGCCGCCGGGATCAGGATCAGGCCGGGAATATCATCCTCTCCGGGATGCCCGGCGCATTCGAAGCCGTCGATGGAGACAATGTCCACCCCGGCCCGCTCGGCAGAAAGAGCGTGGCGCACCGCAGTGCACTTGTGCAGGATGCGGATCCCGTGCGGCCTCATCATCTCCCACAGTTCGCGCACGGCAGGCGAACCGGCCGTCTCCACGATCTTGATGCCGCTGTCGATGATCACCTGGGTATAGCCCTTGTAATCGGGCGGATTGATCGTGGGCAGGACGGTAAGGTTCACGCCGAAGGGCTTGTCCGTCATCGCGCGGCAGCGTTCGATTTCGGCCGCCAGGTCCTGCGGGGAAGGTTGGGTCAGCGCGGTCAGCACGCCCAGCCCGCCGGCGTTGGAAACCGCACTCGCCATCTGTGCCAGCCCGACCCATTGCATGCCGCCCTGCACGATCGGATGCTCGATCCCGAGCATCTCGGTAACCCTCGTCTTCAGCGCCATGAGCTATTCTATCCTCTGCAATTCCAGCGTCTGCGACCAGCGTAACGCGGGACCGATTTTTTTCGAAGCGGCAATGGCCTTCTATGGACAAGGCATCCTGATCGAATTATATAACTTGTTGATAGCTTTCAAGGCCAAGTTGCAATACGGTCTATGGTCGGCACGAAGGGGATGAGATGGATATGGCTGCCACCTGTGGCAGGCTTCGTGAACCGCACCAGTCACCGCCGGCGGATCAGCGCTCCTTTGCATGCAGAATCAACTTGTTGCCGCATGATCCCGTCCGATAAACTGCTGTCAACGCCGGCTTGCACAATCCATGAGCGGACGGCTGCAAAGAAACAATGACTAGAGAGGACAAGTGCCATGGCGACCCAGTTACTGGAATCCTCGACAGAGGTTTTGCCGCAGACGCAGGAACTCAAGACTCACAATCATCTCATAGGTGATAAGGCCGCCCTCGATCATGCCTGGGAGACCGATGGCTACTGGTTCTTCCGCGACGTGCTCGACAAGGGTGCGGTGGCGCGGCTTCGCCAGTCGTGGATCGACGAGCTGGAAACACAGGGCGTTATCGATCCGGTGGGCAACGCCCCCACCGAACTGAGCGTGCGCTACAATGGCGCCAGCCTGGAGAAGTATCCGTTCCGCATGGATCCGATCGCGGCCAGGCGTCCGTGGCCAGCTTTCGTGGCGGAAAAGCCGATCAACGACTTTTTCACGCGCCTTTTCCAGGACGAGCCTTTCTGGGTTCCCGTGGTCGAGTACCGCGCCACTCCGCCGCAGCAGGACAGGACGAAGTCGCGCATCGATGCCATCCACCAGGACGGCCCCTACAGCCCCGGGATTCCCTTCCGCATCTGCTGGATCCCGCTGGCCGAGATCGACGCGGAGATTGGCGGCCTGATGCTGGCAGAGGGCATGGCTGCCGAGCGCGTCAGCTATCACCCCAAGACCGACAACGGATCCCACGCCGCGATCCGGCTGGAGGACATTCCGGCCGACCGCTGGCGCCGCACGACCTACCAGGCCGGCGACGTGCTGCTGATGAACCTGTGGACCCCGCATACCGGCCTTGCCAACCATTCAGACCGCTTCCGCCTGTCGATGGATCACCGGGTAATGGCGCGGGGCGACAAGTGCCCGATCGTGGGCACGGTCGAGGATATCAGCGAGAACCACGTGGTCGTTCGCGATCCTTCCGGCCTTCGCAGGCTGTCGATCGATCCCGATACCTATGTGCGCAACGCGTGGGGGCAGAAGCTCAATGGCCCGGAGATTGCCGATTTTCACAAGGTCGGTTGCGAAGTGATCATCGCCTATGACGGCGATCGCGCATCGGTTGTCCGCCCGCCGCACTGATGCCGGCGGCGACCAGCCGCAACAGCGACCCAGCGATGGCCCCTACTTGATCGATGCCAGGAGAGTTCGATGACCGTTCAATCGCCGAGTAGCCAAGCATCGGGTGGTGCAAGCGACTGGACCGGGAGCAACGCGATTGTCCCGGCACTCAACTACACCAGCCACGAGTTCGCCGAGCGGGAAGCCGCGCACCTGTGGAAGAAGGTCTGGCAAATGGCCTGCCGCGAGGAGGAAATCCCGAAGGTCGGCGACTTCTACACCTACGATATCGTCGACCAGTCGATCATCGTCATCCGCACGGCGGAGGACGAGATCAAGGCGTTCCACAATGTCTGCCCGCACCGCGGCAGGACGCTGACCGAGGGTTGCGGCCATGCCGCGCGGCTGTTCTGCAAGTACCACGGCTGGAACTGGAAGATCGACGGCACCGACCCCAGGGTGGTCGACCGGCACGAATGGGCGCCGGAAGACCTGAAGGACGAGGACATCAGCCTTGTCCCGGTCAAGGTCGGCCGGTGGAGCGGCTGGGTCTACATCAACATGGATCCGGGCTGCATCAGCCTGGAGGAGCACCTGGCCCCGGCCAAGGAATACCTCGATCCGTTCGATCTTGGCGGCCTGCGCTACCACTGGCGCAAGTCGACCATCCTCGACTGCAACTGGAAAGTGGCTCTGGAGGCCTTCAACGAAGGCTATCACGTGCAAACCACGCACAGCCAGATGCTGCGCTACATGGATGACTGGACGCAAAGCTATGCCCGCGGCCGCCACGCGCACTTCGGCTACTGGGAATCGATGCCCATGGGTTCGCGCTCGGCGCGCCTGACCGGCGGCAAGCCCACCGAGGACATCCGCCCCGGCATCCGCGAATACATGGAAGACATGGCGGCAACGCTCAACGCCGGCTCATCGGTGCAGACCGTCCATGCCGCGCGGCGGCTGGTGCAGGAAGTGCCGCCCGGCGCAACGCACATGGAAGTGCTGATGAAGTTCGGCCAGTTCATCTATGAGCACGCCCTGTCGCTGGGCCTGAAATGGCCCGACATCACGCCACAGCAGATGCAGCAGGCCGGGATCGACTGGCACCTGTTCCCCAACCAGATCATGCTGATGGGGGCCACCGGCTTGCTCGGCTATCGCGCACGCCCGGTGCCCGGCAACCCCGACAAGTGCATCTTCGATGTCTACTCGCTGCAGCGCTATCCCGAAGGCGAGGAAGCCAGCGTGACCCAGGAATGGAGCCAGGACCACGCCGACAAGGATTTCTGGGGCCTGATCCTGACCCAGGATTTTGCCAATGTGGCGGAAATCCAGAAAGGCATGAAGTCGATGGGCTTCAAGGGTGCCCGCCCCAATCCGCGGCAGGAAGTGGCCGTGCTCAATTTCCACCGGGCATTGGAGGAATTCCTCGACCAGGGGTACGGAACCTGACCTGACCTGGCCGGAGCGGGCAGGATGGTCAGCCGGCCCGCGCCAGTGTGCCCAGGGCAAGGACGAGGTGGGGCCGGTCGATCATCCGGCCATCCAGTTGCAGGGCCCCAGCACCCGGATTGGCCGCAAAGGCATCCACGATCGCCTGTGCCCGGTCCAGTTCCGCCCGGGTCGGCGTCATGCCATCGTTGATGACGGGCACCTGCGCAGGATGGATGGCCAGCATGCCGGTGAAGCCGTCGCGCCTGGCTTGCGCGACACAGGCAGCCAGACCGGCAAGGTCGCCGATGGCGGGATAGACTGTCTCGATCGCCTGCACCCCGGCAGCCCGGGCCGCGAACAGGGCCATGTTGCGCGCCATGGCGAAAGGCGGTGTGAACTGTCCTTCGCCGTCGCGGGCGGATGCCGCACCAATGGCCGTGGACAGGTCCTCCGCTCCCCAGGTCAGACCGCACAGGCTGGATCCGATCGAGGCAAACCCCGCAAGACCGAACAGCCCGCCCGGCGTTTCCAGCGCGATGGGCAGGATCGGCGGGACCGGATTGCCGCCGGCCATTACCTGCAACTGTTCGACAGAGCTGGCGCCATCGGCCTTGGGCAGGACCAGCGCGTCCGGTGCCGCCGGGAGGATCGCGGCCAGATCATGCGGCGCATGGTCGCTATCGAGCGGATTGATCCGGACGAGGACCGAACATTCGCGTTCGCCGCCCAGCCATTCCCTCGCGGCATCGCGGCCGAATGCCTTGCGTTCGGGCGCGACCGAATCCTCAAGGTCCAGGATGATGGCATCGGCACCGCTCGCAACAGCCTTGGCGAACCGCTCTGGGCGGTCGGCCGGGACGAACAGCAAAGACCGCAACCTCATATTCCCCTGTCCCTCTTGCAATGCGGCAACCCGTCGTCGCCCCGGAGGCGAACCTTCAGGCCTTGCGCCTCACCCTCGACTTTCCCGGCAAGGAAATGCGATACGGCTGGTCATGCCCATCCATAAGCCCACAGGTCGCGTGCCGCAAAGGTCCAACGGCATCAAGCGCCGTGAAGCCATCATGAATGCCGCAGCCGAGATCATTTCCGAAGCAGGCATTGCAGGTCTGACCCTGCAGGCAACGGCCCGGCGGGCGCGGTCATCCATCGGCTCGATGTACCACTTCTTCAGCGACAAGGACGAACTGCTCGATGCCTTGCGCGACCGGCACCGGGAAGACATGGCGACAATCGTTTCGCGCGTCTCCGACATCGATGCCGAGGAATGGAAAGCCATGTCCGCCGCCCAGGTGATCGAAGCGCTTTTCGGGCGACCGATCCAGTATTACCTGGATCATCCCTTCGCCCTGGAATTGCACCAGGTTCACGAAGGCAAGGCCATCGACGACTTCATCGCGCTCGTCACATCTGTCATGATCCTGCGCCTTGGCGAGGTGCGCGGACGCGAAATTGCCCGTCTGCTCTATGCCATTTCGACCGGCACGCTCTCGTTCAGCCTGGATGTCCGCGACAGCAGCATGCGCCGACTGGCCGGCAGCATACCTGAGGTGCTGACGGCCTACCTCGAGGCGCAGGAAAAAGGCCGCTGAGCGGCAGGTTACGGCGCTTGATCTCCCGCCGCCAGCAAGGCGCCGGGCAAGCGATGGTTCTTGCCTTAGTAGACAGACGATTCTAGTAAAATCCGAAAATCGGGAGAGGACCAAATGCGACAGGACCCGGCAGGCAAAACGCCCGCGGCAGATATCATCATTGTCGGTTCCGGTTCCGCAGGTGCCGTGCTGGCCGACCGGCTATCCGCCGATGGGCGCACCACGGTGCTGCTGGTCGAAGAGGGAGGCGGGGATGCTTTCCTGAGCCGTATGCCCAAGGGCTTTGGCAAATTGGTAAGCGATCCGCTGCGCGCCCATTTCTATCAGACCAGCCCAGGCCCGGCCGCCATCGTCATGCCGCAGGTCTGGATTCGCGGTAAAATGCTGGGCGGGTCGAGCGCGATCAACGGCATGGTGTGGAACCGCGGTGTGGCCGAGGATTACGATGGGCTTGAGGCCTTGGGCAATCCGGGTTGGGGATGGAAGGATATGCTTCCATGCCTGCGCGCGCTTGAAGACCATCATATGGGGGAAAGCGAATATCGCGGCGTTGGCGGGCCGATTGCCATCACCACCAACCCCAACCGGACGGCCTTGGCCGATGCCTTCATTGCTGCTGGCAACACCTTGCAATTGCGCACCAAGGATGACCAGAACGGCCCGGATCTGGAGGGCGTGGGTTATGCGCAATGGAATATCGACGCATCAGGCAAGAGGATCAGTTCCGCCCGGGTTTTGCTGGATAAGGCAAAGGGTCGCAGCAATCTGCGCATCAACACGGGAACGCGCGTAACACGGGTCCTTATCGAAAATGGCAAAGCCGTTGGCGTGTTGGCTGTACGCGATGGGCAAGAGATCACGCTTCATGCAGGGCGCGAGGTAATTCTGGCAGCAGGCGCGCTGATATCGCCCAAAATCCTGCAACTGTCGGGTATTGGTGATGGTGCCTTGCTGCAGGGCCTCGGCATTGACACCATCCACCATAGCCCGAATGTCGGCCGCCGGATGCGCGAGCATCAGGTCATGCCGATCAACTTCCGCCTGCGCGACTGGAAATACAGCGACAACCGCGAATATGGCGGCCTGCGCCTGGTGCGCAACATGGTGAACTATCTGGCGCGCGGCAAAGGGCCAATGGCCCGTGGTGCGGCAGAGGCCATTGCCTTTGTCAGGGCGCACCCGAAATCGACCCGCGCCGACACGCAAATCATGTTCAATCCCTATTCGATCAACACCACGCCCACAGGCTTTGCCTTTGAGGATGAACCCGGGATGCAGTGCTATTCCTATATCCTGCGTCCGAAAAGCGAAGGGCACGCCCTTATCACGTCAGCCGATCCATCGGCGCCGCTGGATATTGATCCCAACTTCTTTGCAGACAGCACCGACCGCGAAACCGCAGTGGAAGGAACGCGGGCCATTCGCCGGATCATGGCGCAGGACGCGCTGAAACCCTTTGTCGTGGGCGAAACTGCCAATACCCGTTCGGCACAAAGCGATGAAGAGATTCTGGCGCTTTACAAGATGTTCGGCTCATCAGGACTGCACGCAGTGGGCACGGCCGCCATGGGCCCCAATGACGACGACGTGCTGGACAATCACTGCCGCGTGCGCGGTGTGGAGCGGCTGCGCATCGTGGACTGCTCGATCTTCCGCGAAATGCCTGCCGGCAACACCAATGCCCCGGCCATGGCCGCAGCCTGGCGGCTATCCGAGATCATGCGCGAAGAAGCGCGCTGAAGCCCGCGCGGGCAGATACCTGACACAACCCAAATTGCAGCTGACGGAAGGACTATCGTTATGACCCTGATTGAAAGGCACAAGGAGGCTGCGCGAATTCTTCCCGCCGCCGGATCGCTGATTGGCGGCGAACGCTATACCGCCAATCCCGCAGGCTCGATCGATCACATCAATCCGGCCACCGGCAAGGCGCAGGCCAGTGTCGCGCTGTCCGGTGTCGAGGCGGTGGATGCCGCTGTCGCCGCGGCCCGGGCTGCAGCCCCGGGATGGCGCAACACGCCCGGTCCACGACGGCGCGAAATCCTCGAAAAGCTGGCAGAGCTGATCACCGCGAACGGCGATGAACTCGCCACCATGACAACGCTGGAGAACGGCGCACCAATCGGATTTAGCGGGTCGACCTTTGTCAGACTGGCAACAGAATGGACGCGTTATTATGCAGGCTGGGCTGACAGGCTTGACGGCCTCGTAGTCGACACCCACCGCGACGAACCCTTCGTCTACACCATCGCGGAACCCTTTGGCGTCGTCGGCATCATCATCACCTGGAACGCGCCGCTGCTTTCGCTGGCCATGAAGATTCCTCCGGCGCTGGCTGCGGGCAACACCATCGTGCTCAAGCCGGCAGAGTTCACCCCCTTCACCTCGATCCGCTTCATGGAACTGGCCCGCGAAGCCGGCCTGCCCGATGGCGTGATCAACCTGGTGATCGGCGGGCCGGAAACCGGCGCTGCCATTTCCGGCCACAAGGGCATCAACAAGATCAGCTTCACCGGCGGGCCAATCACCGCCACCAAGATCATGCAGTCGGCCGCGAACAACCTTGTCCCGGTGCTGTTCGAGCTGGGCGGCAAGGGTGCCAACCTGGTGTTTGACGATGCTGACCTGGCCCAGGCCATCCCCTATTCCGCCACCTTCGCGCTGGTGAACACCGGCCAGGGTTGCGCCCTGCCGACCCGCCTGCTGGTGCAGCGGGGCGTCTATGACACCGTGGTAGAGGGCGTGACGGCAGTGGTTTCGCAGTATGTTACCGGCGATCCGCTGGATCCCACCACCTTTGCCGGTCCGCTGGTGAACGACGCGGCCCTGCAGCGGGTCAGCGGCATCATCGAGAAGGCCAAGGCCGAAAAGGCAGGCCGTGTTGTGCTGGGCGGCGGACGCCCGGGTGGCGAGCTTTCCGACGGCTTCTTCGTCGACACCACGATCTTCGCCGATGTCGATCCGCAGAGCAGCCTTGCGCAAAACGAGGTGTTCGGACCGGTGCTTTCGATCATCCCCTTCGACACCGAGGAACAGGCCGTGGAAATCGCCAACAGCACGCCCTATGGCCTCTCGAACTACGTGCAGACGAGCGACATGCGGCGCGCGCGCCGCCTGGCCCGCGACCTGCATTCGGGCACTGTGGGCATCAACGGAACCGGCAACATGCATGTCGGCGCGCCCTTTGGCGGCGTGGGCATTTCCGGTTTTGGGCGCGAAGGCGGCCGCGAAGGGGTGATGGAATTCATCAGCACCAAGACCGTGCTGATCGGCTGATCACTCCGTGCATCACACGGCAAGGGGCCCGGAAGGCAGTAGCAGCCTTCCGGGCCCCTTTCGCATGATCAATAGACCACCACGCTGCGGATGGACTTGCCCGATTTCATCAGGTCGAAGCCGGTGTTGATATCCTCCAGCGCGAGGCGATGGGTGATCAGCTGGTCTATCGCCAGTGCGCCATCGCGGTGCCAGCCCAGGATCTTCGCCGTATCCTCCTTCGGATTGCAGTCGCCCATGAAGGTGCCGTGCATCGAGCGCCCGAAGTAGAAGGTGCTGGCCGGCAGGCTTATCTCCTCGTCCGCCGGCGGGATGCCCACCGCGACCATCACGCCCCAGTACGGGCTGACCAGGCCAACGGCCTGCTGCACCAGGGCGGGGTGGCCCACGCATTCGAAGGCATAGTCGGCATAGCCGGCGAACAGCGCCTTGATGCGCTTTTCCAGCGGCTCGCCCGGTTCGGCCGGATTGATGAAATGGGTCGCGCCGAACTGGCGCGCGACGGCTTCCTTGGCCGGATTGGTGTCTATCGCCACAATGGCCTCGGCACCTGCAAGCCTGCAGCCCTGCAGGACGTTGAGGCCGATCGACCCCATGCCGAAGACCAGCACCTTGCTGCCCGCATCGACCTTGGCAACATTGACCACCGCGCCCACGCCGGTCATCACACCGCAGGGTATGAGCGAGGCCGTTTCGAACGCGACGCCCGGCTCGAAGCGCGTCAGCCGGCCGGCATCGATCACGTTGTGGGCGGCAAAGCTGGCGGCGGGCATGAACCGGGCCAGGGCTTCGCCACGCCAGGTGAACGGCGATGGTTCACGCGCATCCATGGCCATTGCCCGGCAATAACCGGTCTTGTTCGAAAGGCACGGCGGGCATTGGCCGCAATGCGCCGTGTTGTTCAGGATGACGTGATCGCCGGGCGCCAAACCAGTGACATCGGGACCACATTCCACCACCACGCCGGCGCCTTCGTGACCCAGCACGGCCGGCAGGTTGACGGGAAACTTGCCTTCCATCACCGACAGGTCCGTGTGGCACAGGCCCGAGGCCTTCATTTCCACCAGCACTTCGCCGGACTGCGGCGCACGCACCGTGATCTCGTCAACGATCAGCGGCATGCCCTTGCCCGGGGCGATGGCGGCCCTTGTCCTGAGACCCATGTCCTGCGTCCTTCTCCACCTTGGCTAACCGGCACTACACGAGCGGCGCGGCTGCGAAATCTCCTTGACCCGCCATGGGCCTTGGGCGAATGTTTTGATCTTAATCATCTATATGAAAGACTGTCACTATGGAAATCACCGGTGGCTGCTACTGCGGGGCGCTGCGGTACGAAGCGAAGGGTGACGCTCTGGCCAGGGGCATGTGCTTCTGCCGGGAATGCCGGCACATTTCCGGTGGCGGGCCGAGCGTGATCCTGGGCATGCCGGAAGCCGGATTCACCTACACCGAAGGACAGCCAAGCGCCTACACCCGGCCGGATTTCGAAGGAGCGGTGACCCGCGAGTTCTGCGGTGCATGCGGCACCCACACCGTCACCCGGGCGCCAAGAATGGCCGGCGCGGTGCTGATCAAGGCAGGCAGCATGGATGATCAGGACGCCTTCGGGATGCCGGCCATTGCCGTCTACTGCAGCGAGAAGCTCCCTTATCACGTCGTGCCGGAAGGCGTGGCCTGCTTCGACCGGTTCCCCGGCCAGTAATCCCTTCACCACCCTGCGCAAGGACGCCTCCGTGAACATAGCTCTTGCCATTCTCGTCGCCCTGGTCATGATCGGCGGGGGCGCCGCGCACCTTGCCGCGCCCGAAGGCTTCGTCCCGCTGGTCCCGGCCTTCCTGCCCGCCATGCCTGTCATCCTGGCGACCGGGGTGCTGCAGATCGGGATCGGCCTTGCTGCCCTGTGGCCGCGCACCCGCGCATGGGGCGCGCTGTCCTTTGCGGCGCTGTGTCTTGCCTATCTTCCGCTGCACCTGTGGGACTATGTGCGGCCCGATCCGGTGTTCGCTCCGCCGGTAGCGGCAACGATCCGCGTCACCTTCCAGCTGCTGCTGATCTGGGCAGGCTACACGCTGTGGAAGCGGACGAGCCGTCCACCAGCATGAGCGAC
>CAZTED010000048.1:0-17626 GCA_964612175.1 uncultured Sphingomonadaceae bacterium
TGTCGCGCGTCCTTGCCGGGCCCTGGTGCACCCAGGTGCTTGGCGATCTTGGCGCAGACGTGATCAAGGTCGAGCAGCCGGGACAGGGTGACGACACCCGCAAATGGGGTCCGCCGTTCCTGGAGGACGGATCGCACGATTCCGCCTATTACCTGTCGGCCAATCGCAACAAGCGGTCCATCGCGATCGACATCGCCCGGCCGGAAGGCGCGGAACTGGTGCGCAGGCTGGCGGCCGGGGCGGATATCGTGATCGAGAATTTCCGCGTGGGCGGGCTGGAAAAGTACGGCCTGGACTATGCCTCGCTGCGGGCGGTGAAGCCGGACCTGATCTACTGTTCGATCACCGGCTTCGGGCAGGACGGACCAATGCGCAATGCCGGCGGATACGATTTCCTGATCCAGGGCATGAGCGGGTTGATGAGCGTGACCGGCCATCCCGATGGCGCCCCGGGCGGCGGCCCCATGAAAGTGGGCATCCCCATCAGCGACCTGTCGACTGGTCTCTATGCCGCCACCTCGATCCTTGCAGCGCTGCACCATCGCACGGTAACCGGCGAGGGCCAGGCGATCGACATAGCCTTGTTCGATACGCAGGTTGCCCTGCTCGCCCATCAGGCATCGAACTGGATGAACGGCGGCAAGCTGCCAGAGCGCCTGGGCAACGGCCACGCCAATATGGTGCCCTATCAGGACTTCCTTTGCGCCGATGGCTCGGTCCTGATCGCGCTTGGCAATGACCGGCAGTTTGCCACATTCGCAGGCCTGATCGGCAGGCCGGACCTGGCCACGGATCCGCGCTTCGTCAAAGTCTCGGACCGGACAACCAATCGCGAGGTGCTGCTGGGCATCCTGCGTCCGATCCTTGCCGGATGGCAGGCGAAAGAGCTTATCGCCACCCTGCGGTCGGCCGGCCTGCCGGTGGGGCAGGTCAATGACATTCCCAGCGTTCTGGAACACGAACAGATCAAGGCACGCGGGCTTCAGCACAGCATCAGCAGGCCCGACGAGACCGAAGTGAAGTTCCTCGGTTTCCCGGCCAAGCTCAGCGAGACACCGGCCACCTATCGCCATGCTCCGCCGCGATGCGGTGCGGATACGCGGGAAATCCTGCGCGAAAGGCTGGGGCTTGATGATGCCGTCCTGGCGCAGCTCCAACAAGCCGGGGTCGTTGCCGACAGCCAGTAGGGGCGTGCGCGCCTGTGCAATGCGCCGGCCGGGCTGCTGGCGGCTGCCAGAAGCAGGGGGCTCAGGCCTATGCCGAAACCATTGCGCCCAGACGGCGGGTAATGATCGCCTCGGCATCCGCGACAATGCGTTCGAGCAGCACCGCGCAGGTCGGGATGTCGTGGATCAGGCCCTGTGCCTGGCTGGCCCAGATGAGGCCGGCGTCGAGATCGCCTGTCTCCAGCGCAACGCGCCCCTTGGCGCCGGCAACCAGCGGCTGGATATCGGTGAAGACACTGTCAGGCCGCGCGCTGATCTCGACCACCCGATCCGATACGGACGTCTTGGCCACCCGCCCGGTATTGTGGAACTTCCGGAAGATCAGGTGCGTATCCCGCTCGTTCTGGTCGACAATCAGTTGCTTCACATTGTCATGGATCGGCGCTTCGACAGTCGCACAGAAGCGGGTGCCCATGTTGATCCCCTCAGCACCCAGCGCCAGCGCCGCCGCAAGCCCGCGCCCGTCTGCAAACCCGCCCGATGCAATCATCGGGATCGTCAGCCGGTCAGCAGCGGCGGGAATCAGGATCAGCCCGGGAATATCGTCCTCGCCCGGATGCCCGGCGCATTCGAACCCGTCGATGGAGATCATGTCGGCGCCCATCCGCTCGGCCGAGATCGCGTGACGCACCGAGGTACACTTGTGGACGATGATCAGGCCATGCGACTTGAAGTCCTCGATGTGCTCCTGCGGCTTGGCGCCGGCAGTTTCCACGATGGTCACGCCGCTTTCGATGATCGCCTTGCGATACTCGGCATAGGGCGGCGGCGTCAGCGATGGCAGGAAGGTCAGGTTCACGCCGAAAGGCTTGTCGGTCATCGCCCGGCACCGGTCGATCTCCCGGCGCAGGTCATCGGGGGTGGGCTGGGTCAGTCCGGTGAGTATCCCCAGGCCGCCGGCATTCGAAACGGCAGCTGCCAGTTCGGCCCTGCCCACCCACATCATGCCGCCCTGCACGATCGGGTGCTCGATCTTCAGCAATTCGGTCGCACGCGTACGTAATGCCATCGGGGCCCCCTGTCCCTTGCCTGATAAGCTGGCGCTCTGATCCGATGTCTAGGGTCGCGCCTGACAAGCTGGCAAAACAAAATGGCCGCTGGCTGCAATCATCGCATATCGGTTTTGCGCAGCATCGGGTTACCCGGGCGACAAGGCCGCCAGGGGCTAGACCAGGTGGGCCACGAAGCGCTGCAGCTGGCCCAGATTCCGGCAAGCCACCATGCTGGTCAGGTGGTCGCGGTATTGCGGCACCGCGGAATCGCCGGTGCCCCAGATTTCGATCGGTTCGGGGTTGAGCCAGTGAACATGGCGCACCTGCCGCGCGATGCTCCCCAGGGCATCCTCGCCGGAAGCCCGGTAGTTGTTGCGGCCATCGCCCAGGATCAGCACGATGGCATCCTGGTCGAGGGACTTGCCCCAGCGTTCCACGAAGGTCTGGAGCGCATAACCATAGTCTGTTCGCCCATCTGCACGCACCAGCCCGGATCGCCGCGCCATCAAGCCTGCCAGATCAAGCGCACTGCCACTTTTCGTCACGTCCTGCGTCACCTCTTCTATCCCGTCCACGAATGCAAAGTAACGGGCGCGGGAGAAGGTCTGTGACAGCGCCCTGAGCAGGCTGATCGTGAACTGCGCGAAAGAGGCAACTGATCCGGAGATGTCGGCAATCACGATGATCGGCGGCACCCGCTTGCGCCGCCTGGCCTGCTCCAGGTCGAGCACGAGGCCGCCGTTGGCCATGGCCTTGCGGAAGGTCCGGCGCAGGTCCGGCTTGGTGGGAGCGAGGGTCCGTTGCCGCAATCGCCGGGCCAGCCGCCTTGCCACCGGCATGATGGCGCGCTCCAGCTGCCGCAGCTGCACGGTGGAGGCATGCATGATGTCGATTTCCTCAAGCAACGGCATGCGGCGCTGCCGGGCAAGGTCGGCCTCACCGAGATCGGCAACGAGCAGGCCCCGGACAACGGCATCGACCGCCTCGCGGACAAACACCGCCCTGCGCCGTGCTAGGTCCTGGGCCGCAAGCCGCTCCGGCCCATCTGCCATTACCGGCGCGATGTCCTGTTCCAGCCGGTCGAGATCGAGCCAGCGCAGGGTGCGGGTCACGTAATAGGTGCCGGCCACCTGGCGGCCGGGGGCAAAGCCACCGTGCCGGCGGACCGCTTCTGCGGCAATCATCCGCAAGGTCCGCTTGTCGAACCTTTGCATGGCGCTGCGCAGCAGGGCGTGCAGGGCCTGGTCATCGGCATCTTCAAGCCCGCTGCTGGCGGGCGCGGTGGAATCAAGGAAGATATCCAGAATGGTCAGCAGGGCCGGGAGATGTTCTTCCCGCCGCACCAGCGTTGCCGAGAGCGCAGCATAGACCTCGACACGGTCGAGCGGATCGATGGCCGCCAGCGCCCGGGCGGCATCAGCCTGCTGGCTGATCGACACCGGGATGCCCCGCTGTCGCAGCTCTGCCGCAATGCTGCTCAAACTATCAAGCATGTGGTTTCCATCTGGCAATGGCCGGGGCTAGCATGAGGCATGCACCAGCCAGTCCTCCTGATCCACGGTTTTGCATCCTCATTCGACCACGGCTGGCGCAGGCATGGCTGGACAGACCTGCTGGCCGATGATGGCCGAGAGGTCATTGCCTATGACCTGCCCGGCCACGGACCGCGCCAGAACGCGCCGGCCGCCGAGTTCGAGGATATCGCGGGCCAGCTGCTTGGCGAAATCGCCGTCCATGCTCCGCTGGACATTGTCGGCTTCTCGGCGGGCGCGCGCGTGTCCATCAGCCTGGCCGCCCGGCGGCCTGACATTGTCCGCAAGCTTGTCCTGATCGGTCCGAGCGACAATTTCCTCGTGCCGATGGACCCGACACCGATCATCGATGCGATCCGGTCCGATGAGCCGCCAGCACGCGCATCCCACGCCACGCTCCGCCGGCTGGTCAGGGCGCCGGGCAACAGCCAGGAAGGGCTGCTCACCTTCCTCAACCATGCAACCGAGCATGCGACGCCCGAATTCCTTGCCCTCATCACCTCGCCCACGCTGGTGATTACCGGTAGCGAGGATGCCAACGGCGATGCCGGGGCGCTGCGATCGTGCCTGCCCCATGCCGCCCATTGCGAGATTGACGGGTGCGATCACTTCCGGCTTCCCTCCGATCCCCGCACCATCGAAACCGCCCTTGCCTTCCTGAGGTCCTGATGCGGGCGCCCCGATCCTAGGCTTCTGTGCCCAGGTGGCCACTGGCCTTGTCCAGATCCTGCCGGTCCTTGATGAGGACATTGAGCGTCTGGGCGATCATCGGTGCGTCGATCTCGGTCGCTCCGAGCAGATGCAGGGCTGCCGCCCAGTCGATGGATTCGGATATCGATGGCGGCTTGGTGAAATCGAGATTGCGCAAGGCGGCGGTGACCTCTGCAACCCGATCGGCCAGCCGCGTTTCGATCCCGGGCACATGCTGGCGGATGATCGCCTTTTCCCGGGCGATATCGGGATAGCCAAGATGCAGGAACAGGCAGCGGCGGCGCAAGGCTTCTGACAGGTCACGCGTGGCATTCGATGTCAGGAAAATCATCGGAATGCTGGTCGCCTGCACCGTGCCCAGTTCGGGGATGGTCACCTGGTATTCCGACAAGGCCTCGAGCAGCAGGGCCTCGGTTTCGACATCCAGACGGTCCACTTCGTCGATCAGCAGCACGGCCGGACGGCTCTGCCGCAAGGCCCGCAGGATCGGCCGTTCGATCAGGAATTCCTCGCTGAACAGATCCGCCTCGATCGCCCGCCAGTCTGGTGCATCGGGGCTGGCCCGGGATTGCAGGAAGAGCAACTGCTTGCGGTAGTTCCATTCGTACAGGGCCTTGGCTTCGTCGAGCCCTTCGTAGCATTGCAGGCGCACCAGTTCGGCGTCGAACAGGCGGGCGACGCACTTGGCCAGTTCGGTCTTGCCGGTGCCAGGCGGGCCTTCGACCAGAACGGGCCTGCCAAGCAGCCGGCCCAGATGGACCACGGTGGCAACGGGGCGATCAGCCAGATAGCCAAGCTGACCCAATCCCGAAAGGATGCCATCGACGTCCGGCGTGGCCATTCAGATACTGATCCCGACGAGCTTGGTCTCCAGATATTCCTGGATGCCTTCCTGCGCCCCTTCCCGGCCCAGGCCGCTTTCCTTGACCCCGCCAAAGGGCGCGCAGGCCGCGGTCGGGTTGATGTCGTTGATGCCGACCATGCCGAAACGCAGTTGCTCCGCCACCCGCAAGGCCCGGGCCAGGTCCTTGGTATAGATGTAGCTGGCCAGGCCGTATTCGGTGTCGTTGGCCATCCGCACAACCTCGTCCTCGTCATCGAAAACGATGATCGGCGCGACAGGGCCGAACGTCTCCTCGCGATAGATCAGCATGTCCGGCGTGACCTCGCTCAGCACCGTGGGGGCAAAGAAGAAGCCGTTGTCCACGTCGGGACCGGACAGCCGCGCGCCGCCGGTGACAAGCTTTGCACCCTTGTCGACCGCATCGGCGATCTGGCGCTCCATCCGGTCAAGCGAAGGCTGGTTGATCAGCGGGCCAACGGCAACGCCATCATCCATGCCGTTGCCTGCGCGCATCTTGCCCACCCGGTCCGCCAGGGTGGCGATGAAATCGGCCGCGATGGAGCGATGCACGAACAGGCGGTTGGGACTGATGCAGGCCTGGCCGGTGTTGAGCAACTTCACCAGCGCGGCGCCCTTGGCCGCATGGACCGGATCGGCATCGGGAAAGACAATGAACGGGGCATGCCCGCCCAGTTCCATCGACACACGCTTGACCTGCCGCGCCGCCTTCTCGGCAATCTGCTTGCCGACGCGGGTAGAGCCGGTGAAGGTGATCTTGGCGACGGCGCGATTGGTCAGCATCTCATCGCCTACGGCAGGCGCATCGAGCGATGTCACCATGTTCACCACGCCCGGAGGAACGCCGGCTTCCTCGAAGATGCGATAGACGTTGATGGCAGTCAGCGGGGTTTCGGCAGCCGGCTTCAGCACCACTGTGCAACCCGCAGCCAGCGCCGGTGCCAGCTTGCGGGTGATCATCGAGATCGGATAGTTCCACGGCGTTATGGCGCCCACCACGCCGACCGCCTGATGCATCACCAGGAACCGCTGATCAGCCCGCGGCGACGGAATGATCTGGCCATAGACGCGCTTGGCTTCTTCGGCGAACCAGATGAGGAAATCGGCGGCATACTTCACTTCGGTGCGCGCAGCGCGCAGCGGCTTGCCCTGCTCTTGCGTCAAATCGCGGGCCAGCTGTTCGGACCGCTCGAGCATCAGCGTATAGGCCCGATAGAGGCATTCAGAGCGCTCATATGCCGTCTTTGCCGCCCAAGCCGGGAGGGCCGCCTCGGCGGCGGCAATTGCCGCACGCGTATCGTCCACCCCGCCATTTGCCATCCGGGCGATGACCTCGCCCGTTGCCGGATTGGTCACGTCAAAGGTTTCGGCGGCGGTAAGCCAGGTGCCGTTGATGTAGAGGGAATTCGCCTGATCGCGATCGTAAGGCATGTCATGTTTCTCCGTGCCGGGCCTGGGGATGCTGTCAGCCGAACTCGTGCCGGGACGGTTCAAGTATGGGGCCAAAGCTGCTTTCACGAATGGGGCCGAGCGCATGCTCGAGCAGCATCGTGCGCCTGACGTAAAGGTGGCAATTGTATTCCGCGGTCACGCCGACACCGCCATGGTTCTGGATATTGTCGGCCGTAGTGCGCTTGGCGGCATTGACCGCCAGGACATGCGCACAGGCAGCCTGGAACAGCGCATCCTCGCACCCGGCATCGATCCGCACCGCGGCAAGGAAGGTCTGCGACTGGACTGCATAGGCGGCGATCGCCATGTCGGCGCAGCGATGCTTGACGGCCTGGAACGACCCGATCGCCTTGCCGAACTGTTCGCGGGTCTGGGCATAGCTGGCGGACATGTCGCGCGTGGCCTCGATCACGCCCAGAAGCTCGGCACTGACAAGCACCAGCGCAGTTGCCACGAAGCCATCGGAGGAATGGGCGCACACCTTGTTGCCAAGCGTCACCCGGGACAGGCGAACGCCCGGATCAATCCCGGCGATAGGGTTCGCTGCGGCCACTTCATAAAGCGCGCATTCGTCACGGCTGATGGACAGGATCAGCGTGTCTGTCCCGACATCCAGGCCCATGTTGCCCACCAGCAGGCCCGCCTTGCGCTCGCCACTGCCCAGTTGTGCCGCCAGCGCAGGATTGCCCGAGCGGGCAGCAAGCAGGGCTGCAAGCATGGTCGAGCGCAGCGGACCGGGCGTCAGATGGCGACCGAACTCGCGCACAACCATCACTGCTTCGGCCACTCCCAGGCCCAGGCCGCCGTCGGCCTCGGGAACCAGCATTGCCAGCCAGCCCATTTCGGCCAGCGCCAGCCATTCGTCCTCTGGGATTGCCGCTTCGCCTTCGGCAAGCTTGCGGATCACGTCGATCGACAGCCTTTCCGACAGGAAGCCCCTGGCGGTATCCGCGATCTCGGTCTGCAATTCGTCAGGTGCCAGGTTCATCGCGCCAGCCCCAATACCCGTTCGCCAATGATGTTCTTCTGGATATCCTTGGTTCCGCCGCCGATGGTGGAGGCAAATTCCCCCAGCCAGCGATGGCCCCATCCGGTCCAGGAAATGGCCTCCAGTCCCAGCAGGTCGACCGCAAGCCGGGCGATGCGCACCTGCAGTTCCACGTGATAGGTACGGATGGCGACCGTCTCTGCCGGAGGTGTCTCCCCGGGTCGCGCCATCGAAACCTGCATGTAGGCCATCGACCGCAGGGCCGCCGCCTCTGCCCGCAAGGTGGCAACCCGGTCATACAGGGCGTCGTCTTTCAGAAGGCCCCTGGAACGGGCGTGCTCGGTCAGTTCATCCATGAACCGGATCATGTCGAGCCGGTGATCCAGGAAGGCCGGGCCGCGCTCGGCCGCGAGCGTCGACATGGCAACGCTCCAGCCGTTGTTGATCTTGTCGACCACGTTCGAGACCGGAATCCGCGCCTCGTCGAAGAACACCTCGCAAAACTCTTTATCGCCGTTGATCTGCGTGATCGGACGGACTTCCACGCCTGGCGCATGCATGTCCATGATGAGCCAGGTCAGGCCCTTGTGCCTGGGCAGATCGGGATCGGTGCGGACCAGCAGCTCGCAATAGTCGGCCATGTCGGCAAAACTGGTCCAGATCTTCTGCCCGGTGATGACGAATTCATCGCCGTCCAGCACGGCACGGGTTCGCAGGTTGGCGAGGTCCGAGCCGGCGGACGGTTCGGAAAATCCCTGGCACCAGGGCGTTTCACCTTTCAGGATGCGCGGCAGGTAGAACTTTTTCTGCTCGTCGCTTCCCCGCATGCTCAGGGTCGGCCCGGCATGGCCAAGCGCGACAAGGAAGATGGTGAACGGCGGCGCGCCCGCGCGGATCAGTTCCTCGTACCAGATGACCTGCTGGAAAAGGGACAGGCCGCGCCCGCCATACTCGACATCCCAGTCGATCCCGGCCCAGCCACCATCAAACTGTCGCCGCTGCCAGGCGCAGTCAAATTCCTTGGCATCGGCACCATGGGGTCGCGGCTCCCTGGGAACATTGTCATTCAGCCAGTCCCGCGCTTCCGCACGGAATTCCCGCAGGTTGGCATCTTCCTCGAACTTCACAGCACCATCATCCACCGGTAGAATTCTGGGGTTCCAGCTTGTCTGCATGACCCCTGCCGCCGATGCGTGCGCAGGGCAAGTTCGGCCAATTGTTATCATGTCCATGCTGCTTGCCAACGTTCGCTCGGCTGGCCACTTTACAGTCCATGGGCGCCCCGTAAGACGAAGGTTGAGAGCATTGTCGGCAAGTTCGCCGGATCAGGCGGCGTGGCAGATGAATGCCAGCGGGAGAGAATGGTGGCGGGATCCAGAAACCCAGTGATTGCGGGTGTCTACCAGTCCGCACAGGGCGATCTGAGCACGCGAACCCAGCAGGATCTCTATTTCGAAGTCGCCAAGGGCGCACTGGCCGATGCCGGGCTTTCGCTGGCAGATGTCGATGGTCTCATCGGCGATGCGCCAGCGGGCGTGGGAATTCGTGACCTGCTGCCTGGCGCCGCCCTGGCCGATCTCATCGGCCACCCATTGCGGTTCGAGGCCACGACCCACATCGGCGCAGCATCAGGTTCGAGCGGCGTCGGCCTCGCGGCCATGGCTGTTGCATCGGGCGCGGCAGACGTGGTCCTTGTGCCTACCGCGGTTGCCGGTGCCAGCACGGGCCTGCTGTCGGGCGATCGTGACAAGGCGATCGAGGCCATGGCCAAACTGGGCAGTCCTTACGAGTGGCTGTGGGGCACGACCCGCGTGGCGGACTATGCCGTTGTCGCCCGGCGCCACATGCACGAATTCGGCACGACCCCGGCCCAGCTGGCCGAGATTGCCGTGGCCCAGCGCAAGGGTGCCACACTGCACCCCCTGTCGGCCATGGGTGCCAAGGGCGAAATCTCGGTCGAGGATGTGCTGGCATCGCGCATGATCGCCGATCCGATCCACCTGCTGGAATGCTGCCCGGTCAACCAGGGCGGCGGCGCCATTGTCGTCACCACGGCAGAGCGTATCCGGGACCTCAGGCAACCGGCCATCCGGCTTATCGGCTGGGGCCAGGGCCATGGCTATCTTGACCCCTGCAGCGCGCCGGACCTGACGACATTTGCCGGGGTCGAAGCGGCGAACACTGCCTTTGGACAGGCTGGGGTTTCCCGGGACAATGTCGATGTGGTCGGGATGAGCGATCATTTCACGATCAACGTGCTGGTCGGCCTGGAAGACGCAGGCTTCTGCAGGAAGGGAGAGGGGGGCGCTTTCGTGGAAGGCGGCGCACTCGGCATCGGCGGGCGGCTTCCCACCAACACGGCCGGCGGCTTCCTGTCCTTCAGTCACGCGGGGAGTTGCGGCCTGTTCACCATGATCGAGGTGGTCGAGCAGTTGCGCGGCAATGCCGGACCGCGGCAGGTGAAGGATGCCTCGATCGGTTATGTGCACGGCATGGGCGGGGTCTTCCAGACCCATGGCGCCGCCGTGCTGGCAAGGGATTGAGGCATGCCGGACTACAGCAAGTTTCTTCCGCCCGACGATATGCCCGCGTTCCATGCGCCGTTCTGGGATTCGGTCAACGCGCATAGTGCCAGGATCCAGCGCTGCACGGACTGCGGAACCATGCGCTTCATCCCCCGCGAACTGTGCCCGCATTGCCATTGCGCCGATGCAGAATGGGTGCCGATCACCGGTCGAGGGGAGATCTACACCTATACCGTAGTCCATCGCGCGCCCACGCCGGCCTATCAGGCTGATGCGCCTTACGTCATCGCCCACGTTACGCTCGAAGAGGGGCCGCGGATGATCGCCAATGTGGTCGGCATTCCGCCGGAAGACGTGCGGATCGGCATGCCGGTGCAGATCACCTATTTCGACGTCGGTGATGGAAAATCGCTGTTCGCTTTCGCGCCGTCATCCTGAAACAGCATCGGAGACCACCATGTCAGACCTTCTCATTGACCGGCACGGCGCGGTCACCGTGCTCACCATCAACCGTCCCGATCGGCGCAATGCCTTTACCCGGCAGGTCATGGCAGACATGGAACAGGCCATTGCCGAGTTCAACGCCGACCCGTCGCAGCTGGTGGCGATCCTGACAGGCGCGGGCGACAAGGCCTTCTGTTCCGGTGGAGACCTTGCGGACATGGCAGCCAACGCCGATGCAGGCACGGCCCTGCCCATGTCGCTCCAGCCAGACATTGGTGGCCTGGCCGGCAGCGAGAAGCCGATCATCGCGGCGGTCAACGGCATTGCGGTTGCGGGCGGCATGGAAATGGCCCTGCTCTGCGATATCCGCATTGCCGCCGAGGATGCCTGGTTCGGCCTGTTCGAGGTTTCGCGTGGCTTCATCGCCGGCGTTGCGGCGAACAAGTTGCCGCGCATGGTGCCCCTGGGTGTCGCGATGGACCTGATGCTGGCTGCCGAAAGGCTGACTGCGGACGAAGCCCATCGGCTTGGCCTTGTCCAGCAGGTAGTCCCGGCCGGGCAAGCGCTGGAAGCTGCGATGGCCAAGGCCGAGAAGATCGCCAGGCAGTCTCCGACGGCTGTCTGGGGTACGAAGAAGGTCCTGCGGTTCTGGCACGATGCGATGCTTCAGGAACAGCAGCGCTATTACGAGGCGGTGATCCACCGCGTCCTGCTTTCCGGCGACATGCACGAAGGTCCGCGCGCCTTCCTCGAGAAGCGGGAGCCGCAGTTCAGTTCCGGCTGGCCCGATCCGCTCAAGCCCAGATAGCTCACCGGTCCGCAGCCGATGCCCCCACCCGGCGCGAATGCAGCTTCGGGAACCGGCCAGCACTGCTTATCCGAACACGCTGATGATGCTTTGGCGCCAGAGCAGGCGAACCATTGCGCAGGGCGAAAGGTCTTGCCACGCATCCGGTGCCTCCATCGACAAAGGAACCTGCGCAAATGAACCCCATGGACCTGCAAGGCCGGAACATTCTGGTTACCGGCGCAGCCCAGGGCATCGGCCTTGCGACGGCCAGGCTTCTGGCATCCCTTAACGCCAGGCTCACCTTGCTGGACCTTGATGCCGATGCGCTTGAGCAGGCGCGCCAGCAATTGCCGGCCGACACCCTGGCCTTGAGCGGCAGTGTATCGGACCGGGCCTTCGTGGCCGATGCCGTCGGCCAGAGCAGTGCCCGCTTCGGCGGTGTCCACGGACTGGTGAACAATGCCGGCATCACCCGCACCGCCATGATCGACAAGATGACCTTCGAGGAGTGGCAGGCGGTCATCGATGTAAACCTGACCGGGGCCTTCAACGTGCTGCAGGCAGTCGGCAAGGACATGATCGCAAGGGCGCGCGCGGGCGAGGCCGAACCCGGCACAATCGTCAACATCTCGTCCGATGCCGGGCGCAAGGGCACTATCGGGCAGATCAATTATGGCGCTGCCAAATCAGGTGTCCTGGGCCTTACCATGAGTGCCGCACGCGAGTGGGGCCGCTATGGGATCCGCGTGAATTCGGTGGCCTACAGCATCGTCGAGACCGACATGACCGAAGTGGTCCGTGGCGACAAGTTCCGGGACCGCTACCTGGCAAACATCCCGCTTGGCCGCTTCCTCAAGCCTGAGGAGGCCGCCTTGTCGATCGCCTTCCTGCTTTCGCCCGCCGGGACTTTCATCACCGGCCAGCACCTTTCGGTGAATGGCGGGTCCCACATCACCACCTGAGGCCCTGGAAGGATCTGGCGAGATGAGCGCTACAGCGCTGAAACTGGAACTGGCCTCGGTTTCCCCCGAAGCCGAGGCCTTGCGGCAGGACGTGCGCGCCTTCGTTGCGCAGGAACGCGCCTCCGGCGCTCTGCCCCCACCCACGCGGATCGGCCTTGGCTATTCGGTCGAGATGACGCGCAAGATTGCCGCGCGCGGCTGGATCGGCCTGACCTGGCCGAAACAGTATGGCGGGCAGGAGCGGACCGCGATCGAGCGGTACGTGGTGACCGAGGAACTGCTCGCCGCCGCGCTTCCGGTTGGCGCGCACTGGGTGGCCGACCGGCAGAGCGGCCCCGTGCTGCTGAAGTTCGGGACCGAAGAGCAGCGGATGAAGTTCCTGCCGCGCATCGTGGCCGGGGAATGCTGTTTCTGCATCGGGATGAGCGAGCCCGGCTCAGGTTCGGACCTCGCCTCGCTGAAGTCGCGCGGCGAGAAGGTCGATGGCGGATGGAAGCTGAACGGCCGCAAGATCTGGACGACCAACGCCCACCGCGCCGACTACATGATTGCCCTTGTGCGCACATCGCCCGGCGATGGTGCGCGGCATGCCGGCTTCAGCCAGTTCATCATCGACATGACCGCTCCGGGCATCAGCATAAGCCCAATCATCAGCATGGCCGGCGAGCATGATTTCAACGAAGTCGGCTTCGAGGATGTGTTAGTCCCCGACGAGGCACTGATCGGTCGCGAGGGCAACGGCTGGTTCCAGGTATCTGCCGAACTGGCCTATGAACGATCCGGTCCGGAGCGCTGGCTGAGCAGTTTCCGGCTGATCGCCGAACTGGTCGATGTCCTTGGCCCCGATGCCCGCGAATCCAGCATCGAGGAGCTGGGGCGGCTGCTGTCGCACCTGCTTGCGCTGCGCCAGCTGTCGCTGTCGGTTGCCAGCATGATCCAGGATGGCAAGTCGCCGAACCTGGAGGCGGCCATCGTCAAGGACCTGGGAACGCGGTTCGAGCAGGATTCGGTTCGCGTCGTGCGCGATATCGTCGCCGCAGAGGATCTGGTGGGGAACGGGCGCGCGGCGCGGCTGAAGGCCTTGCTGATCCATGCCCAGCAATTTGCCCCCGCCTTTACCATTCGCGGCGGTACGAACGAGGTGCTGCGAGGGATCATCGCAAAGGGGATCGGCCTGAGATGAGCGACAATCTGGAGTTTTTCCGGGAAACCGCTGAACGGATCCTCTCGGATACGGTCGGCACGGCAGATATCCTGGCTGCGGCCGATCGCCAGCTTCCGACCCGGATGTTCGACGCCTTGCGGGACAACGGCATCCTGGCGATGCTTGCCCCGGAATCCGCCGGCGGGATTGGTGCCACTCTTGCCGAGGCCATGGCCATTCTCAGGGCAGCCGGCGATGCTGCCGCGCCCGGTCCGCTGCTTGAAACCATGCTGGCCCATGCGCTGCTTGGTGCCGCCGGACGGGAAGCGCCCGGCGAGCCGGTTTCAATGGTCCTGCTGCCCGCCGGCCTGCCGCAGGGCGATGCGGCCTCCACCTACATTGCGCCCTGGGCCGGACAGGTTGGACAGATCCTGCTGGTGGCGCCCCGTGATGGCGGCTCCGTGATCGCGGTGACTACCCCTTCGGCATGGCAGATCACCCCCGGCGAGGACGCCGCCGGGGAACCCAGCGACATCATCAGCACCACTGGCGAGATTGCGGCAGAGCTTGTCTCCCTGGCCATGCCCTTCGACGAAGTGCTGCGGCTGGCTGCAATCCTGCGCGGCGGCCAGATGCTGGGCGCCATGGAGTGGGCGTACCGGCGCAGCGTCGAATATGCGATGGAACGGCAACAGTTCGGTCGTGAAATCGGCAGGTTCCAGGCAGTGCAGCAGATGCTGGCCGACCTTGCCGATCACCTTCTGGCCGCCACAGTGCTGCTCGAGGCAGCGGCGCAAGGCAGCAGCATGATGATGGTGGGCGCTGCCCGGTCACGCCTCGCCGATGCGACAGACTGTGCGATCAGCGTTGCCCATCAGGTGCACGGCGCAATCGGCTTCAGCCTGGAATATGCCCTGAACCATCGGACCCGCCGCCTCATGGCCTGGCGCGATACTTATGGTTCTACGCCATCCTGGCGAAGGAGCCTGGGCCGCATGCTGGCAAGCTGCAATCGCGATAACCTGTGGCACCAGTTGACAGGCACGCAAACGGCCGCCTGACAGCCGGCCCAATCCCGGCAGCGTCAATCGCCGGGTGGCAGGTCCTGCGGCGCACGGACGCCCAGCTTGTGCACCGTGAACGGTCCGGCCGGCATGAACTGGCAGGCCAGCCGCATGACCCCGCCCTGGCGCGGGCGCTGGGCAAGCCTGCCGAGCATCTGCCCTTCGCGCACACCGGGTGGCGATGCCGCAAGATCGCCATCGATGACTTCAACGGCACACACACCGCATTGCGCCTGTCCGCTGCAGACATTGGGCCAGCGCAGCCCGGCAGACTGAGCTGCCTTCATCAGGGGCATGCCGGCGGGAACTGCAAGATCGATCCCGGCAGGTTCGATGCGGACGGTCGCACCATCCTGCTTGCCAGCTTCTGCCGCGGTCATTCAAAAGCCTTCCTGCGCCAACCGTTCAGGGCCGAAAGGTAGCACGCCCGCGGTCCAGGACAATCACGTCGCGTGCCGGGATCCCGGCGCGAAACAGCACTTGTTCGCCCTCGACCCAGATTTCGACACGGATCGTCTCGCCAGGGAAAACCGGCTTGGAAAAGCGCGATTCGAACGAACTGATCGTCCGGTCCGGAAGGAACCGGGAAACGGCAACGGCCGCCACGCCGAAGGTTGCCAGCCCGTGCAGTATCGGACGGTCAAACCCGGCACGCCGCGCATATTCGGGATCGGCATGCAGCGGATTGCGGTCATGGTTGAGGCGATAGAGCAGGGCCATGTTGGGGTGGGTGGGCATGTCGACGCAATGGTCGGCCGGGCGATCGGGAATGGCCGCGAAGGCATATGTCGGCCCCGATACACCGCCGAAGTTCCCATCCGCGCGGCAGAAAACATGCGTTTCATTGAGCGAGATGCGCTCACCGGTCGCCTCGATGCGGTTATCGCGTTCGATGATCAGGATGGCGCCCTGATCGCCCTTGTCGAACAAGTCCACGACGCGGTTGGTGGTCACGATCGTCTCGTTTAGCGGCACATCGCGCTCGATCAGCAGGCGCTGCGCCCCGTGGACAACCTTGGTGCGTGTCACCCCCGTGCGCGGATCGGACATCCAGTTGCCCGGGTGCCCGATTATCAGCGGCATTGTCGGGAAGATCCGCAAGTCAGCCTCGTAGGCATAACGCAGTTCGTGTGGATCCAGCGGATCGCGCGCCAGCCCTATGGACAAGGCATAGAGCATGGCCTCGCGGTCCGTCACGACAGTGCGGATCTGCGGAAGTTTGACGCTTCTGAGATAGTCGACGTTAAGCGGCACGATGGGCCTCCGGCAAGGTCAGGGCCCGCCGGGCGGGGAAGGCGCGATCAGCAACCATGGGTCAATGGCTGCCGCCAGCCTGATCAGACCCGCCCGCCACGGCAAGCGCATCCACCGCGACGACACCCTGGCCCCGCGGATAGACAAACACCGGGTTGAGATCGAGCTGTCCGATTTCCGGTTCGGACGCCGCCAGATGGCCAACCCGCACGATAAGGTCCGCCAGGGCATCGAGATCGCCCGGCTCCTCCCCGCGCGTGCCCTCGAGGATCGGTGCGGTCTGCAACCGTCCGATCATGGCCAGGGCCTGCTGCCTTGAGACCGGAGCCAGCGCGAAGACAACGTCCTTCAGTACTTCAAGGTAGATCCCGCCTGCCCCCAGCATGATGAGCGGCCCGAAATCGGGGTCACGGGTCACGCCCACCACCACTTCCCGGCCCCTGGGCATCATCTTCTGGACAAGCACGCCCTCGATCCGGGCGCCGGGGACATATTGGCGGGCACTGGCAAGGATGCGGTCATGGATGGCTGGCGCATCGGCAGCCGTAACCCCCAGCGCAACGCCTCCGGCCTCGGTCTTGTGGGCGATGTCGGGCGACTGGATCTTCAGCACCACCGGCTCACCCAGTTCGGCAATCGCCGACTGTACCTGCGACAGGGAGCCGGCCAGCCGCGAGGGGGCAACAGGCACTTCGTAAGCGGCGAGCAGGGCGCTGGTTCCTGCCTCGTCGAGTACGCCGGGGGCAAGCCCGCTGAACTTGGCCGTGCCGGTTTCGGGCGCCTGATCGCGTGACCGCCACCGCTCCAGGAAAGCGGCATGCCGGTCAATAGCGGACAGGGCAGCCACACAGCCGCGCAGGCTGTGGAAGGCCTGACCCCCCATGCTGGCAATGGCGGCGAAGTTATCTTCGCGTGGCAGGATGTGCGAATGAAACAGGATCGGCTTGGTGGCAGCGGCCAGCAACGGCTCAAGCTGTCCGCGCAGGGCTTCGATCCGGCCTGCCTTGGCCAGTCCCATGTTCACTATCACAGCATCGACCTCGTTGGATTGCTGCAGGATGTCGAGCACCTTGACCAGCGTGACCCCGCCATCCTCCACTGCCTGGGCGGTTGCATCGACCGGATTGGCCGCTGAACCGAAATCGGGAATGTACGCGCCCAGCGCCGCCTGCAGTTCCCCGCTCAGCAAGGGCACGTCGAAGCCCCCCGCCCCGCACAGGTCCGCGCCCCAGGCCCCGGCCCCGCCCGATGTCGTGACGATGGCGACCTTGCGCACCCGCCCCCTGGGATAGCGGGCCAGCCCGGCGGCCGAGGCCAGCATCTCCTCCTGATCGAACACCCGCAGAATTCCGAACTGGTCGAACACCGTGTCATATGCGGTGTCTGCCCCGGTCAGATGCGCCGTATGCGAGATCGCGGCACGTTGCCCGGCTTCGGACCGGCCAACCTTCATGATGACAAGCGGCACGCCCTTGTCCGCAGCCTTGCCCGCCACACGCTGCAGTCTCGATGGCGATTTCAGCCCTTCCACAAACATCAGGATCACGCCCGCATCGTCCTGGTCGAGCAGGGCCTCGACAGCATCGAGGCACTCCACATCGCCTTCGTTGCCGGTCGTGATCACTGCGCTGAAATCCAGCGCTTCGCGGCGCGCCCGGCCAAACAGCGCGAACCCCAGGC
>CAZTED010000049.1:0-3583 GCA_964612175.1 uncultured Sphingomonadaceae bacterium
GTGGACGTGACCGGCTGGCTGGGCGGCTACAACTTCCAGTGGGCCTGGGCGAGCGGCTACGCCTGCGCCGAGGCCCTCTAGACTGGGGCTTCCAGAATGGGCCCTTCAGGTCAGAACAGCTTGCGCAACTCGATCTCGAAAGTCCGGCCCACTGGATCGATCAGGAACGGCTGGTAACGCAAGGGCACGATGCCGGCGCTGTCGGTCACCCGCTGGCGCGCGTCGAAGATGTTCTCCACATCGAAGCTGATGCGCGTTCCGGCAAGGAACGGCACCGCAGCCACGATGCTCTCCTGCTGGCCAAGGTCGGCAAAGACCCGGACGTCGAGAGTGATGTAATCGTCGAAGGCAAGGTCGGTGCTGCCAGGCAGGCCCGTGCCATCGACCGTGGAACTGCCGGTATAGCGGCCATCCCAGATCATGCCGAAGCCGCGGTGGAACGTCCCCACCCGCAGGGTGCCGCTGTGCTTTGCCTGTCCGCCGCCCGCCAGCGCATCGCCATCGAGCAGGTCGAGCACCGGCAGGCCCGGGGCGATCAGCACGTCGTTCTGCAGTTCGAGGGTGTACTGCAGGTTGACGAACCAGCGCCCGGACGAACCACTGCCGCCAGGGCCGCGCCCGAATGGCAGGCCCCTCATACCGCCGAATCCGCCTCCGCCCCCCGCTCCTGCGGGAGGACCGCCCGCTCCGGCACCAGCCGGCGGGCCGCCAGCCGCAAAGCCGCCGCCGCCCTGGCCGCCCGGCGCACCGGGGCCACCGGCAGAGCAGAAGCGCGTGCGGATCGTTGCGAACTCGGCCTCGTCGATCACCCCGTCGTCCCCGGCAAGGCGCTGGAGCATCTGCGGCGGGATCGTCAGCGGCTGGCCGTTCTCGCCGACCGGCGGCGCCGCGCCCGATGCGGCAGCGGCGATCGCCTGGTTGAGCTGGCCGCGCAGAACTTCGGGATCGGCCTCGCAGAAGGTGGCGCGCATCTGCGCAAAGGCCTCCGGATTGGGCCGGAACCCTCCGGGAGCGCCGCCGGGCGAACCCTGCCCGCCGCCACCGAAACCGCCCCCAAAGCCACCACCGGCCATGGCCGCGGGACCACCGCCGCCAGCACCACCGGCACCACCAGCGCGGTTGCCTCCGCCCTGCTCCTCGCTCGCGCCGATCTGGCCCGAGAGGTTGAGGCCGAACTGCAGCCGCTCTTCGTCACGCGCGGCGTAGGTTACCGGGCGCTGGTCGATCTGCACCAGCCGCCCGTCGCCGTCGCGGATCACACGGCCCGGGAAAGCCGCTTCGATCTCCGGAGTCAGCAGCGGGAAGGCTGCAGCGACATCGGAAGACGAATTGCGCAGGTAATCGAGCGACACCGTGGCATTGTCGAGAAACGGCAGCTCCCACTGCACACCCAGCTTCCAGTCGCTCTGGTTCTGCGCCGGCAGCAGCGGGTTACCGCCCGACAGCACGGTGACCAGCACGGTCTCGTTGGTGGCAAGGTCGAACACCGGCACATTGGGCGTGGCGATCTCCGGATTGCCGAGCTGTGCCAGCGAAGGGGCGGCATCGCGGCTGACGTGGGTGACGGTGAAGGTGAGCGTTTCGGTCACGCCCCAGGTCAGGCCCAGGTTCCAGTCGAACAGCGTGCCGAAGTCCGACAGGTGGTCTACCCCGGCGCTGGCGTTGAAGGTGATGTCACCGATCGCGGCCAGCACGTCATCGCGGCGGCTTGTGAGCGGGACCGAGATGTTCGCCCCGGCGCTGAGGTTGCCGCGCTTCAGCAGCGTTTCAGGGCCCGGGTTGCGGGTGTCCTCGCTCTCGATGCGGTCCCAGTCATAACCGGCATCCAGCGTCAGGTTCACATCACCCGCCGGCAGGTAGAACGGCGATCCGCGCAGGGTGGACAGGGCGCTGGCACTGGTGGTGCGGGTGCGCGCCTCGTCGCTCCCGGCATCCGCGAAAGTGCCAAGGTCGCCTTCGATGTCGAGCGTGCCCGCGGCAGCAGCGGCAACGAGCGCGGCGGTATCCGCGCGCCTCTCGATGCGGCTGACCGAGCGCGCCCGGCTGGCGTCGAGGGTGGTGGTCACTTCCCAGTCGCCAAGGTTGAGGTTGAGAGTGCCGGCCGTGGCCAGCGTTTCGGTGCGGCTGTCCACTGCCAGCGGATCGGCCGCGTTGAACGTGCGCAGCACGCTGGTGCCGCCGGGATCGGTCAGCAGCACGGTGTCGAGGCCCTGCAGGCGCAGGCTGTCGTCGCGCTCGTAGGTGGTGTTCAGGCTCAGCGAATGCGCGGCACCCAGCTTGGAGCTCCAGTTGACCGTGCCTTCAAGGCCGGCACTGTCGGCAACCAGGCTGCGGAAGGCCGCCGGGTCGGGATCGGTGACAAGGTCCGGCGCATCGGCCTGGACCACGCCGCGCTCGGCTTCGGTAAGCGAGCTGGAATTGTTCCAGCCCAGGTTGACGTTGAGGCGCGCATCGCCGTCGATCCTGAGGTACGTGCCTTCGGCTTCCTGCATGGAATAGCCACCATCGAACGGCTGGCCATATTCCAGCTCGAGCTCCTGGCTGGAGAAGTTGTCCTTGAGGATGACGTTGATCACCCGCTGGTCGGCGGAATAGCCGTACTGAAGCGCCACTTCCTCGGGAAAGACCTCGAACCGCTCGATCGCTTCGGGCGGATAGCTGCGCAATTCGCGGAAGGAGCCGATGCGCACGCCATTGACGAGGATCACCGGGAACCCGCCACCGCGCCCGCGCGCGCTGTTCACCTGCGGTCCCAGCGCCTGGATCAGTTCCGCGATCGAGCCCGCGCCATAGGCGGCGATGTCCGCCTCGCCCAGTTCCAGCAGCGGCGGTTGCGGGGCCTGGACCTGGCCGATCAGGCGCGCGCCCAGCACGATGATGGTGTCCTCGTCGGACATGTCCGGCTCGGCCGCCTCGGTGGATGTGGCCCCTTCCTGGGCAATCAGCGGTGCATCACCCACTTGTGCGGCAACGGGCGGGGCAAGCAGGCCGGCAGCAAGAGCGGAAAGACTCAGGGTCTGGGAAAAACGCAAAGCTCATGCTCCCGCAAAGTGATCCGCCGCTCCCTTCGCGCCATATGTGCTGCACTGCACAAAGGCACAAGGCTGCTTGGGGTAATAAAATGTCGCAAATGTCAGGAACTTGTATCCGGGAATGGCGCAAGGCAGACGGGCCTTCCCTTTTTGCCTTGGCGCGGCTATGGCGCGCGGCTTGGACGGCAATTGCAAGGACCCTGATAATCGATGGCCAAAGAAGAACTCCTCGAGATGCGCGGCAAGGTAGTCGAACTGCTGCCTAACGCGATGTTCCGGGTCGAGCTCGAGAATGGCCACGAAGTGCTGGGTCACACCGCCGGCCGGATGCGCAAGAACCGCATCCGTGTGCTGGTGGGGGACGAGGTGCTGTGCGAGCTCACCCCTTATGACCTGACCAAGGCGCGCATCACCTACCGCTTCATGCCGGGACGCGGCGGCCCCGGCCCGCAATAACAGGTGGCCGCTTTGGCCGCCCCTTCCCACGACCACAGGCTCGTGCTGGCTTCTGCCAGCCCGCGCCGGCGCGACCTTGTCGCACGGCTGGGGAT
>CAZTED010000049.1:3683-11549 GCA_964612175.1 uncultured Sphingomonadaceae bacterium
CGCTTCAAGAGCCTCTCGGAAAGCGAGATCGCCGCCTACCTCGCCAGTGGCGAATGGCACGGCAAGGCGGGCGGCTATGCCATCCAGGGCCGGGCCGAGGGGCTGGTCGCCTGGATCATGGGCAGCCATTCGGGCGTGGTAGGCCTGCCATTGTTCGAAACGCGGGCGCTGCTGAAGGCTGCGGGGTTCCCCATTGGCTGACTGGCTGGTCGAAGACGGCATCGGCGAGGAGCGCGCGCTGCTGGTAGAACGGGGCGAGGCGATCGCCGCCCATGTCCGCTGGCCGGGCGAGCTTGAGGCAGGCCTTATCGAGGACGCCGTGCTGGTCCACAAGCCGCGCACCTCTCCGCGTGGCCGGGCCCGCTTTGCCAGCGGCGAAGAAGCGCTGGTCGACCGCCTCCCCCCCGATGCCAGCGAAGGCGCGAGCGTGCGGCTGGAGGTAACCCGCGGCAGCATCGGCGAAGGTCGCCGCATCAAGCTGGCGCAGGCCCGCCCCACGCAGGCCACGCCGCGCGCCGCGCCAACGCTGGCCGAACGGCTGGGCGCTCGCGTGGTACCACGCTTTCCAAGGGGTGCCTGGGAAAGCGTGCTCGACGATGCGCGCGATGGCGTGATCCCATTTGCCGGCGGCTCGCTGGTGTTCAGCGCAACCCCGGCGATGACACTGGTCGATATCGACGGAACGCTTGCCCCCCGGACCCTGGCGCTGGCCGCGATCGACCCCCTTGCCCGCGCCATTGCCCGGTTCGGCCTTGGCGGCGTGATCGGCATCGACTTTCCCACCTTGCAGGCAAAGGACGACCGCAAGGCAGTGGACGTGAACCTGGAGGGTGCCCTCGCCGATTTCGACCACGAGCGCACCGCGATGAACGGCTTCGGCTTCGTGCAGATCGTGTCGCGGCTGGAACGGCCGTCGCTGCTGCACCGGGCGCAGTTCGATCCGGCGGGCACGGCCGCGCGGCTGCTCCTGCGGCGGGCCGAAGACGTGACGGAGCCCGGCGCGCTGCTGCTCACCGGGCATGCGTCGGTGCTGGCGCAACTGCGCCGCGAATGGCGCGAGGAACTGGCGCGGCGGACCGGGCGGGAGGTGCGGCTGAACATCGACCGTTCGCTTGCGCTGGAGGCCGGATTCGCGCAGGCGGTGCCGGTATGAGCACCACCGCCAGACCCTGCCCCATCTGCCGCCGCCCGCGCGTGGCCGACTTCGCTCCGTTCTGCTCCAGCCGCTGTCGTGACCGCGACCTGGCGCGCTGGTTCAGCGATTCCTATGCCGTTCCCGCAGAGCCGGCTAACCCGGACGACCTGGCGGACAAGGAATAGCGCCCGGGACCTTGCGCATCTGTGCAAGAAAGCCCCTTGCCAAGCGCCCGAGGCTTCGCCATAGGGCCGCTTCCAATCGCTCGCCGGTCCTTTTTGCAGGATCGTCGCCGCAGTGATGCCCGGGTAGCTCAGGGGTAGAGCAGACGACTGAAAATCGTCGTGTCGGTGGTTCGAATCCGCCCCTGGGCACCATTTCCCCTTCCCTGCCCTGCAAAAGCGTAGCGCCTGATTTGCGCCGGGGTGGCGCATTCGCGATTTGGCTCTTCTCTGTTGCGCACAAATCGGCAATCTCTTGCGCACAACAACCCGCAGCGGAACAATCGCGCGGCTTAGGGGAGAGCAGGAGATGGCCGGGATTGGAGAGCCAGATTATGGCGCGCTGGTCGGGTGGAATGTCGAATGTACCGGCAACCGCGTCATCCTGAAACTGCAAACCGTCACAAAGCCCGCCCCGCACAGCCGGAAAGACGTGCGTGAGGAGTTCATATTTCTTGACCGGAACCAGGCGGTGCAACTGGGCAACAACCTGTTCACGATGACCGGCCAGACTCTCCCTGAGCCCTCGCGTCACCATAACAAACCGCTGCTCAGGCGGCTTCTGGGCGGCTGACCGCGAGCCCGCTTCCGGTTCAATGCATATGGGGCGCCTCTGCGCCCCGCGGAATCCGGATCCGGGCCACCAGTGCGCGCACTTCGACCGGCACCGGCGCGGTCACCTTGGCTACCACGGTGGCGACGGCAAAGTTGATCACCATGCCGACCACGCCGATCCCCTCGCTCGAGATGCCGAACAGCCAGTTCTCCGGCTTGTCGGCCTCGGGGAACCACAGCTTGAACCAGGCGATGTAGACGAAGGTGAAGGCCAGGCCTGCAACCATCCCGGCAATCGCGCCTTCGCGGTTCATCCACTTGGTGAAAATGCCCATGAAGATCGGCGGGAACAGGCTGGCCGCCGCCAGCCCGAAGGCAAAGGCCACCACCTGCGCCACCCAGCCGGGCGGGTAGATGCCAAGGTAGCCCGCAACCAGGATCGCCGCGCTTGCCGCGATGCGGGCGGCCAGCAGCTCGCCCTTCTCGCTGATCTGCGGGCGGAAGGTGCGTTTCAGCAGGTCGTGGCTGACCGAGGCGGAGATCACCAGCAGCAGCCCCGCCGCTGTCGACAGCGCCGCCGCCAGGCCGCCGGCCGCAACCAGCGCGATCACCCAGCCGGGCAATGCCGCAATCTCCGGGTTGGCAAGCACCATGATGTCGCGGTCGACATAGACCTCGTTCTCGCCCCCGGCTTCAGGGTTGGACAGGATCCGCTGGCCGGAAGGGCCGGTCTCGTCGGTATAGACCGGAGCGCCGCCACCAAAGGCATCGCCGGTGCGGTATTGCATCATGCCATCGGCATTGCGGTCACGCCAGGCGATCAGGCCCTGCTCCTCCCAGTTGTGGAACCAGGCCGGCGCGGTGGCATAGTCCTGCCCTTCCACCGTCTCCACGAAGTTCAGGCGGGCAAAGGCGCCCACTGCCGGAGCCGTGGTATAGAGCAGCGCGATGAAGATCAGCGCCCACCCGGCAGAAAGGCGCGCATCGCTCGCCTTGGGCACGGTGAAGAAGCGCACGATGACGTGCGGCAGGCCCGCCGTGCCGATCATCAGCGCTGCGGTGATGGCGAACACGTCCACCATGCTTTTCGAACCGTCGGTGTAGGCGGCAAAGCCCAGGTCCTGCAGCACCAGGTCCAGCTTCTGCAGCACGTAAAGGCCCGACCCGTCGTTGACCGTGCTGCCCAGCCCAAGCTGCGGCAGGGGGTTGCCGGTGACCATGAAGCTGATGAACAGCGCCGGCACGGTATAGGCGAAGATCAGCACCCAGTACTGCGCCACCTGGGTATAGGTGATGCCCTTCATCCCGCCGAGTACCGAGTAGACGAACACGATCGCCATGCCCAGCACCACCCCGATGTTGACGTCCACCTCCAGGAAGCGGGAGAACACGATGCCCACCCCGCGCATCTGCCCGGCGATATAGGTGAAGCTGATGAAGATCAGGCACACCACCGCCACCACCCGGGCTGCCTTGCTGTAATACCGCGCGCCGAAGAAGTCGGGCACGGTAAACTCGCCGAACTTGCGCAGGTACGGGGCCAGCAGCAGGGCCAGCAGCACATATCCGCCGGTCCAGCCCATCAGGTAGACGCTGCCATCGTAGCCGGCGAAGGCGATGATCCCGGCCATCGACAGGAAGCTGGCCGCGCTCATCCAATCGGCGGCGGTGGCCATGCCGTTGACCTTTGGCCCCACCCCGCCCCCGGCGACGTAGAAATCGGTGGTGGAAGCCGCCCGCGCCCACACGGCGATGCCGATATAGAGGGCAAAGCTGCCGGCCACGAAGATGTAGATCAGGGTCTGGGTGTCCATGGCGCGATCAGTCTTCCAGGCCGAACTTGCGCTCCAGCCGGCGCATGGCGAACGAGTAGTAGAAGATCAGCGCGATGAAGACGTAGATCGATCCCTGCTGCGCGAACCAGAAGCCCAGCGGATAGCCGCCCAGCATGAACTGGTCGAGGTAAGTCCTGAGCAGGATCCCGCAACCGAAGCTTACCGCAAACCAGATCGCCAGCAGCACGCCCAGCAGCCTGAGGTTGGCCTTCCAGTAGGCCCTGCTGCGGGCGGTTTCGCCAGTGAAATCGGTCCCGCTTTCGGGAACTTCTGTGTCGCCTTGTTCGCTCATCATCCGATTGGCTGGCGCGCCTGAAAGGTGCCTGATCCCGCCGGATCAGCCTGCACCGCCGAAAGACGCGCTTCCCGTCCCTTCCCTCGTTGTTCTAGAGATGGGTTGTAACGAAGCCGGTAGTCCCGGCAAGACGCAAAGGAAACAGACCGATGGCCCGCATCCTGGTGCTCTACTACTCGTCCTACGGCCACAACTCGCAGATGGCCGAAGCCATGGCCGAGGGCGTGCGCGCCGCCGGGCACGAGGCCGATATCCGCCGCGTGCCCGAGACCGCCCCGGCCGAGATCGTGAAGAACTTCGGCTTTTCGGTGAACGAGGCCCATGCCGTGATCGAGAGCCCGGATGCCGTGGGCACCTACGATGGCCTGATCCTGGGCGCGCCCACCCGCTTTGGCCGCCTGCCCAGCCAGATGGCCGCCTTCCTCGATACCTGCGGCGGCCTGTGGGCCAGCGGCGCCCTGATCGGCAAGCCGGCCGCCGTGTTCACCTCCAGCAACTCGCAGCACGGCGGGCAGGAGACGACGCTGTTCTCCATGATCACCAACCTGCTGCACTTCGGCTGCACCATCGTGGGCCTCGACTATGGCTTTGCCGGCCAGAACGGGGTGGACGAGGTCAAGGGCGGCGCGCCCTATGGCGTCACCACCATCGCTGGCCCCGATGGCAGCCGCCAGCCGAGCGCAACCGAACTGGACAGCGCCCGCTACATGGCCCGCCGCGTGGCGGAAACGGCGGCAAGGCTGGCCGGCTGATCCGTCCCACAAGACGGGGTGGAACACATGGAACAGTGTTCTGGTGGCGAAAAGTTCCGCTGCTGCCAAGGCAATGTCTGCGGAAGCGGGCAGGCGGTCCCGCCCTGAACCAAACCTTGCGAAAGAGCGGCCACGACAGGGGCACGAGGAGCGCTGTGTAGGAAAGGCCAAGGTCCACTCAATCGCCCCGTGCCAACCGCTCCTCGATACGGGCAAAGGCGGAAGTTGCGCCGTCAGCAGCGGTATCGGGTATGGCGGTGGCAAAGAAGGCCACGCCCGTTCCCGCCGCCCGGTCGATCCACAGGCCCGAGCGCAGCCCGTAGGCTTCCCCGGCATGGCCGACGCGGGGTCTGCCGTCCCCGAACAGGTCGTCGCGACATCCTTCCACCGGCGTCGCCAGCCCCTCGCTGGCAAGGCCATAGCTGCAGAAGATGCCGCCCATCGTCTCCCCATTACTGCCGTCAAAGACCCATACGGGATGGAGCAGCATGCCGACAGATTGCCGGGACAGCAGGCCCTCCCCCTCATTGAGCAGCAACTGGCCGATCCGCGCCAGGTCGCGCATGGATATCCGCAGGCCGCCCTGGGGGCTGAACAGCGCGCCGTTATCGCCGGGCCGGTAAGCGGAAAGGTCGCAGTCGGTTGCTGCTTCATCGGTGGGAACCGGGCAGGCCGGACGCTGGCCGCCGAGGTCGTCCCAGCGCACCGGCCCCGTTACATCGTGGAGCACAACGTGCCGTGAGATCGCGGCATCGCTGCAGGTGGTCCATCCAAAGCATGCGTCCAGGTCCAGCGGAGCGAACACCAGCCGCTCCATCAACAGGTCGAACCGCTCGCCGGTTACCCGTTCCATCACGCTGGCGACAATCGGCGTGTTGAGATTGGTGTAGGAAAAGAATCGCCCCGGGGGATGCTCCGCGTCCCATGCCTGCGGATCGCCTACCCTTGACTGCACCCGATCCCCCAGCGGCACGACATAACCAGCCCCGTCTCGCAGCGACGAGGTGTGTGCAAGCAGCTGCCGCAGGGTGATCGGTACATCGGGGAAGGCCGGGTTTCGCAAGGACCAGCCAAGATAGTCTGAAACGTCGCGGTCAAGTTCCAGTTGCCCGCCCTCGACCAGCCGCATCAACCCGATTGCGACAACCAGCTTCGATACGCTGGCAACGCGCACTGGATCGCCTGTCGTTACCATGCGCCCGCTGCGCCGGTCCGCCATCCCGCTGGCACCTTCGCCAAGGATCGCCTGTGCATCGAAGGCCACCCTTGCCTGCGCGGAGTAAGGACCAGCGGCTGCCAGCACCGGCAAGGGAGTGGCGATGAGGAGCGAGGCAAGGGAAACGCGGAGCAGTATGCCCGTTCTCCCTAGCCGGCGTCCGCCACAACCAGTTCGTCCGGCGCAACCGCTTCCGCCTCTATCAGCGGTTGCGGGTCAGGCATGATGGGGGCGTTTGTTGCACCCGGCGCGCCAGTTACTGCCACCGGTGCCGGATCGGCCATCAGCGCTTCGATCGAGCAATCCCTTGGTGGCGGCCTGTTGCGCAGGGCGGCAATGTCGGCCTCGCGCAGGCACAGGTAGCTTTCGCGCATGGCGAAGTAGGGGTCGACGCTGTCGTTGATATCGGTGATCCGCTCGTCGAATTCCATGCGGTATTGCAGCGAATTCACCGTGTAGGCCGGGATCGCGTAATAGGGGGTATTAAGCGGCGCGCCGACGGCGAACGGCACGATCGCCTGGTCCACAGTGCTGCCGATCAGGTCGCGCAATGTGGTCGCGCCGATAAGCGGCAGGACCAGGAACGGCCCCTGCCCCACGCCGTAATAGCCCAGCGTGTTGGACAGGCCGTTGCGGCGATAGGGAAGGTTGAATTCCTCCTGCGCGGCGATGTCGAACAGGCCGCCGATGCCGATCGTGGTGTTGATGGCAAAGCGGCCCAGCGTTTCGACCGCCTTGCCCGGCTTGAGCTGAAGCAGGAAGTTGAGGAAATTGACCGGCTCCATCAGGTTGCGCAGGAAATTCCTGAGGCCATTGCGCAGCGGTTTGGGCAGGTCGTCCTCATAGACCTCGGCCACCGGGGCAATGAACACCTCGTCGACCTTCTGGATGACCTCGTAGGTCTGGATATTGACGTTTTCCAGCGGGTCGCCCGGCGGTGCGGGGGCATTGGCGTCCACGATGATGACATTGCGGGGATCAATCGGCGGCGCGGCATCGCCCTCGGCCGCCGTCGATGGTTGCCCATCGTCCGTCGCCGGCGGTGCGGGCTGCACCACATCCTGTGCCTGCCCGGCAACCTGCGACGCCTGGGCCACGGCAAGGACGGGAACCTCGGACAATGCCACGGGAGAGGCTGATGCCAGCAACGCGGGAGCTAGGGTAAGGTACATCGGGTTTCCGGCAAGTAACGGCCCAGCACCATGACAGGGCACACCATCATACGCAAATGCCAGATGAATGTTCCGTTAGCGGGCCCGCCCCACCTGCGGCCAGCCTTCAGAACCGTGCCGCGATTTCCAGCCCCAGAACCCGCCCCTTGGCCAGCGGCGAGAAGGTGCCGGCGGCCGGTGCCGGGTCGAACGGGCGGTTGTTGCCATCCGAAAATGGCCCGCCACCGAACGGCAACTGGGTGTCGCCGCCGAACTGCACCTCATCCAGCAGGTTGCGGCCATAGAGGCGGAAGGTCATGCCCGTGCTTTCGCTTTCCAGCGACAGCGATGCATCGAGCCGGTCCGACGCGGAGTTGAAGCCCCAGTTGTTGTCGGTGTAGGCAAAGGCCGAGCGGCGCTGGAAGAACACATCTGCCTGCACCGTGGCATCACCGGAAACCGCTGCCTCGTAGGTCAGGCTGCCGCCCCAGCTCCATTCGGGTGCGCGCGGCAGGGCCAAGGCCAGGTCCGCCGCATTGATCGCGCCGTCGCCCGTCAGGTCAAGGAACACCCGGCGGTATTCGGCATCGGTCAGCCCGACATGGGCCGAAAGGCTGAGGCCCGGCGCAGGTTGCAGCCAGCCTTCGATCTCCGCACCCCGGATCCGCGCATCGGCGGTGTTGTAGACCGATTGCGCCAGGCCGGA
>CAZTED010000049.1:11649-17582 GCA_964612175.1 uncultured Sphingomonadaceae bacterium
CCCTCTGCCGCGGCAAAGCTGGCGGCGATGCGCGGGGAGAAGGCTTCCCAGCTGCGCCTGTCGGCAAAGCCGTTGTTCTCGCCCGCCACCCGTTCGCCGCTTACCGGGCAGGTTTCCGCGATCGCCGAACAGGCAGTCCGGGTGCGGACAAAGGTGATCGCCGCCTCCTTGACCTCGCGGGTCCAGCGCAGGCCGCCAGTCAGGGTCAGCGCTTCGGTCAAGTCGAGGTCCACCTGGCCGAACAGGCCGATGCTGTCATGGTCCTGCCGCCCGCCGCCATATTGCAGCGTGCCACCCAGCCCGGTGAGGTCGCGGCCTTCGTCGTAGCCGACTTCCTGGCGGAACAGGTAGGCCCCCGTCACCAGCCGCCATGCCCCGGCATCCAGCGCATAGGTCAGTTCGTTGGACCACTGCTCCTGCGCGGTGGCGGTATCGGATTCGAACAGCTTTACCGGCGTGGAATCGATGTCGTTGCGGGTAGCGAGCGAATAGTCGCGCCAGCCGGCAATGTTGGTCAGCTTGCCCGCGCCAAGATCGATCTCGGCCCGCAGGCTGGCAAAGCTGCTCTCGCTGTCGTGGAAGCCGCGCTGGTTGACCGATATCTGGAAGGTATCGCGCGCGAACAGGCCGTTGCTGTGGGTCGGCGCACCATCGCCTTCGCTCTCAGCCCATTCGCCCTTTGCGACCAGCCGCAGGCCGCTGCCCCGGTAGGCGAGGCCGCCGCGCACCACCACGGTATCCGCGCCGCCGATGCGCCGGCCATCGAAACTGTTGCGGAAGTAGCCGGCATCATCGCTTGCCAGTGCCGCCAGCCGGAAGGCGAAACCGCTACCCAGCGGGCCGGTGACCATGCTGCGCGCCGTCACCGTGGCCCCGCCGCGCCCGCCATCGACCGGGCCTTCCAGCGAAAGGCGCGCAGATCCGCCGAAAGTCTCCTCCGGATCGGCCGTTGTCACCATCACCGCCCCGCCGGTGGTGTTGCGGCCAAAGGCCACCCCCTGCGGCCCGCGCAGCAGGTCCACCCGCTCCACGTCGACCATGTCGAGCACGGTGCCGGCGTTGATGCCCATGTATACGCCATCGACGAACAGCCCCACGCTGGGATCGATCGAGGGGATGGAGCTGTTGATGCCAAGGCCGCGCATGGCGAAATTGGCCACCCCGCGGAATGTTCCGATGGCATCAAGCGAGACATTGGGCGCGGCCTGGCTGAGGCTGGACAGGTCGCGGAAGGCGCGGGCATCCAGTTCCGAGGAATCGATGCTGCGGGCGCTGCCGGCATAGTCAAGCAGGGTCTCGCCGCCATCCTTGACGGTGACGATGATGACCGATCGGGCAGCCTCTTCCGGGCTTTCCGTCGCTGCATCCTGCGCCTGGGCGGGAGCGGCTGCGCACAGGGCTATGCCAAGCGCAACGGTGGATGCGGCAGGCCGGCTGGTGGCGCAAAGTGTCATGGCTTTCCCCTGTGATGATCCGGGCGGCCCCTTAGCGGCAGGGACCCGCCACCGCAATTGCCAGCGGCCGCGCCCGCGTGTATAGGCCGCTGGAACCCGCGCCCCGGCACAGGCGAAGCCACGCTTCGTTAGGCCGGGGCGCTCTCGTTTTCCGGCGTGGACTGCCTCCGCGCCAGCGCTCAGCAAAGGTGTCGCCCATGACCCGCCGCCGCCAGATCTACGAAGGCAAGGCCAAGATCCTGTACGAAGGCCCCGAGCCCGGCACGATCATCCAGTATTTCAAGGACGATGCCACCGCCTTCAACGCCCAGAAGAAGGGCACGATCAACGGCAAGGGCGTGATCAACAACCGCATCAGCGAACACGTCTTCACGCGGCTGTCGCACATCGGCATCCCCACCCACTTCATCCGCCGCCTCAACATGCGCGAGCAGCTGGTGCGGCAGGTAGAGATCATTCCGCTGGAAGTGGTGGTGCGCAACGTGGTGGCCGGATCGCTGTCGAAGCGCGTTGGCCTGCCCGAAGGCGAGCCGCTGCCCCACACCCTGATCGAATATTATCTCAAGAGTGATGAACTGGGCGACCCCATGGTGGCCGAGGAGCATATCGCCTGCTTCAACTGGGCCAGTCATGAAGAGATGCAGGACATCGCCGCCATGGCGATCCGCATCAACGATTTCATGTGCGGAATGTTCTCCGCCATCGACATCCGCCTGGTGGACTTCAAGCTGGAATTCGGCCGCATCTACGATGGCGATTACAGCCGCGTGATCCTGGCCGACGAGATCAGCCCGGACAACTGCCGCCTGTGGGACTTCACCACCGGTGAAAAGCTCGACAAGGACCGCTTCCGCCGCGACATGGGCGGCGAGGAGGAGGCCTACCAGGAAGTGGCCCGCCGCCTCGGCATCCTGCAAGACGATGGCTCGCCCGGCGAAGTGCTGGACATGAGCGCCCACCGCACCCGCCTGCGCAATTCCCCGGCCAAGCCGAAGAAGTAAGGGCAGCCCGGCCTCCCGCTTGCTCAGGAGCGCAAGGGGAGGCTGGCTACACTAGGCACCTGCGGGATAAGCAATTGCCCGTTCAGGCTTATTGCCCCATCTAGGCGCGCATGAAGCTCACAGCCGTCCTGGCGTTCACCGCCGCGCTCGCCGTTCCCCTTGCCGCCCATGCCCAGGCTCCGGAATACCGGAACCCGGAAAGCGTGGTGCATCACGTCACCGCGCCTGCCCCGGACCCGTTCCGGATCGCCGCCAGCGACCTGCCGCTCGATCCTGCCTACCGGCTGGGCGTGCTGGATAACGGGATGCGCTATGTCATCCGGCCCAACGGCACGCCGCAGGGTCAGGGCATGGTCTATCTCTGGATCAATTCGGGATCGCTGGGCGAGGAGCCGGACCAGGCGGGCTATGCCCATTTCCTGGAGCACATGGCCTTCAACGGCTCCACCCGCGTGCCCGAGGGCGAGATGGTGCGGCTGCTGGAGCGTGAGGGGCTGGCTTTCGGGCCGGATACCAATGCCTCCACCACCTTCGACCGCACGGTCTACCAGCTCAACCTGCCGCGCAACGATGCCGGCCTGCTGGATACCGCGCTGATGCTGATGCGCGAAACGGCGAGCGAGCTGACCATTGCCCCCGAGGCGGTGCAGCGCGAGATCGGCGTGATCCAGTCGGAAATCCGCGTGCGCGACACCTACCAGCAGCGCGCCCTGCTCGACCAGCTGCGCTTCCTCTATCCCGGCTCCGCCTTTGCCGAGAACTGGATCGGCGGCCGTGACGAGACCATCGCGGCGGCCACCAGCCAGCGCCTGCGCGATTATTACGAGCGGTGGTACCGGCCCGACAACGCGGCGATCATCGTGGTCGGCGAATTCGATCCTGACCTGGTGGAAACGGCGATCCGTCAGCATTTCGCCAGCTGGCAGGGCACGCCGGTGGAGCCGCCTGCCAAGGCCGGCCCGATCGATTTCGACCGCCAGGGCGAGACCGACATCCACCTCGACCCGGCCCTGTCGGAGGAGCTCGACATCTCCCGCCACGGCCCGTGGATCGAGCGGCCCGATACCATCGCCACCCGCCGGGAGCGGCTGCTGCGCGAAATCGGCTACTCGATCATCAACCGCCGCCTGCAACGGCTGACGCGCGAGGAAGACCCGCCGTTCCGCGCAGCCGGCATCAACACCTCGGAAGTGTTCAGGGAAGGTCGCACCACCTCGCTGGTGGTCCACGCCGCGGAAGGACAGTGGAGCCGCGGCCTCGCCGCCACGCAGGAGGAATACCGGCGCGCCCTGGAATTCGGCTTTTCCGCTGCCGAAGTGGCCGAGCAGGTCGCCAATATCCGCGCCTCTGTGGAAACCAACGCGGCCGGCGCCGCCACCCGCCACAATGGCAATTTCATCACCGGGGCAATGACCCTGCTGGAAGAAGGCCAGGTACCGACCACGCCGCAGAGCGCGCTGGAACGCTTCCTGGAGCATGAGCCGCTGATCACGCCCGATGCCGTCATGGCGGCCTTGCAGGCCGACCTCGTGCCGCTCGACAACCCGCTGATCCGCTTTTCCGGGCGCACCGCGCCCGATGGCGGGGCCGAGGCTCTGCGAGCCGCATGGGATAGCGGCATGGCCACCCAGCTCGCCGCGCGCGAGGACGCGGCCATGGCCCAGTTCGCCTATACCGATTTCGGCACGCCGGGCACGGTGGTGAGCGACACTGTCGAGCCGCTGCTGCAGATCCGCACGATCACCTTTGCCAATGGCCTCAAGCTCAACCTCAAGCAGACCGACCTTGCCGATGACCGGGTGAGCGTGCAGCTCAACATCGATGGCGGGCAATTGCTCGATACCCGCGAGGACCCGCTGGCTACGGCCATGACCGGCTCGCTCATCAGCGGCGGGCTTGGCGCGCATACGCTGGACGAGCTGGTGACGATCCTTGCCGGGCGCCAGGTCGGCCTCAACGTCGGGGCGGAGGAGGAGACCTTCCAGTTCGCCGCAACCACCACGCCGCGCGACCTCGAAATGCAGCTGCAACTGTTTGCCGCGTCCCTCGTCGATCCCGGCTGGCGCAGCCAGGCGGAGGAACAGTATCGCCGCTCGGTCGCGAACTTCTTCGCCCGCCTCAATGCCACGCCCGACAGCGCCCTTGGCAATGCCATCGGCGCGATCCTTTCGGATAACGACCCGCGCTACTCCCTCCCGCCGGAAGAGGACTACATGCAGCTGACCTTCGCGCGGCTGCGCGAGGCGATCGGTGACAGGCTGGCCAACGGCGCGATGGAACTGGCGCTGGTAGGCGATTTCGACGAGCAGCAGGCAATCGACCTGGTCGCCGCGACGCTGGGCGCCCTGCCCCCGCGCGAGCCGGAGTTCCGCGACTATGCCGAAAACCGCGACCGACCCTTCACCGCCGACCGCTCGCCCCGCGTCCTGACCCACGAGGGCGAGGCGAACCAGGCGCTGCTGCAGATGATCTGGCCGACCCGCGACGGCGAGGACATGCGCGAGGCGCTGCAGCTGGAACTGCTCGAGAGGGTGGTCGATGTGAAGCTGACCGATACCCTGCGCGAGGAACTGGGCCAGACCTATTCGCCCAGCACCTCGGCCCAGCAGTCGCGCGTCCATACCGGATATGGCACCTTCACCATCGGCGCATCGGTGACCCCGGCTGACATCGCCGCCGCACGGGCGGCCATGCTCTCGGTGATCGAGAGCTTGCGCACCGCGCCGGTGGACGAGGACGCCCTGCTGCGCGCCCGCGCCCCGCAGCTGGAAGCCTATGACAACCTGCTCAAGAGCAACAACGGCTGGATGGGCCTGGTCGATCGCGCCCAGACCCAGCCCGACAGGCTGCAGCGCTTTGTCGAGGGCAAGGCCATGCTCCAGGCCATGACGCCTGCCGACGTGCAGGAAGTGGCACTGCGCTACCTCGATCCGGCACAACGGGTGGAAATCACCGTGCTGCCGGAAGAAGGTGCAACGGTGGCGGAGTGATCAGGTCCGCCGACGCTTGTTGCCAAGCAGCTCGCGCCGGGCCCACACCCAGATGCCGCTGATGGCGAGGAAGGTCAGGGCGATTCCGCTGAGTAATACCAGCACCTGCCACACGATGCCGCCGATCGTGGCATAGTGAGCCTGCCGCATCCAGGTGGCTACAGCACCTGCGCGGGTGGTCGGCGGTGGCGGACCGTCCATCGCCGGGGCCTCCTCCACCATCGGAAGGCCGCCGCCCAGCGGCACGGTAACGGTCCCGTTCACGCCCTCGCCGGCCAGGGTGACACTCCAGGCGCCGCTTTCCACCGTCGGCGCGACGATCGCGGTCGGACGACCGTCAAAGGCGGCCTGCCCGGCTGCAAGGGCCGCGATCCACGCTTCATCCTCGGCCTCGATCGGGGTGCCTTGCGACCCGCCGCCGCGGCGCGCCCGTTCGGGCTGTTCGACGCCGGGCTCCACCAGCATTGCGAAGAAGCCGGGGAAGGATA
>CAZTED010000050.1:0-11487 GCA_964612175.1 uncultured Sphingomonadaceae bacterium
GCGCATTCGAGACGCCGCCTTTCGACCAGGCGACGGTGGCGCTGGCGCGCATGGCTGCGGCGCTGAGTGCCGAAGGGTCGCTGGTATCGGTGGCAGGCGGCGGCGATACCGTGGCCGCGCTCAACCATGCGGGCGTGGCGGGTGACTTCACCTATGTCTCGACTGCGGGCGGGGCCTTCCTCGAATGGATGGAAGGGCGCGAACTGCCCGGCGTGGCCGCGCTGACCGCCTAGGCGGGTGGCTCGCCTGCGATGGCGAGGCTGCGGTTCTGTTGGCGTTCGGGCGCGGCTCGGCTAAGGCCTCCTTATGTCAGATTGCCAGCTCTACCTCATCTCGCCGCTCGAAGTCGGCGGCGATTTCCCCCAGCGGCTTGCCCGTGCGATCGATGCCGGGGAGGGCACTGTTGCCGCCTTCCAGTTCCGCGTGAAGGGGCTGGACCAGCACGAGGCCGCGCGCCTTGCCGAACCGCTGCAGGCGATCTGTGCCGAGCGGGAGGTGGCCTTCATCGTCAACGACAGCGTGGCCCTGGCGAAGCGGCTCAAGGCCGATGGCGTGCACCTGGGGCAGGGCGATGGTGACGTGAAGGAAGCGCGCGAGGAACTGGGGCGCGATGCCCAGATCGGCGTCACCTGCCACGCCAGCCGCCACCTGGCGATGGAAGCGGGCGAAGCCGGGGCGGACTATGTCGCCTTCGGGGCTTTCTTTCCCAGCGATACAAAGGACACCCAGCACCGGGCGGAGCCTGACCTGCTGGAATGGTGGTCAGGCCTGTTCGAAATCCCCTGCGTAGCCATCGGCGGGATCACGCCCGCCAACTGCGGCCCGCTGGTTGAAGCCGGTGCCGATTTCCTAGCCGTTTCGGGTGCGGTCTGGAACGGTGACGAGGCCGCCGCAGTGCGCGCCTTTGCGGAAGTCTTGCGGGGTTGAGGCGCTTGTTGCCGAGGACCGGGCTGGCCGTCCTGTTCTGGGTGGTCGGCGTGTTCTTCTGGATTTGGACCGGACCTGCAGAAAGGCAGGGCGCCACTGCGGACTATGCCATTGTTCTTGGTGCGGCGGTTTATGGCGATATCCCGTCGCCGGTGTTCGCGGCGCGTATAGACCATGCAATCGACCTCTGGCGCGACGGACGCGTCAGGCGGATCATTTTCACTGGTGGCCGCGCGCAAGGTGATGCCCTGTCTGAAGCAGAGGCTGCCAGCCGCTATGCCCGCGATAGAGGCGTTGAGGCATCAGCGATCGTGACGGAAGGACAATCGCGGACCACCGTCCAGAATCTCGAGTTCTCCCGACCGGAAAATCTCGGAATCGCACCCGGGACGGTCTTGCTGGTTTCCGATCCGCTCCATCTCCGACGGGCCATGGTGATGGCGCGAACGCTAGGTTATGATGCGCAACCCAGCGCTACCCGGACAACGCGCTATCAGAGTGCATCGACAAGGGTTCCTTTCGCGATGCGCGAGGTATTCTTCATGCACACGTACTGGCTGATTGGCGAATAGCTTAACGTTCCCGCCGGAAGCAGCGCAGGCGGCCCGGCTCACCGTTTTCGATCTTGCGCAGGAAGGTGGTGCTGATGACGGCATATTGCGCGCCGTTGCGCGGGCCGCTGGTCATGGTCACCACGTCGCCGCGCCTGAGGTAGGTGCCATCGCCATCTGCCGCGCGATAACGGCTGGCGCTGGCGATGCGGAAATCCTCGTGCGGCTGGTGCAGGCCAACACTGCCTGCCGCATCGCCCGGCAGCTCGCACACATATTGCCCGCGTTCGATCGTGCCGATGGGGCCGTTTGTCTCGACCCGGGGCGCAGGCGCTTGCGCCAAGAGGGGCAGGGGGGCGGCAAGCGCTGCGGCGATGAGGATCAGCGTCGGTCTCATTCCCGGCGCCATAGCATCGAACGCTTGCAAGGCCATGAACGATTGCAAACTTGCCCCATTGGCCAAGTGCGGCTAGGGCGCGGCCAATCCCGCATCCCGAGAATACAAAGGCCCTTGTCCGATGAAGATCAGCGGCGTCGATATCCGTCCCGGCAATATCCTCGAATACGAAGGCGGCATCTGGAAGGTCGCCAAGATCCAGCACACCCAGCCCGGCAAGGGCGGGGCATACATGCAGGTCGAGATGAAGAACCTCATCGACGGCCGCAAGACCAATGTCCGCTTCCGCAGCGCCGACACGGTCGAGAAGGTGCGGCTGGACACCAAGGACTACCAGTTCCTCTATGAGGACGGCGAGAGCCTGGTGTTCATGGACCAGGACACTTACGAGCAGATCAACCTGCCGAGCGACCTGCTGGGTGATGCCAAGGCCTTCCTGCAGGATGGCATGCAGGTGATGCTGGAACTGTGGGACGAACGTCCGATCTCGGTCGAGCTGCCGGCCCAGGTGGAAGCCACCATTGTCGAGGCCGATGCCGTGGTGAAGGGGCAGACCGCCAGCTCCAGCTACAAGCCCGCCATCCTCGACAACGGTGTGCGCATCATGGTCCCGCCGCACATCGAAAGCGGCACCCGCATCGTGGTGGACGTTTACGAACAGGCCTACGTCGGCAAGGCCGGCTGACCGGTTCCTCCCGTTCGTGTCGAGCGAAGTCGAGACACGCAAGCGCCGCTCATCCGCCCCTCGATTTCGCTCGGGGCGAACGGCAAAGGATTAGTGCATGGCCGTGGTATCGGGCCTCATTCGCGTGATGGAAAAGGCCGCCCGCAAGGCGGGTGGCAAGCTGCGGCGCGATTTCGGCGAGGTCGAGCACCTGCAGGTGTCCCGCAAGGGGCCGTCCGATTTCGTCAGCCGCGCCGACCAGGCGGCCGAGCGCACCATCTATGACGAACTGCGCGCCGCGCGGCCCGACTGGGGCTTCCTGATGGAGGAAGGCGGCGAGATCGAAGGCGAGCCGGGCAAGCCGCGCTGGATCATCGACCCGCTCGATGGCACCAGCAATTTTCTCCACGGCATCCCGCATTTTGCCATTTCCATCGCCGCGCAGGAGCCAAAGCTCGATGGCAGCGGCTGGGGCGAGGTGACCGCCGGTGTGGTTTACCAGCCGATTACCGACCAGACCTTCTGGGCCGAAAAGACCCGTGGTGCTTGGCTGCAGGATGCGCGCCTGCGCGTGTCCGGGCGGCGACAGCTTTCGGAAGCTCTGATTGCCACCGGCATGCCCTACCAGGGGCACGGCGATTTTGCCGAATGGCTGAAGATCTATGCCACGCTTGGCCCGCAAGTCGCCGGCATCCGCCGCTTCGGTGCCGCCTCGCTCGACCTGGCATGGGTGGCCGCCGGGCGGTTCGACGGGTTCTGGGAAAGCGACCTTGCCCCCTGGGACACGGCGGCCGGGTGCCTGCTGGTGCGCGAGGCGGGCGGCTTCGTGTCCGATTATCGCGGCCGTTCGCTGCCGGTCTGCGACAAGCAGGTGATCGCGGGCAATGACCCGCTCCATTCGCGGTTGCACAAGATACTGGCAGAGGCGCTGAAGAATTAAGGCATGTTCTTGCCTTGAACCTGCCCGATTGCCCCGCTAACCGGCGCTAGGAACAGGGCCCCTGTGGCGGAATTGGTAGACGCGCTCGACTCAAAATCGAGTTTCACTGAAGTGCCGGTTCGAGTCCGGCCAGGGGTACCAGCCATTTAGCAGCCCATTCCCGGCGGAAAGCGCGGATCAGGCCTGAATTGCATCGCGCGTCTGGCGCGCCTTCATTCGTTGCTGGCGGCAGCACCGCTGCGGCGACGCGATCCGGCTTCGAGCAGGGCCTTGGCCTGACGCACCTCCGCTTCGCTGTCGATGCCCGCTTGGCGCAATCCCTGGAGCAGGGCGTCGAGTTCCTCTTCGGTCAGCGAATCGAGGTATGCCGCCGTAAAGCCGGCATTTTCCGAATTGGCCGCCGGTGCGTCGCCGGGCCGCAGGAAGCCGTAGTTCCCGCCAGATCCGCCGCCGCCCCTGCCCCTGCCATAACCGTTGCCGGGACGCGCCTCTTCGCCGAATTGGCCGCTGCCGCCTGTCTGACTGGTAATCTGCGCCTGACCATAGGCGGGGGTATTGGCAGGTGTGGGCGTGCTGACCGCAGCGGGTTCCGCCGAGGCTGGTTCTGCCAGATTGCGCTGATGCCCCTCGGCAAGCAGGGCCAGGGTGGCCGTCAGCAACAGTGTGACCACCGCGAAGTGGCGGTACATCTTCATCGGGATCGGAGGCATGCTGATCTGGGCCATAGGTGGCGGCATAGCGGACAGGCGTTAACCGTGCTGCGCCCAAGCATGGTTAATGCCCGGTTGCCGCAAGCGCGATTGGCAGCTGTGCCGCTTCTGCCCGGCCCGACCGGAACCACTCCATCCGGCACGAGTTGGGACCACAGAAGCCTCATGTGCGGGAAAATGCCATGATCGATGAAGCCGAGACCAAAGGCGAATCCGCAAAGCGTCCGGGCCATGCCGCCAATGTTGGCATTCACGAGGTTTCCCAGGACAGGCGCGCCGGGGTGGGGGGCTGGCTTGCCCTCGTCATGCTCATGATACTGTCTGTGGCCGGGGTCATCGGGTTCAGCCAGACGAGCAATGCTGGGGTGCCGGAAGCCACCATCGACCTTGGGCAAGCCATTACCCAGTAAAGAGTCCCGACATATTTGCCTTTGCGGGTGTAAGATTTACCGACATTTCACTTCTCGCCGCTAGTCCGGCCTTGTTCGCACTTGGGGTGCGGACACTGCCCGGCGGGAACCATGATCCGACTGTTCAAGCATTATGTACCGCATGCCGTCCTGCTGCTGGGCCTGATCGACCTTTGCCTGCTGCTGGGAGCGAACAACCTGGCCTGGACGATCCGTGCCGCGCAGATCGGCATGGACCAGGGATCCTTCATCGATCGGCTGCCGACAATCACGGCCATTTCCATCGTCACCCTGACGGCGATGATCGCCGTGGGCGTGTTCGGGCCTGATGCCTTGCGATCGCTGCGCTTTGCCGCTGCGCGGCTGCTGGTCGCGGTCAGCCTGGCGGTGCTGGGCCTTGCCTTCCTCGATTTCGTCCTTCCGGGGCAGACCTGGTGGCGCTCGATCCTGCTTTACGCGATGGGCCTGTCGATCGTTTTCCTGATGATCAACCGCGTGGTCGTCGGCGGCATCCTGGGCAATGCGGCGTTCCGTCGGCGGGTGCTGGTGCTGGGGGCAGGCAAGCGGGCCGAGCGGCTCAAGGCCCTGTCCGACCGGCCGGAGAGCGGCTTCGTGGTGGTCGGCTTCGTGGCCATGGGAGCGACCGGGCCGGTCATCGAACAGGCCATCCAGCGGTCCGCCATCGACGACCTGCAACGCCATGTCGCCAACCTTGGCGCCAGCGAGGTGGTGTTGGCGCTGGAAGAGCGGCGCAATGCCCTGCCGCTGAAGGACCTGCTGCGGATCAAGACCCTTGGCGTCCACGTCAACGACTTCTCCAGCTTCATGGAGCGCGAGACGGGGCGCGTCGATCTCGATACCCTCAACCCCAGCTGGCTGATCTTTTCCGACGGCTTTTCATCCAGCCGCGTGCTGTCGAGCGCGGTAAAGCGGGTATTCGACATCGTGGCCAGCCTGTTGCTGCTGGTGCTGAGCTTTCCGGTGATCGCGCTGTTTGCCTCGCTGGTGAAGCTGGACAGCAAGGGCCCGGCCTTCTTCCGCCAGACCCGCGTGGGCCTTTATGGCCAGCCGTTCACGCTCATCAAGCTGCGTTCGATGCGCACCGATGCCGAGAAGGACGGCGCGCAATGGGCGCAGGAACGCGACCCGCGCATCACCCGTGTCGGCAGCCTTATCCGCAAGCTGCGCATCGACGAGCTGCCGCAGGTGTGGACCGTCTTGAAGGGCGAGATGAGCTTTGTCGGCCCTCGCCCCGAAGTGCCGACCTTTGTCGACGACCTGGAGGAAAAGCTGCCCTATTACGCCGAACGGCACATGGTGAAGCCGGGCATCACCGGCTGGGCCCAGATCAACTATCCCTATGGCGCATCGATCGAGGATTCGCGGCACAAGCTCGAATACGATCTCTACTACGCCAAGAACTACACCCCGTTCCTTGACCTGCTGATCCTGCTGCAGACGCTGCGGGTGATCCTGTGGCCCGAGGGTGCGCGGTGATGGAAATGCTGTTCCACCTGCTGCTGCAAGGCGTGCACGTGATGGCTGCCTGCGCAGCGATCGTGCTGGCCTTGTGGAATTCGTCACATCCCGGCGCTTCCGGGCCGCTGCTCGGCCGGCTCAATTTCGCGCTGTCGTTCGGGGCGCTGTGGGCGCTGGCGACGGCGGTGCTGGGGCCGCAGAGCGAGGTCGTCCAGCTGTTTGTCAGCGGCACATACCTGGCATGGCTGTGGCTGCTGTTCGGCCTGTTTTCCCACGACATGCGCGATACCACGCTGAAGCCGATCCGGCCGGTGGTGCTGGCCCTGGCCTTTGTCGAACTGGCCCAGGTGGCGCTGACTGCCTTGCGCATCCACTATGCCGGCTTGCCCGGGCCGCATGACGTGATCCTGTCCTTTGCGGTCATGTTCCGGCTGCTGTTCTCCATCGGTGCGCTGGTGCTTGTGCACAACCTTTATGTGGGGGCGGCGCAGGGCGCACGGCAGGCGCTGCGCTGGCCCGCGGCCGCCCTGGCGCTGTTCTGGCTCTATGACCTCAACCTCTACACCATCACCTACCTTGCCCGGTCGTTCCCAATGCCGCTGGTGGAACTGCGCGGGGTGGCGATGCTGCTGGCCGTGGCGTTGCTTGGCTATGGCACGGTGCGCGCCCGCAGCGAACTGCGCTTCCAGCCGTCGCGCAGCTTTGCCTTCCGGTCGTTCTCGCTCGGCGTGATCGGGGCCTACCTGGTGGTCATGGTGCTGATTGCCCAGACCCTGGCCTATGCCGGGAGCGACTATGGTCGGGTCCTCCAGATCGCTTTCGTGCTGGTCGCCACAGCGGTGGCCCTGGCGCTGGTCCCGTCGAAGAAGATGCGCGGCTGGCTGCGGGTGACCATCTCCAAGAACCTGTTCCAGCACCGCTACGACTATCGCGCCGAATGGCTGCGCTTCACCGAAACGATCGGCCGTGCCGGGCCGCAGGCGGCACCTCTGCACGAACGGGCCGTGCAGGCCGTGGCGGACATTACCGACAGCCCCTCGGGCCTGCTGCTGATCCCTCGCGACGAGGGCGGGCTGGCGGTTTCGGCGCGGTGGAACTGGCCGCAGATCGAAGTGCCTTCGCCCGCGCTGGATACAGCCGGGGTCCGCTTCTTCGAAGACAGCCAGTTCATCCTCGACCTCGATGACATGCGCGCCGGACGCACCGAAACCGTGCCTGTTGCCGCGATTCCCGGCTGGCTGGTCGATGATCGCAATGCCTGGGCGCTGGTCCCGCTGCTCCATTACGAGCGGCTGGTGGGCGTGGTCGTGCTGTCGCGCCCGCCGGTGACGCGGATGCTCGACTGGGAGGATTTCGACCTGCTCCGCGTGATCGGGCGGCAGCTGGCCAGCTACCTTGCCGAACAGACCAGCCAGGACGCGCTGGGCGAGGCGCAGCGGTTCGACGAGTTCAACCGCCGCATCGCCTTTGTGATGCACGATATCAAGAACCTTGCCAGCCAGCTTTCGCTGCTTGCCCGCAATGCCGAAAAGCATGCCGACAAGCCGGAATTCCGCGCCGACATGATCATCACCCTGCGCAATTCGACCGACAAGCTGCAGGCCCTGCTCAACCGCCTTGGCCGCTATGGCACGCAAGGGCACGGGCATCAGGCGGAGATCGAGGTCGACAGTCTGCTGCAGCGGGTGGCGCGCCAGCATGCTGGCCGGCACGAAGTGGTCGTGCTCCAGCGCGAGCCGTGCAGCGTGATGGGCGATGCAGAAGCGCTGGAACAGGCGCTGGTCCACCTGGTGCAGAATGCCATCGATGCCAGTGCGCCTAACGCGCCGGTGTTCCTCGACCTGCGGCTGGACGGGTCCAGCGCGGTGATCGAGGTGCTCGATTCAGGCACCGGCATGAGCCCGGAATTCGTCCGCACCCGGCTGTTCCGCCCGTTCCATTCGTCCAAGCAGGGCGGCTTCGGCATCGGCGCCTTCGAGGCGCGCGAACTGGTGCGCGCCATGGGTGGCCGGCTCGACGTGGAATCGCGCGAAGGGATCGGCACACGTTTCCTCGTGCGCCTGCCCCTGTCCACCACGGCGCAGATGATGAGCGCAATCCATGACCGGGCGGGCAAGGCCTCCCCGGGCAACAATTCGGAGGTCGCATGAAAGCCGACAGCAAACCCAGGCTCCTGATCGTGGAGGACGACGAAGGGCTGCAGGCGCAGCTCAAGTGGGCCTATGACGATTTCGACGTGGTGATCGTGGGCGACCGCGACAGCGCCATTGCGGCGCTGCGGGCCGAGGAACCGGCCGTGGTCACGCTCGACCTGGGCCTGCCACCGGACCCGGACGGCACCACCGAAGGCTTTGCCGTGCTCGATGCGATCATGGCATTGAAGCCCGATACCAAGGTGATCGTGGCGAGCGGCCACGGCGCCCGCGAAAGCGCGCTCTCCGCAATCGAGCGCGGGGCCTATGATTTCTACCAGAAACCGGTCGATATCGAACAACTCGGCCTGATCGTGCGGCGCGCCTTCAGCCTGCACCAGATCGAGGCGGAGAACCGTGCGCTGGCCGCCCGCGCGGGCGATGGCAACCGCGTGCTGGGCCGCATGATCACTGCCGCGCCGGAAATGGTGAAGGTGGCGCGCACCATCGAGCGGGTGGCCAACACCAATGTCTCGGTGATGCTGCTGGGAGCCAGCGGGACCGGCAAGGAACTGCTTGCCCGCGGCCTCCACGATGCCAGCGACCGGCGCAATGGCGCCTTCGTTGCCATCAATTGCGCGGCGATCCCGGAAAACCTCCTCGAAAGCGAGCTGTTCGGGCACGAGAAGGGCGCCTTTACCGGTGCGGTCAAGACCACCGAAGGCAAGATCGAGCAGGCCAGCGGCGGCACCCTGTTCCTCGACGAAGTGGGCGATATCCCGCTGCCCTTGCAGGTCAAGCTGCTGCGCTTCATCCAGGAGCGCACGATCGAGCGGATCGGCGGGCGCAAGCAGATCGATGTCGACACCCGCATCGTATGCGCCACGCACCAGAACCTTGAACAGATGATCGCTGCGGGCACCTTCCGCGAAGACCTGTTCTACCGCCTGGCCGAAGTGGTGGTGAAAGTGCCCTCGCTGGCCGAACGACCGGGCGATGCCACCCTGCTTGCCAAGGCCTTCCTCAAGCGCTTTGCCGATGAGATGAACCCGGCCGTCACCGGCTTTGCCCCCGATGCGCTGGCAGCAATCGATGGCTGGCCATGGCCGGGCAACGTGCGCGAACTGGAAAACCGGGTGAAGCGCGCGGTCATCATGGCCGATGGCAAGCTGGTGGCCGCTGCCGACCTCGACCTTGGCGAAGCCGGGGAAGAAGCGGGCGTGCTCAACCTCAAGAGCGCGCGCGAGGCGGCCGACCGCAAGGTGATCCGCCACGCACTGGCGCGCAGCGAAGGCAACATCTCCAGCACCGCCAAGCTGCTGGGGATCAGCCGTCCGACGCTTTACGACCTGCTCAAGCAGTATGACCTCCACGCCTGACCGCCCTTTCCTGCCGCTGTTGCTGGCCGGCGCGCTGTCCTGTGCGGCGTTCGGTGCCTTGTTCGCCGGGCCGCTGGCGGCTGCGCCCGGCGAGGCAGCGCTGGCCGAAGCGGCCGATGCGCTGGAACGCGGCAACGGGGTCGCTGCCGAAGTGGCCGCCAAGCGGGCGCTGGCCGAAGGCGCGACCCGCGCCGATGTCGCCGCCTTTGTGGGCGAGGGCGAGCTGATGCAGGGCGACCTTGCCGACGCACGCACATGGCTTGGCGGGCAGGAGTTCTCCCCGTCCACGCGGCCGCAGGGCCTACAGGCCCTTGCCCGGCTGGAGATTGTCGAAGGAAACCTTGGCGAAGCGGCCGCGCTGTTTGACACGATCATCGCCGAAGGCGGCGAAAGTGCCCTCCTGTGGGTGGATATCGGTCGCCTGCGCTATCGGGCCGGGCAGCACCACCTGGCGCTGGAAGCGGCGCGCAAGGCGGTGGAGCTGGGGCCGCAGGAGGCGCGCGCGCTCGAATTCCTGGCCCAGCTGGTGCGCGATTCCGAAGGCGTCGGCGCGGCCTTGCCGCTGTTCCGCCGGGCGCTGGAAGGCTCGCCGGATGACCTGGGCCTGATGCAGCAATATGCCGCAACCCTGGGCGATGCGGGCGAGCATGCGGCCATGCTGGCCGTGGTGCGCGCCCTGCTGGAGGATCATCCGGACGATCCCTTCGCCTTCTACCTGCAGTCCGTACTCGCGGCGCGGGCCGGGCAGGATGACCTGGCGCGCAGGCTGTGGTGGCGCACGGAGGGGCAGTTCGACGAGACCGCCGCCGGGCTGACGGTTACCGGGGTGCTCGAATACCGGTCAGGCAACCCCGGCTTCGCGGTCGAAGTGTTCGACAAACTGCGCCGGATGCAGCCGTTCAACGATACCGCGCTGCTGATGTATGCCAGGGCGCTGGTCGCCAATGGCGAGGCCAACGTGGCGATCGCCCTGATCGGGCCGCAGGCGCAGCGGCCCGATGCATCCCCCTACATGCTGGTGCTTGCGGGGCGTGCGCATGAGCAATTGGGCCAGCGGGCCGAGGCGGCCGAATTCCTCGACCGCGCAGCCATGCTGTCCGTCGCCCCCTCGCAGCCGCTCCCCGCCTTCCTGCCGCGTGACGGATCGGGCCGCGTCTTCGATCCGGAAAACCCGCTGCTGCAATTGCGCCAGATGCTTGCCGAAGGACAGGCGGCACAGGCGCAGGCACGGGTCTCCGGGCTGCTCCAACAGTTTGCCGGGTCAGCCGACCTGGAGGTGGTGGCAGGCGACGTGCACCTGGTGGCGGGCGATGCGGCGGCGGCTCTGGCGCTCTATCGACAGGCAGCCAAGGTCCGCCGCGACTGGCCGCTGGTGCAGCGCATGGTCGCCGCGCTGACCGCGCTGGGATCGCCGGATGCGGCCCGGGCCGAAGTGGCCGACTACCTTGCCGGCAATCCCCGGCAGCAGCCCGCTGCGGCGCTGCTGGGGCGGATGCAGCGCGAGGCCGGCAACCCGGCCCGCGCGACCGTGCTGCTGCGCCAGGCGGCGGGCCTTGGCCCGGGCGGCCGTGACGCGCTGCTGCTGGCCGACCTTGCGGAGATGGAGGCCGTGATCGGCAATGGCGAGCAGGCTATGGGCCATGCCGCTGCTGCCCATGCCCTCTACCGGGGCAACCGCCGGGTCGCGCGCGTGCTTGCCCGGATCGAGGCGATGCAGGGAAGCCAGGGGCCGGCGCAGGTGCTGGGCGCCAAGGGCCTTGGCCAGGGCATCGCGCCGGTGGATGGCGCAGGCCGCTAGCCTAGACTCGCGCGCGAGCGCACGGCACTCCGGCCAGCGATGGTTCTGAAGCGCGCAACATCCTTCCTCGATCCGCTGGTGCAACTGCTGCTGGTGGCGA
>CAZTED010000050.1:11587-17420 GCA_964612175.1 uncultured Sphingomonadaceae bacterium
GGCCTTGCCAACTGGCGGTTCCTCTCGCCGCTGTTCCTGTGGTGCTTCTTCGGCATGGGAGCAGTCGGCTGGCTGCTGTGGCACGCGGGCATGGCGCTGCTGCCGGCGCAGGTGGCGCTGGGGCTGCTGTTCCTCGGGATCCTGCCGTCCACCGTGCAGTCGGCGACCGCCTATTCATCGCTGGCCGGCGGCAATGTCGCGGCATCGGTGGTGGCGGCGGCGGTGCTCAACGTGGCGGGGGTCTTCGTCACCGCGCCGCTGCTGGCCCTGATGGCCGGCACGGCGGGGGCAGGCGCAGGGATCGGCATCGACCTTGCCGGGCTGGAGAGGATCGCCACGATCCTGCTGCTGCCCTTTGCCCTGGGCCAGCTGGCGCAAGGGTTTGCCGGTCAGTGGGTAAAGGACCACAAGCCGCTGGTCAGCTGGATGGACCGAGGCTCCATCGCGATTGCCGTCTATGTCGCCTTTTCGGGCGCGGTCGAACAGGGGCTGTGGAGCATGGTGGGGCCGGCCCAGTGGGCGGCGCTGACCGGCTTCGTGGCGCTGTTCCTTGCTGTCGGCTTCGGTGGATCGTGGCTGCTGGGCGGGGCCATCGGCCTTGCCCGGGCGGACCGCATCTCGTTCCTGTTCGCTGGCGCGCAGAAGAGCATCGCGCTGGGCGCACCACTGGCAAGCCTGCTGTTCCCGCCTGCGGTTGCCGGCCTCTTACTGCTGCCGGTGCTGCTCTACCACCTGCTGCAACTGGTGCTGTCGGCGCCGCTGGCGCGGCGGCTCAACCCACCCGCACCTGATCGGCATTGAGCGCGTCCTCCTGCTTCTTGTGGCGCAGCGACCACCAGAAGCTGAGACCGATCAGCACGCCGCCGATGAGGCCGGTGATGGTTTCGGGGATGTGCCACACCGCCGAAAGCAGCATGATCGCGCCCAGCACGATGATCGCCCAGAAGGCGCCATGTTCCAGGAAGCGGTATTCCGCCAGCGTTCCCTGCCGGACCAGGTGGATGGTCATCGATCGCACGAACATGGCCCCGATCGACAGGCCCAGCGCGATCACGATCATGTTGTTCGACAGGGCAAAGGCACCGATCACCCCGTCGAAGCTGAAGCTGGCGTCGAGGATGTTGAGGTAGAGGAACCCGCCAAGCCCGCTGCGCACCACGGCACCGGTCATCCGCGCGGCTTCCTCCTTCATCTCCAGCCAGTGGCTGACCGCTTCAACGGCGATGAAGGTGACAAGGCCGAGCATGCCGGAAACCAGGAAGGTGTGCGCCTCCTCTACCGAAAGCAGCGTGGAAATGCCCCACATGGCCAGCAGCAGGAGGGCGATCTCTATCGCCGGGAGGGCGGATACGCGCGCCAGGCTGCGCTCGATCACGCCGATCCAGTGCACTTCCTTGTCGGCGTCGAAGAAGAATTTCATGCCCACCATCGCCAGGAAGGCTCCGCCGAATCCGGCGATGCCGATATGGGCGGAATTGACCAGCCGTTCGTACTCGTCCGGGTTGTTGAGCGACAGGTCCACCGCCTCGATCGGGCCGATCCCGGCGGCGATCGCCACGATGGCGAGCGGGAAGACGATGCGCATCCCGAACACGGCAAAGGCGATGCCCCAGGTGAGGAAGCGCTTCTGCCAGATCTCGTCCATTTCCTTCAGGACCGAGGCATTGACCACGGCGTTGTCGAAGCTGAGCGAGACTTCCAGGACCGACAGGATCACGATGATCCACAGCAGCGACAGCATGCCGCCGATGGTGCCGGTGCTGGCCATGCCGTACCAGGCGCCAAGGCCCAGGCAGATTGCGGTGAAGACCAGCGAGAAAGTGTAGAAACGCAGCAATGTGGCCATGCGGGATCGTCCTCGACAACGGGATGCGTCGCGCTAACCGAGCGGAGGGCGTGCTGCAAGCTTGGCCTAGGCCGTATGGCCTAATCGACTGGCTTGTCCCCGGCCGGGGCTATTTGGCGGGATAGGTCTGTTCAGCGCCGGGGAAGGTCCGGGCGCGCACCTCGGCGGCATAGGTTTGTGCTGCCCGGGCAATGGTTTCCGCCACGTTCTCGTACCGCTTCACGAAGCGCGGCACGCGCTCGAACATGCCGACCATGTCGTCGGTGACAAGCACCTGGCCGTCGCACCGGGCCGATGCGCCGATGCCGATGGTGGGGCAGGAGACCGCTTCGGTCACGGCCAGGCCGATGGGTTCCACCACGCCTTCCACCACGATGGCAAAGGCCCCGGCCTGATCCAGCGCCCGGGCATCGCCAACGATCTTGGCCGCTTCGGCCTCGCTGCGCCCGCGCGGGCCATAGCCGCCCAGCACGTTGATCGCCTGCGGGGTTAGGCCGACATGGCCCATGACCGGGATGCCGCGCTGGACGAGGAAGGCCACGGTCTCGGCCATGGCCTCGCCGCCTTCCATCTTTATCGCCGCCGCGCCGGTGGCCTTCAGCAGCCGCGCTGCGCTGGCAAAGGCCTGGGCGGGCGATTCCTCGTAGCTGCCGAAGGGCATGTCCACCACCACCACCGCGTGATAGCTGCCGCGCACCACTGCCGCGCCGTGATTTTCCATCATCTCCAGCGTCACCGGCACGCTGGAGGGCAGGCCATAGATCACCTGGCCCAGCGAATCCCCCACCAGCAGCATGTCGCAATGCGCGTCGAGCAGCTGTGCCTGCCGGGCGGTATAGGCGGTCAGCATCACGATCGGTTCGGCGGTGACGCCGTCCACCTTGCGCGCGCGGATGGCCGGCACGGTAAGCCGCCGCATCGGCTGCGGGGTGGGATTGGCGCGGCTGGTCGAGGTTTCGAAAGTGCTGGACATGGCTGCCTTCTAGGTTCGCTTGGCTTCAGCGGCAAGGTGGTTCCCGGGGGCGTGGTTCCCGCAGTGCGGACCAAGGTCCGGGGTGGAGCGGGACCCATTGCCAAGCCGGGAATATGAGAACATAAACGGAACAAAGGAGCGATTCGCATGGACCTTTCTTCCCTGCCCAGGGCGGCTGGCCTCGTCCTGCCGCCCAGTTCCGCCTCGCGCTGGCGGCCGGGGCTGGCGCGGCAGGCGGGGCGGGTGCTGCACAGCGAGATCTTCGCCGCGGCCGACGATGCCGGCGGCGTGGCCTGCGCGCTGGCCCTGGCGCTGGACGACCTGGCCCATGCCGAAAGGCGCTCAGCGGAGGAGAAGCCGGTGCTGTGGGTGCAGGACGAAGCCTCGCTGAAGAAGGCCGGGCGGCCCTATCGCCCGGGCCTGCCACCCGCGCTGCGCCACCGGGTGATCCATGTCGCCACCCGCAATGCCGAGGACGCGCTGTTTGCGCTGGAAGAGGGGATGCGGTGCCGCGACCTGGCCTGCGTGATCGGAGAAATCGCCGGCAATCCGCGCAGCCTCGGCCTTACCGCCTCGCGCCGGTTGAGCCTGGCGGCGGAAAGGCACGGGGTGCCGTTGTTCCTCGTGCGCCACGATGCCACGCGCGACCTCGGCTCGGCACGGATGCGCTGGCAGGTGCGCTCTGCCCCTTCGCCCCGCGGGTGCTGGAACCCCGCCGCGCCCGGCCAGCCGGCCTGGCATGCGGAGCTGTTCCGCGCCCGCGCCCATCCCCCCGGAGAATGGATCCTGCGCAATGACCGGGAGGTTCTTGTCGCCGAACGTCCAGTCGCCTCCACCGCCCAAGCCCCCGCGCCGGATCATGGCGATCTGGCTGGCACGGCTGGCGCTGGATCGCTGGCGGCACGCTGAAAACGAAAGGCAGGGGCAGGGCTGCACGGCGGGCGAGGGGGAGGGCGTGGATGCCGCTCCGCTGGTCCTTGTCACCGAAACCGCGCACGGCCCGCGCATCGATGCGGCGAACCGGGCCGCGCTGGAAGCTGGCGCCGCGCCGGGCATGCTGCTGGCCGATGCGCGCACGCTGTACCCGCAGCTGAAAGTCGTGCCGGCAGACCCGGCGGGCGACCTTGCCTTCCTCGAACGGCTGGCGCTGTGGGCGCGACGCTGGGGGCCGTGGTCGGCGATGGATGCGCCCGATGGCCTGCTGGTCGATGTCACTGCCGTCGCCCACCTGTTCGGCGGAGAGGAACGTCTGCTGGCCGACGTGCAGTCGCGCCTGGCCAGCCGCGGGATCGCCGCGCGCGCGGCCATTGCCCCAACGGCAGGCGCGGCCTGGGCGCTGGCGCATTTTGGTCCGCCATCCGCCATCATCGCCCCGGGTGAGGATATCGTGGAACGGCTGGCCGGCCTGCCGGTGGCGTCATTGCGGCTTGATGCCGATGTGCTGCTGGTGCTGCGCCGCCTCGGCCTCAAGCGCATTGCCGACATGGCGGGGATCGAAAGCGGGGAGGGCGGCCGCGATGCGGTGCAGCGGCGGTTCCGCAACCGCCGCTCGCCGGCGGCCAACCCGCTGGTCCGGCTCGACCAGCTGGCCGGTCGCGTGCCCGAGCCGCTGCTGCCGGTGGTCTCGGTGGAGGCCCCGCTGGTGCAGCGCCGCCTGCTGGAACCGATCCGCCACCGCCCCCTGCTCGACCGGGTGCTGGAAGACCTCGCCGCCGACATGGTGCGCGAACTGGAGGCGCGCGGCAGCGGTGCAAGGCGGCTGGAACTTGGTCTGTGGCGCGTCGATGGCGAAGTGGTGCAGCGGCGGCTGGAACTGGCCGCCGCCACCCGCGACGGTGCGCACATATGCCGCCTGTTCGCTGCCCGGCTGGATGATGTGGAGGCCGGCTTCGGAATCGAGATGGCGCGGCTGGTGGCCACCTGGGCCGAGCCCTTGGCACTGGGCCAGGGCGAACTGGCGGCGGACCTTGATGCCGCGGCAGAGGCGCACGGCACCTCGCTGGCGGCCTGTATCGACCGGCTGGCGGTGCGCCTTGGTCCGCGTGCCATCCGCCGCCCGGTGGCACGTGGCAGCCATGTGCCCGAACGCGCGCAGGGCTGGGCCGAGCCGCTGGCGGCGGAGCCACCTTCACAGCATGTGCTCGATTTCCATGCCAGGCCACTCAAATTGCTCGATATGCCAGAGCGGATATCGGTGCTCTACGCCACGCCCGACGGGCAGCCGCGGCGGTTCCGCTGGCGCGGACAGGTGCGCGAGGTGGTGCGGGTGGAAGGACCGGAGCGGATCGCGCCCGAATGGTGGCGCGAGAAAGGCGGCGCGCGCCTGCGCGATTATTACCGCGTCGAGGATGGCGAAGGGCGCCGCTACTGGATCTTCCGCGCCGGGATCGCCGGGGACGGGCGCGGCACCGACCGGCATGGCGGCTTGCCCGACTGGTTCCTGCAGGGGCTGTTCGCCTGATGCCCGAGAACGACCTGCTGATGCCGCGCCGCACGATCGAGGCGGACCCGGAAGGGATCGCGCCGCCTATGCCGGCACCCTTTGTCGAACTGGGGTTGGCGAGCTGCTTTTCGTTCCTGCGCGGTGCCTCCGATGCGGTGGACCTGGTGCTGCGCGCCCGCGCGCTGGGCTACGATGCGCTGGGCATTGCCGATGCCAATTCCTTCGCCGGAGTGGTGCGCGTGCATGCCGAGGCGCGGACGCTGAAGCTGCGCCCCGTCATCGGCTGCCGGATCGAACTGGTCGAAGGGCTGGCCTTCCTTGCCTACCCGGTGGACCGCATGGCCTATGGCCGCCTGTGCCGCCTGATCTCCGCCGGGCGCATGGGCAAGCTCGACGGCGAATGGCAGGACAAGGGCGCCTGCGACATCTGCCTGGCGATGCTGGCGGGGCACTCCGAAGGCGTGCAGCTGATCCTGCTGCCGCCGGATGACCTGGCGCAGGCGTTCACCATTGCGGTGGAGGACAACGTCATCCCCTTTCCGGGAACTGGCGATCCGCGCGAAGTCCTCTG
>CAZTED010000051.1:0-17326 GCA_964612175.1 uncultured Sphingomonadaceae bacterium
GGTCCTGTACCCGCTATACAGGGAAAAGCCGCGCAAGGATGAAGCGGCTGCGTGAAGCGGCTCCTTTCAGGTTCGCCTTGACGTTGCTGAACCTGGGACAGCCGGACCGGGACGAAATCCGATCCTAGCCGGTGCGCGCTGGAGTTGTGCCCGCTTCGACCAGCCGGAACGCCATGCGCGAGCCCATCTGCCCAAGGCCAAAGAAGCCTACATCGGGCAAGAGTGGGATACCCCAGCGGTTTCTTTCTAGATTGGGATGAGGGCACCGTCCTTGGTTCTGGCAAGGCCTGGCCATGAATGGTGCAAGGGTCCGAAACACACATGCGTTTGTCCGATCCACCAGGCATCGCGAATGCCCAATGTGACAGATACTTGTTGCATGGCATCGTCAGGAAGGACTGTTATGCGTGACGAGATTTACGGCGGGAAGAACTGATATGGCGGTTTTCAGGAACTGGATTGCGGGCGAATGGATGGCGGCAGATGATGCATCGGAAAACTGCAACCCTTCCGAAATCAACGACATTGTCGGCGCCTATGCCCGCGCCGACGCCACCCAGGTGGAAACCGCAATCGCCGCCGCACGCCGCGCACTTAGTGGCTGGAACGATGCCGGAATACTGATGCGTTCGGAAATCCTCGACAGGACGGGCAGCGAACTGCTTGCCCGCCGGGAGGAGCTCGGCGAACTGCTGTCGCGCGAGGAAGGCAAGACACGCGCCGAGGGCATTGGCGAGGTTGTGCGAGCTGGGCAGGTGTTCAAATTCTTTGCTGGCGAGGCGCTGCGCCAGCCAGGAGATTTTACACCGTCGACAAGGCCGGGGATCAGCGTTGAAGTAACCCGTGAACCAGTTGGTGTGGTCGGCCTGATTACGCCTTGGAACTTCCCGATCGCGATCCCCGCGTGGAAGATTGCCGCAGCACTGGCCTATGGCAATACAGTTGTCTTCAAGCCTGCCGATTGCGTGCCGGCGTCAGCCTGGGCGCTCGCCGATGTGCTCGTGCGTGCAGGCATACCCGCAGGCGTGTTCAACCTGGTCATGGGAAGAGGCAGCATCGTCGGCGACGCCATCGTCAAACACAAGGATGTCGATGCGGTAAGCTTTACCGGATCGCAGGACGTCGGCAGCCGGATCGCCGGCCAGTTGATCCGCCGCATGGCCAAGATCCAGCTTGAGATGGGCGGCAAGAATCCCCTGATCGTGGCCGACGATGCTGATCTTGGGGTGGCCGTGGAGGTTGCGGCACAGGGCGCCTTCTATCAGACCGGCCAACGGTGCACTGCATCCTCGCGATTGATCGTGACCAGGGGAATTCACGATGCTTTCGTCGAAGCCTTGATCAGGCGGATGAAGATGATCCGGGTGGGCCATGCCCTTGATGTCACGACAGACGTTGGTCCGGTGGCCGAGGCAAGGCAGTTGCAGGGCAATCTCGACTATGTCGATCTCGGCAGGCAGGAAGGTGCCGAACTTGCCTGCGGCGGCAATCGTCTGGCCCGCCCGACCGAAGGCTATTTCATGGAGCCGGCGCTGTTCGTTGGCGCCAGCAACGACATGCGCATCGCCCGCGAGGAGATCTTCGGGCCGGTGGCCTGCGTCGTGCGTGCCGAGGATTACGAGGAAGCGGTAGCTCTGGCGAACGACACCGAATTCGGCCTGTCTTCCGGCATCGTGACCACCTCGCTCAAGCTCGCGTCCGATTTCAAGCGCCGGTCTCAGGCCGGAATGGTCATGGTGAATGTCCCAACCGCCGGCGTGGATTTCCACGTTCCGTTCGGCGGACGCAAGGCCTCGAGCTATGGCTCGCGCGAGCAGGGCCGTTATGCAGCTGAGTTCTATACGACGGTCAAGACAGCTTACACTTCACCGTGAAAAACCCTCCCGAGGCGAGGAGCCTTCCGCGTCACCGTTCGTCGGTCGAAGCGCGAAAGGCCTCCAGGAAGGCGCGCGCCTTTGTCGCCACCGTGGCAGCATCATCGCCAGGCTTGTAGAGCGCGGATCCGATCCCGAAGCCCGAGGCCCCGGCATCCAGCCATGTGCGCATGTTTTCCGGCGTGATCCCGCCAACCGGTATGATCGGGGCAGAGGCGGGCACGACCGCGCGCCAGGCCTTCAGGACCTGCGGGCTTGACCCCTCGGCAGGGAAGAGCTTGAGCGCAGTGGCACCGGCACCCAGGGCAGCGAAAGCCTCCGAAGGTGTGCAGACACCCGGCAGCGAAACCATTCCGCTTTCGACAGTCGCGGCAATGACCCTGGTATCGGTGTTTGGCGAAACGATCAGCTCGCCCCCGGCGCTGGCAACGCTGGCCACGTCCGCCACGGTCAGCACTGTACCCGCACCGACACTGGCCCGCTCTGCCAGGCGGGGCGCCAGCCGGGCGATGCTTTCGATCGCATCGGGCGAATTCAGGGGGACTTCGATCAGGGTGAAGCCGGCATCGCACAAGGCATCGCCGATCGCCTCTGCCTCCTGTGGCTGGATGCCCCTCAGGATGGCGACCAGCGGACATCGGGCGAAGCGCTGAAAAAAGGACTGGTAGGCGTTCATTGCGTCAGCTTCCGGATAGTAGAGATGCCACTGACGAATGCCGAATGGCTGTCCAGCAAGACTGCCTGTCCACCCAGTTCCGTGATCGCGGCAACATAAAGGCCGCCCATGACTTCATCGGCCAGGATATGGACAGTCTGCGAGCCGATATCTTCCAGCCGCGCGGCAACGTCGGCGCCAATCAGCAGGCCGCTTGCAAACGAGGCGGAACCGGCCTTGTCCTTGCCAAGGGCATGGTTTGCGCGGATGGAAAACAGGCTTGCCGCAAGGTCGCGCCGGCTGCCGAGCCTGACACCCTCGCGGAAGGCTTCAAGGTCGTTCTCATCGCTTGCCAGCATTGGCGCGAGCAGGCTGTGGGAACGCAGCAGGGCGAACAGCTCACCCGTCATCGAGGTGGTAAAGCGGCTGATCCTGCCCTGCGTGACCCAGGCCCACTTGCAGTGGGTACCGGGCTGGCAAAGGACCGTGTCGCCGCAAACCACTCCGCTCTCGATGGCGCCGAGGAGCTGTACTTCCTCACCGCGCATGACATCGGAGAAACGCGCATCACCGGACAAGGATAGTCCGGGCACGATCGCCGTATTTCCTTCGACATAGGTGAGCGCGGTTGCCAGCTCCGGCAGGCCGGCCGGAGTTGGCACATAAGGCACCGCGCACCACCCAATGTTCGAACCGACCATTCCCGCGAGCAGGGCTGGCAGATCGCCATGGCGCTTGCGAATTTCCGCCATTTCCTGGGGATAGTCGCTTGTGCGCAGTGCTCCCTGATCATCGCGCTCGGTTAAGGCTACCTCTCCATCCTCGATAACGTAGATCCGCCGGTTGGTCGTTCCCCAATCGACAGCGAGGAATGCATCGGTCATTTCCAGACCTTCTCGATCTCTTCGAGAGTCTTGCCCTTCGTTTCCGGCAGGTTCCGGTAGATGAACACGAAGCCGGCAAGGCAGATCACACCGTAAAGCCAGAAGGTCAGTCCGGTGCCGGCGGCAGCGTTCAGGAGCGGGAAGGTGTAGGTCAGCACGAAACAGGCCAGCCACAGCGAAGTTGTCGCCACGGCCATGCAGGCGCCGCGCGCTTCACCGGGAAAGATCTCGGCCAGCGCCACCCAGGTTACTGGTGCCAGGGTCATCGCGTAGCAGGCGATAGCCGCCAGCACGAGCGGCATCAGGACGACGCTCTGCATGCCGACAACGTAGAAGCCGCCCAGCAGCGCATAGATGATCCCCAGGCCGGCACACCCGATCAGCATCAGGCGCCGACGCCCGATACCTTCGACGGTGAACAGCGCGATCAGGGTGAAGACACAGTTGACCACGCCCGTGATCACAATGTTGAACAGCGTGTCCGAAACCGCGAAGCCTGCCGATGCGAAGATTTCCTGCGCATAGTTAAAAATCACATTTATCCCGCTCCACTGCTGCAGCACGGCAAGCGCCACACCGATAACCAGGACGCGGCGATAACGCGGTTCGCGGAGCACCGAACGCAGGTTCCCGCCGGCATTCGAGCCGATCGAGCGCTGGATGTCGGAGATGGCGCTTTCGGCGTGTTCGGCACCGCCGAGGCGGGTCAGGATGGCGCGCGCCTGATTGATCCGTCCGCGCTGGACGAGCCAGCGGGGGCTTTCCGGGAGGAGCAGGCACCCCAGCAAGAAAGCGACCGAGGGAACGGCGGCGGCTGCAAACATCCAGCGCCACCCCCATTCGCCATTCCATGACTGGGCGATCTCGACCATCGTTGCATCAGCCGGGACCGGCCGTGCGATAAGCCAGTTCACGATCTGTGCGCCGAGCAGCCCCAGGACTATCGCTATCTGGTTCAGGCAGACCAGCCGGCCGCGGCTGGATGCGGGCGCGATTTCGGCAATGTACATCGGCGACAGGCCCGATGCCATGCCGATCGCCACGCCACCGATGATGCGGTAGAGCACGAAGCTGGAGTAATCGTGGGCCACGGCAGTAGCCAGCGAGGAGACCGCGAAGATCACCGCGGCAATCAGCAGGGCCGGCTTGCGTCCCAGGCGTTCAGCCCAGTAACCCGAGCAAATTGCCCCGATCAGGCAACCCACCAGGGCGCAGGCGACTGCCCAGGCCTGGTCGGCCGGTGCAGTGATGGCAAAGCTCGCTTCATAGAAGGGCTTGGCGCCGCCGATGACGACCCAGTCATAGCCGAAGAGGAAGCCACCCAGTGCGGCAACGGACGAAGCCATCCACACTGCGCCGGACGCGTTGGCGGCCTTTGGCCCGGTCCCTGCGCCGTCCCCGATATCCAATGCATGCATTTCCTAAAGTCTCCCCATCCGTCCGCCATCGGCGACGATACCCTCGCCGTTGATGAAACTGGCGGCTTCGGTCGTCAAAAAGTGCACCACTCCCGCGATCTGGTCGGTGGTGGCGATGTCCGAGGGGTCGATGACCTCCTCGCCTGACTTGATGTTCGGGCTTTCCCGCAACATGCGGGTGTCCACGGCGCCAGGCATGACAGCATTGACCCTGATTCCGCGCGGCTTGCCTTCGATGGCCGCCGACCTCGTCATGCTCAGCATGGCGGCCTTCGCGGCAGCATAGGGCGCCACCAGGGCCGAGGTCCGCAGCGCGTGGACCGAAGCAACGTTCACCACGCAACCACCTGGCTGCATCACCCGCAGCGCGTGCCCCGTGAACAGGGCAGAGCCCACCAGGTTGACGCCAAGCAGGTTGCGCCAGTCGCTGCCGGTCAGTTCGGCGAATGGCTTGTAGATCATCATTCCGGCGACGTTGATCACCACGTCGAGCCGGCCGAATGCACCAAGGACGGATTCCACCGCATCGGCTACCGCGCGCTCGTCGGACACGTCACAATGCAGGCTCATGACATCGCGCGCGCCGAAGTCTGTTAGGCTTGCAGTGGCAGCCGGATCCTCTGCGCGATTGTCCACCAGTGAGATTGCGGCGCCTTCCGCTGCAAAGGCCTGCGCGACCGCCCGGCCCAGGTCGCCCTGGCCACCGGTGATTATGACACTCCTGCTTACCATTCGCGCAGCTCCCCCCTGCTCCCGCGCCAGACCGGATTGCGCCATCTGTGCGGATTGCGGGCCATCGCCCGGACCGCTTCCTCGTCTATCTCGACGCCCAGGCCGGGTAGGCGCGGAATCTCGATGCATCCGTCGCTGACCTTGAACACCTCGGGGTTCTTGACCAGGGTGGTAAGGTCTTCCGACGGTCGATTGTAATGAATGCCCAGGGAAATCTCCTGCATTGCAAAATTCGGGGTCACGGCCGCCAGATGCAGGCAACTTGCCAGCGCCAGCGGGCCGATCGGGCAGTGCGGCGCAATGGCCACGTCATAGGTCTCGGCCATGGCGGCGATGCGCCGGCATTCGGAAATGCCGCCGGCATGGGCCAAGTCGGGCTGCGCGATGTCGATTGCGCCGGATTCCAGGAACGGGCGAAAATCCCAGCGACTGTAGAGCCGTTCGCCCATGGCCAGCGGTACGCTAGTGTGGTTCGCCAACTGCTCGATCGCGCGCGGGTGCTCGCAGAGTAGGACTTCCTCGGCAAACAGCGGGCGCAAGGGTTCGATCGCCTGCAGCATCTGGCGCGCCATCGGCTTGTGGATGCGGCCGTGGAAATCGACGCCGACATCGATGCCGGTTTCCCGGACCGCCCCCAGCCGTTCGACCAGCTCGTCCACTTTCTTCCAGCTGTCGAGCCAATCCATGTGGCCGGTCGCATTCATCTTGACCGCGTCGAAACCCTGGCTTTTGCGGGCACGGGCCTGCTCGGCGACATCGCCCGGACTGTCTCCACCAATCCATGCATAGACGGGGATCCGATCCCGCACCCGACCGCCCAGGATTTCGTACAGCGGCACGCCCAGCTTGCGTGCCTTGATATCCCACAGGGCCTGGTCAATGCCCGAGATTGCGGAAAGCAGTACCGGGCCACCCCTGTAAAAACCGAGACGATGCAGTGTCTGCCAAGCGTCCTCGATCCTTGCGGGGTCATGGCCGATCAGCCGGTCGCGGGCGGCATCGATCGAGCCCATCACGGCTTCACAGTGGCCTTCGAGGGTTGCTTCACCCCAGCCCACGGCTCCTTGTGCTGTTTCGATCCTTACGAACAGCCACCGCGGCAGGACCGGCAGGCATTCTATCTTCGCGATACTGTCCGACTGCTGGTCGCCAGGGACAAGACTCTCGGGGACAATATGCGCCGCACCGGATTGAACCCGGTTCAGGGAGATGGTCATCTGGATCCTGCCTTTCGCGCCTTTTCCTCTTCCACCTTGGGCTTAGAAGAAAGACTCGACAGCGGTCAAGCATAAATCATATATATCCCGCATGCTTCGTGGAGAATCAGAATGAGGGACGTGAAGGTCTGGGGTGCTGGACGGGACCGGCTTGGCGAAGGGCCGGTTTGGGATGCCAGATTGGGCGAACTGCTCTGGGTGGATATCGACGCTGGCGCAGTGAACCGTCTCGATCCGGCCACGGGCGAGCAATCGCGCGTGTTGCTTCCCGAGAAGACCGGCTGGATCATCCCTCGCCGGGATCACCCCGATCACATCGTCGGCCTCGCCAGCGGCATAGCCTTCTTCGACCTGTCCACGGGAGTGCTCACCGGGATTGTCGATCCCGAGCCAGAGCGTCCTGGCAACCGCCTGAACGATGGTAAGGTCGACCAGTGGGGCAGGATATGGACCGGCTCGAAAAGCGAGTCGGACGAGCCCGGCGCGGGAGCGCTTTACCGGCTGGATGACGACCTGACATGCCGGCGGATGGACGATGGATATTGTGTGACAAATGGACCGGCATTCAGCCTCGATGGATCGACCATGCTGCATACCGACAGCGCTGCCCGCACCGTCTTTGCCTACGACCTCGCGGCCGATGGCACCTTGGGCAATCGCCGGGTCTGGCTGCGCTTTCCCGATGAATGGGGCTATCCCGACGGCATGACCACGGATGCCGAGGGCTGCATCTGGATCGCCCACTGGGATGGTTGGCGGATCTCGCGGTTTTCTCCTGAAGGGCAACTTATCCGTTCGATCGCGCTGCCTGCAAGGAACATCACCAGCTGCGCCTTTGGCGGACCGGGGCTGGATCGGCTGTTCATCACCTCCTCGACCATCGGTTGCGAGGAAGACGAGCACGCCGGCGCACTGTTCGAAGTGGATCCGCAGGTTGCCGGCGTGGCGCAGATGCGCTTTGCTGGCTGACGGCATCGGGGCCTGGCCATCGGGCTGGCCTCAGCGGTAGCTTGGGGCGAGCCCGGCCCGCCGCCTTCAGGTCTTGTTGGACCAGGGCCGCGGATCTCCGCCGGCGGCAAGAAGCAGGTCGAGCGCTCCCTGGATAAGCTGCTGCATCAACTCCGCTGCCAGCGCGGGATTTCCTTCGACAATGGCAGTGCCCACGCGCTTGTGATCCGCGGCACTGGCCCGTGACACGCCCGCATAGTCATTGGTGCGACGGATACTGAACCGCAGGGTAGTTTCCGTCAGGTCGCGAAACTGCCGCATGAACCGGTTGTTGCTCGCCTCGAGGACCGCCACGTGGAAGGCGATATCGGACTCCAGGGGATCATCCTCGCCCCGGTCGGCTGCTTCCATCCGTTCGATGGCTTCGATGATGGCGCGCCGCTGGGGGCCGGTAGAACTGTAGGCAGCCAGGGCTGCCGCGCGCGGTTCGATCGACATCCGGATTTCGGTGAAATCGATCAGGAGGTCGATCGTGAAGTCGCGTTCCATCAGCCACTTCAGCACATCGGGGTCGAGCAGGTTCCAGTCATTCTCGGGAAGGACAACTGTGCCGAGCTTCTGGCGGGGCTTCAGCAGCCCCTTGGCCGTGAGCATCTTTACAGCTTCGCGAACCACTGAGCGGCTGGCGTTGTACTGATCGCACAACTGGGATTCGAACGGGAAACCGGTCTCACTGGTGAACTGCTCGGTGACGATCGCCTGACCGAGATCCTGCACGATCCGCGCTGTCAGATTTCGGCCCTGTCCGTTGGCTTGCCGGGCGAAGTCGGAATCGGCGGGTGTGGCTGTTTTCTTCATCGCGTCAGTTATAACCGATAATAGAGGAGGTGTCAGCGCCATGATCCGGCGCTGACTGTACTCCATTCTGGGATGATCGGGCCGCTCTCCATGGCCTGCAGCAGCTACCCGTCACCATCCGTCACCTGTCCCGCACAAGACCGCTTCAATCGCGGGATCGATTGAGAACAATGGTCGTGATTGCCCGCGGCGGAGCAATTGCCGTTGGTACGTTGCCACCACAATCCGGCTCTACCTCGGCCTCGTCTACAAGCAGCCCAGCAATCCGCCAGTTCGCGCCTTCGAGACCTGTGGTGGGCACTTCCAAAGTCCTGGCGTAGACACCATGATTTACATGTATGACGACAGCCTGCGTCCCATCGGCGGAAAGCGCCGTCAGGGTATCGGGATCGTCGTTCCGGATAAGCCGGAAGCCCGGTCGCAAGTGACGGCTGAAGCTGGCCATGGCATAGAACTTGGCAGTGAGATGGAAGCTCATGTCGGCCGGCCTCAACACCGACATGTCGGTGCGGATCAGGCCCCAGTTCGATCCGGGGTCACCGGGCAGGGCACTGGGTTCGATTGCCTGCCAGATCACCCAGGCTTCCGGTTCCAGCCGCTTGATGTCCGAAACAATCTGCTCGCCAAGGGCAAGTGCGGACGTGGGGTCTTCGAAATCCTGGACTGTGAGCGATGCCGAAAGGTCGACCTCCGACATCCAGATTGGCAGCTGTGCAACGGTGGCCACATCGCGTGCACCGGTAAGGCCGGTCGCCGTGTATGTGTGGACGTTGAGACGTTGCACCGCTGCACGCGCTTCAGGCGTATAACCCGCCCAGTTGATTACAAAGGTCGCCGGGTTGGTCTCGTCCATGGCGGTCAGCAAGGCAGTGGAGCCATGCTCCCGCAAGGCTTCTGCCGTGGCCAGCAGCATGCGTGACTGGCCCTCCGGGTCAAAGAAGTTGCCTTCCTGGCGATTGCCCGAAACCCAATAGGGCGTGTTCGGCTCGTTCAGCGGGGCGATGCTGTGGAAGCGGATATTGTGCTTCCGTTCGAGGCCCTGCATCGCCAGCACCAGATAGTCGGCATACTGGCGCTCGTAGCCGGGCCTGAGGTTGGGCTGATAGCGTTCGGTGGCCCCGGCCACGTCTCCGCTCACCGTCATGAACCAGGGCGGCGAGTAGGAGGCGGCTTCGAATATGACCTGGTCTGCGGGCACCCGATCCCGGATTGCGCCAAGCCACCACTGTTGGCCGCGGTCGGCATCCCAGTCCCACATGGTCGGGTCGTCAGCCCGCCACCAGTCGCGGCCACGGGCTCCCTCGGGCATTGCCCACAGCCCGGGAATGTTCGCATTGGCGCGGGACAGGGGCGGAGTGCCGGGTCTGCGTCCGCCGGCAATGTTGTAGCGGGCGATGTTGAACGCCAGCCCATCGGCGCCGAACAAAAGGTCCGCCATCTCGTTGCGAATGGAATCCGGCCATGTTCCGGTGGTGTTGGCAAACCAGGCGAGCGATGTGCCCCAGCCTCGAAAGACCGTGCGCGGCTTGTCCCATTCCGAGTTGATCTGGATCGAGACCGGTGCCTGGCACCGGACCGGTCCGCTGCTCGCCTCGTTGGAGGCGACAGGCGTTGCCGCATTCGTCTGGGCGATCGCGCCGGGGGCATTGGCCACAGACGCGATCAGGGCAAGGCAGGCCACGCCCACAGAAAACCGACGACGGCGGGTCTCCTTGCGGGGAAAGCCCGGATTCTTGAAAAAGTTCACTATGCAATCTCCATTTGTGGTTCCACCCATTTGAAAGGCGGGGACCAGCGAAATCAGAACAAGGGAGCCTTAGGCCGATGCGAGGGCGCGAAGCTGATCGGCCGAAACCATGGTTGCAGGCCGGAACTTGTCGGTCTGCATGTACGCCTCCAGGCTGTGTACGAGTTGCTTGCTCACCGGGTCGTCGTCGCGGCTGCTGTCCAGCTCGAAACCGCAGATGATCGCCCGGCCACGGCCAACCGCCACCTCTACCACCAGCCCCAGGGGGCGGGCGGTGAACCAGTCATCAACGATCCGCACGATCGGCTCCACCCCTTGCGGCAAGAGATCGAGGCGGAGCGCGCCGGCGCGATGGATCAGGTACCACCACTGCCAGTTGCTGTGGCTCTGGCTGGGGAAATCGGCCAGTGCCGCGTGATCGGGCTGGCACAGGATGCCCAGGGTCGTGGGCGCCTGTCGCTGGGTCCACAAGGTGTTCCAGAAGATGCTCGAGAAGCCCAGCTTGACCGGGTTGATCGCATAGTTGGCGATCTGGCCCGGAGCCAGGCCGATCAGCGCATCGCCGCCCTGCTCAAGGTATTGCAGCACGTCGCTGTCGATCTGGCTGGCGCGGCGGATCTGACCACCTGTCTGCACGGCGGGGAGGGGCGGATAGGCCCAGATGTCCCAATCGTTCTCTGCGACCAGGCCATCAGCATTGCTCAGGCGGACAACGAGCCGCGCGGCAGCCGCCTTGTCCACCGTAACAACGGGTTCGGCCCTGAGGCCCAGCGGAGCATTGCCGAGCGGGACGGAGGCATTGGCAAAGGCGCCCTCTGCCAGCACAGCGCCATCGGTGGTTTCTATCCGCCATTCGATGCGGGCCTGGTCGATCGGATCCCGGCCGAAATGGGCGACATCGATCTCGAACGGGAACGCCGCCCCTGACCTGGCAATCCTGGAATCCATGCGGACCAGCGGAACCACCGCGCTGCAGAACCTGCGATATTCCGCCGCCGTTACACAACTCTTGTCATCCCAGAACGGGTCGACCACGCCGACAAGGGCAGTGCCCTGACCCGGGAAGTCCTGCAGCCCCAACAGCTGGAAGCCACCCATCCCTTCGGTCCTGAGGGCGCTTTCGATATCTTCCTTGTAGCACATGACCTGCAGGCGACCGGATGCGTGCAGGAAGTCCGGAGCAAGCTCCAGGATGCCGTTGTCTCGCAGGCGGTCGGCGTAGATGTCGAAGTTCTTGGCCTTGAGGTGGCCGGTGTACTTCACCCGCTCGTTGAGGTCGGGATAGACGCACCATTGACCGATCTCGTGGCTGATCACCGGTGCCGAATACCGGCCCACGAAATCGCGGTAATCGGTCCGGGTCTCGGGCGGCCTGGCATTGATGCGGGAATTCAGTTCTTCGCCCCAGTTCTGGACGCGGGGCGTGGGGGTCACGTGGAACTGGCTTTCTTCGAGAATGGGCCAGCCGGCACCCGAAGTCCACAGGACCCGTGCCTCTCGCGCGCGGTAGTGGACCAGGTAAGCCGCAAGGAAGGCATCGCGCTTGGCATCACCATCGGGCGCGCTCCCTCCGCCGGGCTCATTCCCATGCGTCATCAGCATCAGTGACGCATGGTTCCCGTAGGCCGCAAGGATGCGATCGGTTTCGGCATAGACCCACTGGTCGACTGGATCGCCGCTGCCGATCTTGGCGGATTGGTTGGCCCAGACGGTCTCGACCTGCAGGTAGATACCCGCTTCGTCCGCTGCATGGAACGCTGCTTCGGGCGGGCAGTAGCTGTGGAAGCGCAGGTGATTGAGGCCGAAGTCCTTCATGCGCTGCATGATCCGCTGCCAGCTTGGCAGGTCGGTCGGCGGATGGCCCGTGAGCGGGAAGATGCAGCAATCAAGGGCCCCGCGGAACATCAGAGGACGACCGTTGAGCCTGAAACCCTTTGGCGTCGCCAGCAGCTCGCGCCACCCGAACCGGCCTTCCCAGGTGGAACCATTGCGAAGCCGGACGGAGACATCGTGTAGAACCGGGGAGAATTCATCCCAGGGTGCCCGGCTGGCGTTGTCGCCTTCGTGCGGCTGGACGACCGTACGGAACTCGCCCAGGATGGCCTCCTGGGTGCCATCATCGAGCCATGCGACCGGTACCCGGACCCGCTGCCGAAATGCGTTGACCACGACATGGCGAGGTGCTGGTGCGCCTTCGAGCCGCCGGACAGTGCCGGCAACGGTGAGCTTGCGATCGGCGTATTCCGGGTAAAGCTGTACTCCGTCGATCCAGACCGGTTCCGTCGCCCGCAGTTCGATGCGCCCGACAATGCCGTTCCAGTTGCCCTGTGTATGGTCGGTAACGCCGTGGCCGTTGTGCCCGATCTGAACGATCATCCGGTTGTCGACGCGAACCGTAAGGCGGTAGACGCCGGGCTGCAGGCTTCCCAGGTCATAGGCATGGGGCAGGTGCAAGGCATCATTGCGACCGAGCGACCGGCCGTCGATCCAGACCTGGGTTTCCCAGTGCGGCCGTTCGAGGAACAGCTCCACCCTCTTTCCCGACCAGTCGGCAGGAATCTCGATCTCCCTCTGGAACCACGCCGGGCCACGATACCAGGTATCCGGCTGGAGGATGAAGGGGACCTTCACATCGTCCCCCTCGCGGTAGCGAGCATATTCAGCTGCGGTGAACCACGAACGGTCGTTGATGTCGCCCGTGAACGGCGTCTCAACCGAAACGGGCCGGCCGACACGGTTTTCCTCAAGGCTGCCAGGCACCGCCATGGCGCCGGCAAGCCTCTGATCGAACCACCGGTTGGCGACACCTTCGTCTGCGACATCCGTCGCCACACGCCAGGTAGACGCCAGATTTCCCGTCTTGATGCCGGTGGGCAGCCCAGGGGCTGGCGTGGCGGCCGTTGCTGCTTCATGGGCCACCAGCCCGAGAATCGGGATGGCCCCCAGGGATTGGACGAATGTCCGCCTGTTCAACTCAACGCCAAGCTTGGCAGAACCCTTCATGAACTCACCCATTTCCTTGAATTTTTGGTTTGGTCCGACCCACCATGGCCTCCATTTATAACATATAACATGGGATTTTACGGGATTGCAAGTGGGGCGCGGCTGGCTGACCGGACGACCGAAATCGCCATAAAAAGAGGGGAAAACAGTACGATAGGAATTCTAAAGGCCAGAATTTTCAGCTCTCGAAATATCTTACATCATATATATTGACGCCGGAGGTGGTCTTGGATATCAGGCCGATTACCGCATAACCGCGCAAGGCGGACGAACGAGGGAGATGAATGATGGTCAGAAAGTGCTTCCTGCGATCCTCAACGGCACTTTTCGCGCTCGCAATCACCAGCCCGGCATGGGCGCAGGCGACTGCCGATCAGAGCGAAGCTGGTGAGGAGCAGGCAGACGCTGATACCGATGACTCAATGATTGTGGTCACCGGCCTGCGCAACAGCCTGGACTCGGCTCAGGCGCGCAAGAGGAACAGCGACCAGATCATCGATTCGGTCGAGGCGGAAGACATCGGTCGACTGCCTGATACGAACATCGTCGAATCACTCCAGCGTATCGCGGGCGTCCAGATCGAGCGGCGCTATGGCGAAGGCGGTGCGGAAGTTGCCATCAAGGGCAGGCAGAACACCCCGGCGGTCGCGATCCGCGGCCTTACCCAGGTCCGCTACCTGATTGACGGGCGCGACACCTATTCTGCCGGCGGCGGACGCAACCTTGCCGTCGAGGCTTTCCCCCCGGAAATCCTTGCCGGTATCGACGTGTACAAGAATCCGTCAGCAGAAATGATCGAGGGCGGGATTGGCGGCCTTGTCAACCTGCGTACCCGTCTGCCGTTCGATCAGGACTGGCGCCTTCTTTATGCGACCGGGCGGGTCAATCATTACGACCTGGCCGACAAGACCGGTGGCTCGGTCTCTGCCCTTTACAGCGACCGCTGGGACACCGGCCTGGGGGAAATGGGCCTGCTGATCAACCCGGTCTACTCCATGACCTACTACCGCCAGGATTCGATCCTGGTTCAGCCGTTCTACGATGTGCGGCTGGGCAGCGCACTGCCGGGCGCCCCGGTTGGTGCGCGCGCGCCCTACGGGTTCCAGATCTATGACGAAAGCGGCAGCCGCGAGCGCTTCTCGCTTTCGGGGGCCTTCCAGTGGCAGATGAGCCCGGAGGTTCTGCTGACCGTCCAGGCCCTCTATGCCGATTACCAGTTCGATCGCCAGGGCAAGTACTACTACAACAACTGGGGGGGCGAATATCCGATCGCCACGCCTGGTTCGACGTTCCAATATGCGCCTGATGGGCGCGTGATCAGCGGCTCGTACAGCAACAATCTGTTCAACGTGGGGCGCGGCGATCAGGACCTGCATTCACGGGATCAGAACTACACGGTCAACCTGGCGTGGGATGCAGCCGACGACCTGACGCTCAAGTTTGATGCGCAGTATGTGGATTCGGTCTACAATGCAGACGAGTCCGGTTTCAGCATGTCGCAGTTCCGCGGCATCTACGACCGCAGCCCGGGTTATCCGGTCTACGAAGTGCCCTCCATGTCTCCCTACCGCAGCATCGTGGACTTCGACCTGAGCGGTCGGCCGACCTGGACCGTGCGTACGCCGTCCTCGGTTAGCGACCCGAACAGCTACCATTTCGCTGCCATCGGTGACTATCGCACCCGCAACAACTCGGACCAGCTTGCGCTGCGTGCCGATCTTGAGTGGGAGGTGCATGACGTCATCCTGAAGACCATCACGGCCGGCGTTCGCTATGCCAACAGCGATGTCTCCATCAATCGCCTGCAGGACGAGCTTTACACCTTCACGATCGGCAACCAGCGGCAGTGGTGGGACAGGTGGTGGATGCCCAACGGCAACTACTTCATCCCCTATTCGGCCGACCGCTCCAACCTCGTGATGACCGGACCTTCGCCGGGCTTCTTCGAAGGCCGCACCGTGAACAGCATCATCTACCCAGCGCTGCCGGCAGGGGAGAGTGTCAACGCGCAGGTGGGTGAACTCTACAACAACTTCGGCGCGACCCGACGTGAGGGCTTCTGGCCTTCCGAGATGAACCCGCAGAGTGAGGAGACCTTCACGGGCTATTCGTCCGTGCGGCTTGCCGCAGACCTGTCCGGACTGCCCATCGATGCCAACTTCGGCCTTCGCGTGATCCATACGAAGACCAGCTCTGAAGGGTACCTCTTCCCCACCTATCTCCCTGTCGATCCGACGGATCCTGCGAACCTGACCGCGATCACGGCAGAGGGCGACTATACCTTTGTTCTTCCCAGCGCGAACATCCGGGTTGGCCTCACGGATGACCTGCAACTGCGCTTCGCCTATGCGAGGGCCATGTCCAGGCCTGACTTCTGGCAGATGGGTACCTACGTCACGCTCAACACCCCGACCGTGGTTGATCCGATTACCCTCCGTCCGAGCGGGAGCTCGGGCAACCCGTTCCTGGAGCCGATGAAGTCGAGCCAGTTCGACCTGTCCCTCGAATACTATTTTGCCCGGACAGGATCGCTGACCGGCGCGGTGTTCTACAAGGACGTCTCGGGCTTCGTCTCCTCGGGCGTGGAAGTGCGTCGCTACAACGATATCGACTACGACATCACCACGATGCTCAATTCCGGTAGCGGGAAGATCAAGGGCTTCGAGATTGCCTACCAGCAGTTCTACGACTTCCTGCCGGGTATCCTGAGCGGCCTCGGCCTGCAGGCGAGCTATACCTACGTCGACAGCAGTGTGGAAAATCCGTTTGCACGGCCGGGAAGCAACATTCCGACGATGGTTCCGCTGGAGAAGCTCTCAAAGGACAGCTTCAACATCATCGGCCTTTACGACAAGGGACCGTTCAGTGCGCGTCTGGCCTATTCGTGGCGCAGCAGCTACCTGAACACCACCGTCGGAAGTGGGGCAACCGGGCTTCCCCAGGAGCAGGCTCCCTATGCCAGCCTCGACGCCTCGGTAAGCTATAACCTGACCAGCAGGATATCGATGACGCTCGAGGGCGTGAATATCAGCAACCGCATGGGGCGGACCTACATCGGCAGTCCGACCGAACCCCTCCAGTACTCGCTGAATGATCGCAGGTTCTCGGTTATCCTTCGCGCCTATTACTGAGGCACCAACAAGCTAGGGGGGCGGTTCTTAATCCCCGGTAGCTCTCCCAGGGTTTGGCTTACCCCAGTCACTCCCACCGGAGCCGTCCCCCTTCCCTTGCCAGGCAAGGCGTTGCGCCCGGTTACTCTTCAAGAGTAACCGGGCGCAGTGTTTTGGGTGGTGGTGGAGTTGCAGGCAGTCGCCCGTTGGAAAACTCCCGATTGGCCTGGCACTCAGCCTTGCCTGTCCCGCGCCTTTGCCTTTGCCCGGAACTGGTGGAGCAGGGGCTCGGTATAGCCGTTGGGTTGGCTGGTTCCGGCCATGACCAGGTTGCGCGCCGCCTGGAAGGCGATGCTGCCCGCCGGGTCTTCTGCCATGGGCCGGTAGAGCGGGTCGCCGGCGTTCTGCGCGTCTACGCGGGCCGTCATGCGCAACAGGGCCGCATCCGCCTGTTCCGCAGTGGCAATGCCGTGCAGCAGCCAGTTGGCCATGTGCTGGGATGAGATGCGCAAGGTTGCCCGGTCTTCCATCAGGCCCACGTCATGGATGTCGGGCACCTTCGAACAGCCGATGCCCTGGTCCACCCAGCGCACGACGTAGCCAAGGATGCCTTGCGCGTTGTTGTCCAGCTCGTCGGTGATGTCCTGCTGCGACCACCCGGTGTCGGCGGCGAGCGGCACGGTCAGCAGGCGATCGAGCGAGGCAACCGGCTCTGCGCTACGATCGCGCTGGCGCTGGAACACGTCGACCAGGTGATAATGGGTGGCATGCAGGGTGGCTGCCGTGGGGCTGGGCACCCAGGCCGTGTTGGCGCCGCTCAGCGGATGGCCGATCTTCTGGTCGAGCATGTCGGCCATCCGGTCGGGCGCGGCCCACATGC
>CAZTED010000052.1:0-8281 GCA_964612175.1 uncultured Sphingomonadaceae bacterium
GCGCTCGCTTCCCAGCCGAAGTCGGCCGCCATGCCGCTTTTCTGCAGGCGGGCCCATGCCGGCTTGTCATCGTAAAGGCGGATCGTGCGGGTGATCGCCAGCGACAGCTCGTCATAGGTCGCCTCGGCCAGCACCACGCCGGTGGCGGTCTTGCGGGCGAGTGCTGCGGGGTTGGCATCGATCACCGTATCGGCCAGCCCGCCGGTACGGGTGACTACCGGCACGCAGCCATAGGCCAGGCCATAAAGCTGGGTCAGGCCGCACGGTTCGAACCGCGAGGGGATCAGGATGGCATCGCCGCCGCCCTGCAACAGGTGCGCCAGCGGCTCGTCATAGCCGAAACGCAGGCCTATGCGCCCGGGATGGCGTTGCTGCGCCAGCACCAGTTCCTGCTCCAGCGCAACGTCGCCCGCGCCCAGCAGCGCCAGCCTGCCGCCAAGGCCGACGAGGTGGTCGATCGCCTCCAGCAGCACGTCCACGCCCTTTTGCCAGGTGAGGCGGCTGACCACCACGAACAGCGGGCCGTCCCCCTGGTCCAGTCCGAAGGCCTGCTCGATTCCCCGCTTGTTGTCCTTGCGCCCTGCCAGCCGCCGTGCATCGAAGGTGGCGGCAAGGTGCGGGTCGGTGGCGGGGTTCCATTCGTGCCGGTCGATGCCGTTGAGGATGCCATGGACCGCCTGGCTGCGCGCCCGGATCACGCCGTCCAGGCCCATGCCGAAGCGCGCCGTATGGATCTCGCGGGCATAGGTTGGGCTGACCGTGGTGATCGCATCGGCGCAGACAAGGCCGCCCTTCAACATGCCCACGCCGCCATGGAATTCCACCCCGTCCATGCTCCATGCCGCATCGGGCAGGCCAAGCCGCGGGAACACCTCGCCCCCGAAAAAACCCTGGAAGGCCATGTTGTGGATCGTCAGCACGCTGGGAATGCCGGCTCCGGAATAGCGCAGGTAGACGCATGCCATGGCCGCCTGCCAGTCGTGCGCGTGGACAAGGTCGAAGCCGGACTTGCCCTTTGCCAGCTCCGCCGCTGCCAGTCCCAGCACGGCAAAGCGGCGCCAGTTGTCGTGCCAGTCTGCCCCGCTTGTGTCGCCATAGGGTCCGCCTTCTCGCCCGAACAGGCCGGGCGCATCGAGGACCAGAAGCTTGCGCCCGTCAGGCAACTTTGCCGCGACAATGCGGCACGGCTCGCCCAGCAGGCTGTCGATGCCTGCAACCTTGCGCCCCTTGCCCGCCGCCGCCAGCACCGATGGATAGCCCGGCAGCAGCGTGGTCACGTCCACCCTATGCCCCGCCAGCGCGGCGGGCAAGGCGCCGGCAACGTCTGCCAGCCCGCCGGTCTTGACCAGCGGCACCATTTCGGAAGCGACCGAGAGGACCCTTAGCGTCATGGGCAGCGTCACAGCCTGTCGATCATGGCCTTGGTGATCAGGCACACGCCCTTCTCGGTGCGGCGGAAGCGCCGGGCGTCGAGCACCGGGTCCTCGCCCACCACCAGGCCTTCGGGAATGCGCACGCCGGAATCGAGGATCACGTTCGACAGCCGCGCCCCGCGCCCGATGTTGCAATAGGGCAGGATCACGCCGCGCTCCACGCTGGAGAAGCTGCCCATCTTGACGCCGGTGAACAGCAGGCTGTTGCGCGCCGTGGCCCCTGAAACGATGCAGTCCTGCGAGATGAGCGACGAGATCGCCATGCCGCGCCGCCCGTCCTCGTCGTGCACGAACTTGGCAGGGGCTGCCACGATCTGGTCGGTCCAGATCGGCCAGTCGCGATCGTAGAGGTTGAGCTTGGGGACCACGTCGGTCAGGTCCAGGTTGGCTTCGAAATAGGCGTCCAGCGTGCCGACATCGCGCCAGTATTCCTCGATCTCGTCCGCCGCGCGGATGCAGGACGCGGTGAAGCGGTGCGCCTGTGCCTTCCCGTGCCTGACGATGTGGGGGATGATGTCCCCGCCGAAATCGCGGCTGGATGCCGGATCGGCGGCATCGCGGCGCAGCTGGTCGAACAGGAACTGCGTCTCGAACACGTAGATGCCCATGCTGGCAAGCGCCATGTCGGGCTGCCCGGGAATGCCGGGAGGGTCCTTGGGCTTCTCGACGAAGGCGGTGATCCGGTCGGTGGCATCCACGTGCATGACGCCGAAGCCGGTCGCCTCCTCGCGCGGGACCACCAGGCATCCCACGGTCACGTCCGCGCCGCTTTCCACGTGCTGGCGCAGCATCTGCTCGTAATCCATCTTGTAGACGTGGTCGCCTGCCAGGATCACCATGTACCGGGGCGCATGGCTGGCGATGATGTCGATGTTCTGGAACACCGCATCGGCCGTGCCTTCGTACCACTGGCTTTCGGATACGCGCTGGCTGGCGGGCAGGATGTCGAAGCTTTCGTTACGCTCCGGCCGCATGAAGTTCCACGCGCGCTGCATGTGGCGGATCAGGCTGTGCGCCTTGTACTGGGTCGCCACCCCGATGCGCCGGATACCCGAGTTGATCGCGTTCGATAGCGCAAAGTCGATGATGCGCGAGACCCCGCCGAAATAGACCGCGGGCTTGGCGCGGTTGTCGGTCAGTTCATTCAGGCGGCTGCCGCGCCCGCCAGCCAGCACATAGGCCATGGCATCACGCGCCAGCGGCTGCGAATACGTTTCCCTTTTCGGCATGTCCTCGTCCCCTGTAAGCCTCTGTATCCTCAGCCTTTGTATTCCAGCATGATGGTCGCCAGCGGCGGCAGGGTAACATGCGCCCCGCCGTTCTGTGCCTTCACTGCGCCCATGTTGCCCTGCCCGCTACCGCCGTAGATGGCGGAATCGGAATTGAGCACTTCGGCCCATTCCCCGTCATGCGGCAGGCGCAGCCAGTAATCATGGTGCACCGCCGGCGTCATATTGCTGACCACTGCCACCGGCGCCTGTCCCGGCGCCTTGCGCAACCAGGCGAATACCGAGTTCTCGGCATCGTCCACCACCAGCCACTCGAACCCCTCCGGCTCGCAATCGCGGGCATGGAGCGCGGGCTTTGCGCGGTAGGTGCGGTTGAGGTCGCGCAGGAGGCTGCGCACCCCGGCGTGGGCGGGGTTTTCCAGCAGCTCCCAGTCGAGCGCACGCTCCTCGCTCCATTCGCGCACTTGCGCAAACTCCTGGCCCATGAACAGCAGCTTCTTGCCGGGATAGCCCCACATCATCGCATAGTAGGCGCGCAAGGTAGCGAACTTCTGCCATTCGTCGCCGCTCATCTTGTTGAGGATCGAGCCTTTGCCATGGACCACCTCGTCATGGCTCAGCGGCAGGACGAAGTTCTCGGAAAAGGCGTACATCAGCCCGAAGGTGATGTCGTCATGGTGATAGCGGCGGTGCACGGGGTCGCGCGCCATGTACTTCAGCGTATCGTGCATGAAGCCCATGTTCCACTTGAACCCGAAGCCCAGGCTTTCCCGCGGGCCATCATCATAGGCGGGCAGGGTCACGCCGGGCCAGGCGGTTGATTCCTCGGCAATGGTCAGGAACCCGGCATGGCTGGAATAGACCGCGCGGTTGACAGCGCGCAGGAAGTCCACAGCTTCCCAGTTCTCGCGCCCGCCCTGATCGTTGGGAATCCACTCCCCCGCCTCGCGCGAGTAATCGCGGTAGAGCATCGAGGCCACGGCATCCACGCGCAGTCCGTCGACATGGTATTGCTCGGCCCAGAACAATGCGTTGTTGACGAGGAAGCTGGCGACCTCGCGCCGGCCGAAGTTGTAGATCGCGGTGTTCCAGTCGGGGTGGAAGCCGAGCCGCGGGTCTTCGTGTTCGTACAGGGCAGTGCCGTCGAAATGGGCCAGGCCATGCTCGTCGGTCGGGAAATGGGCCGGTACCCAGTCGATCAGCACCGAAATCCCCGCACGGTGCGCACCATCGACAAAGCGGGCAAAGCCGTCCGGCGCGCCGAACCGGGCCGATGGGGCATAAAGGCCGGTCGTCTGGTAGCCCCATGATGGATCATAGGGATGTTCGGACACCGGCATGAATTCGATGTGGGTGAAACCCATGTCGGCGACATAGGGGATCAGCCGGGCGGCCATCTCGTCCCAGGTCAGGAACCAGCCGTTGTCGTCGCGCTGCCACGAACCGGGGTGGACCTCGTAGATCGACACCGGCTCGCGCCGGGGATCGACACTGGCCCAGTGCGCCCGGTGCGCCGCATCGCCCCAGTCTGCCTTGGCAGGCCGCGCGGTGAGCGAAGCTGTCTTCGGGCGCAGTTCGCTGGCAAAGGCGAACGGGTCCGCCTTCAGGGGCAGCACACTGCCGTCCGGCCCGGCAATGCGGTACTTGTAGGCTTCCCATTCGCCGATGTCGGGAACGAAGATTTCCCACACCCCGATATCCACCCGGCGGCGCATCTGGTGGCGGGCAGGGTCCCAGCCGTTGAAATCGCCCACCACGCTGACATGGGCGGCATTGGGCGCCCAGACTGCGAAATGGACCCCGCTGGCACCCTGATGCGCGATCAGGTGGGCACCCAGCTTGTCGAACAGGCGGAAATGGGTGCCTTCGCCGATCAGCAGGTCGTCAACCGGGCCCAGCACCGGGCCGAAGCTGTAGGGATCGGCCACCCACCATTTGTGTGTCCCGGCGCTGCACTTGTACCTGACCGGCTGCGGCGCGCCCTTGAGCACGCCTTCGAACAGCCCGCGATCGTCGACCTTGGCGAGCTTGCCAAGGAACCCGCCCTTCAGGCTCCATGCCGCCGCTTCCTGTGCCCCCGGCAGCACGGCGCGGGCAAACGTGCCGCCCGGCCCCGCATGGGTGCCCAGGAGCGAGAAGGGATCGGCATGGGTCCCGCCAAGCAGGGCCTCGATTGCCGATGGCGGTGGCTTCACATCACTCCCCAGATGTCCTTCGCGTATTCGGCAATGGTCCTGTCAGAGGAGAACCAGCCGACATTGGCGATATTGTGGATCGCCTTTGTGCGCCACATTGACTGATCCCGCCATAGGCTATCGACCTGCCGCTGGGCGGCGGCATAGGAATCGAAATCCGCCGCCACCAGGAACCAGTCGCTGTCATAGAGTCCGTTCATCAGGTCGCGGTAGCGGTGCGGATCATCAGGAGAGAAGACGCCGTTGGCAATCGCCTCCACTGCCTGGCGCAATTCGGGCGATCCCTCGATCACGCCGCGCGGGTTATAGCCATTGGCGCGCTCGGCCGCGACCTCGTCCGCCGTCATGCCGAAGATGAAGATGTTGTCGCGCCCCACCCGCTCCATTATCTCGATGTTCGCGCCGTCGAGCGTGCCGATGGTCAGGGCGCCGTTCAGCGCGAACTTCATGTTGCCGGTGCCCGAAGCTTCCATCCCGGCGGTAGAGATCTGTTCCGACAGGTCGGCGGCAGGGATCAGCCATTCAGCCTTGCTGACATTGTAGTTGGGCACGAACACGACCTTCAGGAGGCCGCTGACAGAGGGATCGGAATTGACCCGCCGGGCGATGTCATTGGCCAGTTTGATGACCAGCTTGGCGTTATGATAGCTGGGCGCAGCCTTGCCGCCGAAGATCTTCACGCGCGGCACCCAGTCGCGCTCCGGATGGCTGCGGATCTGGTCGTACAGGGCCACGGCTTCGATCAGGTTGAGCAACTGGCGCTTGTATTCGTGGATGCGCTTGATCTGCACATCAAACAGCGCGTCGGGATCGATCCGCACGCCGGTTAACGCCTTGATCCGGTCTGCGGCGACCAGCTTGTTGGTGCGCTTCACCTCTGCCACCCGTTCGCCCAGCGCGGCATCGCCGGCCAGGGCATCGAGGTCCGCCAGCTTCTGTGCATCGTCGAGGAAAGCCGGGCCGATGGCATCGCGGATCACCCGCGTCAGGCCCGGGTTGCACTGCATCAGCCAGCGCCGCGGGGTAACGCCGTTGGTCTTGTTGTTGATCCGGTCCGGATAGAGGCTGTGCAGGTCCGCAAAAACGGTCTGCTTCATCAGCTCGGTGTGGAGCGCGGCCACGCCATTGACGCTGTGCGCCCCGGCAAAGGCGAGGTTGGCCATGCGCACGCGCCGCTCGCCGCCTTCGTCGATGAGGGAGATCGCGGCAATCGCCTCGCCGCCCAGCCCCCTCTTGCCCGCCTCGCGCAGCACCCGGCTGTTGATGGCATAGACGATCTGCATGTGGCGCGGCAGCAGCCGCTCGAACAGGGGCAGCGGCCAGCTCTCCAGCGCCTCGGGTAGCAGGGTGTGGTTGGTATAGGCGACGGTCCGCTTCGTCAGTTCCCATGCCTCGTCGAATTCCAGCGCGTGGACATCGACCAGCAGCCGCATGAGTTCCGCCACGGCCACCGCCGGGTGGGTATCGTTCAGCTGGATCGCCACCTTGTCGGGCAGGGTGCGGATATCCTTTTCGTACTGCACGTGGCGGCGAACGATGTCCTGGATACTTGCGCTGGAGAAGAAGAACTCCTGCCGCAGGCGCAACTCCTGCCCGGCGGGCGTGCTGTCGGCGGGATAGAGCACGCGCACCAGGCTGTCGGCCCGCGCCTCGTTCTCCAGCGCGCCCACATGGTCGCCGGCGTTGAAGGCATCGAGCCGGATCGGGTCGAGCGCATGGGCGGTCCACAGCCGCAGGGTGTTCACCCGCTTGCCACGCCAGCCGACCACGGGGGTATCGACAGCGCTGGCCTCGATCACTTCGGCAGGCTTCCATTCCACGCCGCCCCTGGCTTCCACCACCTCGCCGCCGAAGCCGATGCGATAGGCACTCTCGCGCCGGTCGAATTCCCAGGGGTTGCCGTGGCTCAGCCAGGTCTCGGGCAGTTCCACCTGCCAGCCATCGTCGATCCGCTGGCGGAACATGCCGTTCACATAGCGGATGCCATAGCCGTAGGCCGGGATATCCAGGCTGGCGAGGCTTTCCATGAAGCAGGCCGCCAGCCGCCCGAGGCCGCCGTTGCCCAGCGCCGCGTCAGGCTCCAGTTCCTCCAGCACCGCAAGATCAAGTCCATGGGCCTTGAGCGCCCGGTCCATGTCCTGCGTCAGGTCCATGTTGTTCAGCGCATCGCGCAGCAGCCGGCCGATCAGGAATTCGAGGCTGAGGTAATAGACCCGCTTGCCGCCCTGCTCGTAAGTCCGCCGGGTCGATTCCATCCAGCGGTCGATCACCTTGTCACGCAGGGCAAGGACGGTGGCGGTATACCAGTCGTGCGACTTGGCGGCACGCTCGTCCTTGCCCACGCGGTGGCGCAGGACATCCACGATCAGGTCCGCCGTGGGCGTGCTGTTGGTATCGGCATTGCTGGGCATGGTAACGCTCCTGTACTCGGCGCGGCATCTGGCGATGCCTTGCCTGCGCTCCTTCCCCCGCACCTGCCCGGCCCTTTGCGCTTACCCCTATCCGGGGTCGCTATCGCGCTCGCCGGACGGCGCGACAAGGCGGTGGTAAGGCGCGAGGACCGAAACGACAAGGGTTTCCGCGGCCGCCCGGGGCAATCGATGCTGCATTGCAGCAAATTCACTTACCTCCCCCGCAATTCGTGGTATGGAGGCGGACCGGGGTCGCGGGGTAAAGGGTTCCATGCAGCCAGAGCAGCAAGGCCAGGCCGCCGAATGGTGGCGCGGCGCGGCGATCTACCAGATCTACCCGCGCAGCTTCCAGGACAGCGATGGCGACGGCGTGGGCGACCTGCGCGGCATTACCCGCCGGCTGGACCATGTCGCCTCGCTGGGTGTCGATGCGATCTGGGTCTCGCCCTTCTTCGCCTCGCCGATGAAGGACTTCGGCTACGACATCTCCGATTACTGCGCGGTCGACCCGGTGTTCGGCACCCTGGCCGATTTCGATGCCATGGTCGCCCAGGCGCACCAGCTGGGCCTGAAGGTCCTGATCGACCAAGTCTATGCCCATACATCCGACCAGCACCAGTGGTTTGCCGAAAGCAGGTCGGGGCGGGATGGCGCGCGGGCAGACTGGTACGTCTGGGCCGACCCCAGGGAAGACGGCACCCCGCCCAACAATTGGCAATCGGTGTTCGGCGGCCCGGCATGGACATGGGATGCGCGGCGGCGCCAGTATTACCTTCACACGTTTCTCAAGGAACAGCCGCAACTCAACCTGCACAATGACAAGGTGCAGGACGCCCTGCTGGATGTCGCCCGGTTCTGGCTCGATCGCGGGGTCGACGGTTTCCGCCTCGATGCGCTGAACCACGGCATGGCGGACCCGCTGCTGCGCGACAATCCGCCCGCTCCCGAAAAGCCCGGCAAGGTCCGCACCCGCCCGTTCGACTATCAGCAGCGCGTGCACAGCCAGTCGCAGC
>CAZTED010000052.1:8381-17254 GCA_964612175.1 uncultured Sphingomonadaceae bacterium
CGGCGAAGGCTGGCCCAGCTGGGCCTTCGAGAACCACGACGCGCCGCGCGCGGTCTCGCGCTGGTGCAGGCCGGAGGACATGGCGCGATTTGCCCCGGTAAAGATGGCTCTGCTGCTGTGCCTGCGCGGCGATCCGATCATCTACCAGGGCGAGGAACTGGGGCTGGAACAGGACGAGATACCGTTCCACCTGCTGCAGGACCCTGAAGCCATCGCCAACTGGCCGCTGACGCTGTCACGCGATGGCGCCCGCACGCCGCTGCCGTGGACCGACGAGCCGCTGGGCGGGTTCACCACCGGCACCCCGTGGCTGCCGCTGTCTGCGGCCAACCTTGCCCGGGCAGTATCGGTGCAGGAGGCCGAGCCCACCTCGATGCTCAAGGCCACGCGGCGCCTGCTCGCGGTGCGCCGCGCCAGTGCCGAACTGCGGCTGGGGCATTTTGACCTGGTGCAGGCCAGCCAGGGCGTCCTGGTGTTCCGCCGCACGCTGGGTGCCGGCACGGTGCTGTGCGCCTTCAACCTGTCCGCAACCGATGCTGCCATGCCGCCCGAAGCCGCCGGCATGGCCATGCTCGCCGCGATCAACGGAGCCAGCAGCGCTTGCCTGCCTGCCCTGTCCGCATGGATCGGAAGAAAGGCCGGCTAGGCGGCCGGATCAGGGTGCCTGCCGGCGCCCGATTGCTGCGAAGAGGTAGTAAGCCGGCAGTGACAGCAGCAGCAAGGCCAGCCCCCAGACAACCGCCTCGCCCCCCGCACCGTAGATCGTCCATGCCGAATAGAGTACGCCCAGCCCCGCTATCCTCGGCAGCCACGCGCGCGAGGCAAACCGCCCGCCCAGCCGCAACACCAGCGCCGCCGCCATGCACACGAGGTACATGAACAGGCTGCAGCAGGTAGAGATGAGCAGCAGGAAGCCGAATATCTCAGCTGCCGAACCCTGGTAGTTGAACAGCATGACCACAGTCATCAGCGCGCTCGACACCAACAGCGCCCGGGCCGGGACCCCGGCCGCGTTGGTGCTGCCGAACCAGCGCGGGAAAGTGCCGGCGCGGGCCATGGCATAGGGCATTTCCGCCTGTACCAGGATCCAGCCGTTGAGCGCGCCGAAGCAGCTGATCGCGGCAAAGGCAGCAATCGCCAGTGCCGGCCCCGGGGCCCAGAAACGGGCCACGAAATCGGCAAAGGGGGCGGCCGAAGCGCCGATCACGTCCGGCGGCATCAGCAGCACGATGGCCGAGCAGGTGACGAGGTAAAGCGCCCCGGTAATCGCTGTGCCGACAAGCGTGGCGAAAGGCACGGTGCGTTCAGGGTCCCTGATCCGGCCCGCAGGCACCGTGGCGGATTCCAGCCCGAGCAAGGCCCACAGAGTAAGGGTGGCGGCGGCGGTGACCAGCCCCGGCTCCAACCCGCTGGCCGGCAGCGGCGGCAGGCTCGCCTCCCCCGAACCCAGCGCCATGGCCGCCAGCACCATGACCAGAACCAGCGGCACGATCTTGATCAGCGTGGTGACCAGCTGGAAACCGCCGGCTGAACGCGCGCCGCGCAGGTTGAGCAAGGTCAGCGCCCAGATTACCGCGCAGGCCGCCACCGCATCCCCGCCCTCTACGGCGGACAGGCCGGGCACGAAAACGCCAAGGTAGCTGATCCCCGCCACCGCGATGGCGGCATTGCCGATCCACAGGCTGATCCAGTAGCTCCAGCTGACGATGAAGGCGGTCAGCGGCCCGAATGCGGCGCTGGTATAGGCATAGGGCCCGCCGTCCACCGGCATGGCGCGGGCCAACCAGGCGAAGGTTGCGGCAAGGCACAGCCCCCCGGCAATCGTCAGCACCCAGCCGAGCGCCGAACTCCACCCCAGCGTTGCCAGCGATGCGGGCAGCAGGAAGATGCCCGACCCGATCATGTTGCCCACCACCAGCGACACCGCCATCCAGCGGCCCATCAGGCCGCGCTGCGATGGTCCGGCATCCACTCCGGAGGTGGGAGGCGCTGGCGAAGCGTCGGGGGGGGACAGGCTCACGCCTTGCCCCCGCCCCGCATCACTGGGTTACCCGTTGCGTCACTGGCCCGGTCAGTACTGATAGCCGAACCTCAGGCCGAAGGTGCGCGGCTGGTTGGGCGTCTGGTAAACGATGCCGTTTACCGGATTGGCGCAGACCGCGATAGGACACTGGGTGGAAAGGTAGGCCTCGCCCCGCTCGTCGGTAAAATTGGTGACATAGGCGTCCAGGCTCCAGCCGCTTTCCCCGTTCTCCACCCCGAACGCGAAGTCGAGCGTACCATAGGGATCCTGCCGCCCGATCAGCGCGTCATCTGCCGTCTGCAGTTCGGCGCGGATACGGGTCTGGTAGACGCCGGCCAGCTGCACGTGGGCGGCAAGGTCGGTGCCCATGTCCCATTCATAGCGGACCACCATGTTGCCCTTGAAATCGGGCGAGGCCGGCAACGGCGTACCCGCCGGAGCCAGGGGATTGGCGCAATTGGTGATCGGCACGCCCTGGGCATCGGTCGCGCCGCAGTAGTTGTCGGCCAGTTTGGCATCGAGGAAGGTCACACCGGCGGAAATCGACAGGTTATCGTCCGGCATCACGGTCACATCGGATTCAAAGCCACGGATGCGTGCCTGTGCGGCATTGCGGATTTCGGTGAGGCCGTTGGGACCAAGGATCGAGAACTGGAAGTTGTCCCAGTCAAGCTGGAACACCGCCGCATTCAGACGCACCATACCATCGGCCAGAGTGTGCTTCATGCCCAGCTCGTAATTGGTCAGGAAGTCCGCGCCATAGGCAAAGCCGCCGCGCCTGTTGCTGCCGCCCGGACGGAAACCGCGCGACCAGGTGGCGTAGAACATGTTGTCGGGGGTGGCGTTCCAGGTCAGGTTCAGGCGGTGGATGGTGCCGTTATCCTTTGACCGGGTCGGATTCACGCTGCCGTCCGGATTGATGATGATGTCGCCATCGGCATCTCTCAAGGCGAGATTGGTACAGGGTGCCCCATCGGTTGACGGCGGCGTTAGCGGAGTGCCGCACTGTTTCACGCCGCTAGAGAAGGGATAGCTTGCAGCAAAGCCGAAGAACCCGATCAAGGTGTTGTTGTATTCGAAATATCGCAGGCCGCCAGTCAGGGCCAAGGTATCCGTAATGTCAAAAGTCGCTTCGCTGAACAGGGCAAAGTCGCGGTCCACGCGGTACTGCTTGGTCAGCCAGACCGTATCGTTCCAGCCAGGGACCGAGATGAAACTTGCCAGGCCATCGACGATGTACTGCTGCTGGATGTCATGCGACTGGCGCTGGTAGAAGGCGCCTGCCTGCACCTGAAGACGATCGCCGATATCGGTCGAAATGCGGAACTCCTGGCTCAGCTTCTCGAACCGGTCGCGACTGGCGAAGTACTGTGATGGGTTGATCAGATCGCAGTTATCGTAGTCCTGCTGCGGGCAATCGCCCACGAAATTCACACCTGAACCGTATACATCGTCATAGAAGAAGGCGTAGTCCGAGTAGTCGGCCAGGCCATCGATCCCGCGATCCAGGTAGCCGCCCGAATAGACGAGGTCGAAGTTGCCGATGCGGCCCTCGATCGTCAGCGAGGCCTGGTACCATTCGTCATCGGCAAAGTTGTCGCGATAAACCTGCGTGTCGAGATCCCCGACATCGGGGTTGAACGAGAACGTCCCGTCCGCGCTCTGCCGCTGGGCCATCAGCGCGGGCGTGACGGTCCAGTTGTCGTCCAGCTCGATCCCCAGCGCGATGCGCGCGCCATAGGTTTCTACATCGTTGAAGTTGTCCTCGACCAGGGCCAGGTTGTCATCCACCTCGCCCGAGGAAGGGTAAGTGCGGATGCCGCGCACGTTGTCGATGAAGCCGCCGTCGCGCACGTACCAGCCAACCACGCGCACCGCCGCCATGTCGCTGAGCGGCAGGTTGACCATGCCTTCAAGCGATCCGCCAAAGTCACCACCGTCGATCAGGTTGACCTCGGCCGCACCGCTCATGTCGAAACTGCCGATATCCGGCTTGTTGGTGATGATGCGCACGGTGCCGGCCTGGCTCGATGCGCCGAACAGGGTGCCTTGCGGCCCCGCCAGCGCCTCCACGCGGGCAATGTCGTACAGGTGGACGTTGAGGTTGCCCTGCGCCGTGGTGATCGGCTGTTCGTCAAGATAGGTGCCGACCGAGGGCAGCGAGGCGGAGTGGTTGCCGTCACCGCCGCTGGCCACACCGCGCATGTAGACCAGTTGGTTGAACGGGCCGCCCAGGTTCTGCGTGGACACGCTGGGGAGGAACTTCACATAGTCCTCGAAGCTGTCGATCTGCAGGTTCTCCAGCGTTTCGGTGCCCAACACCTGCACGCTGATCGGCACCTCCTGCAGGTCCTGCTCGCGCCGCTGCGAGGTCACGAGGATAACGTTGGTATCGGTCTCTGCCGCTTCCTCGACCGATTCCTGGGCCACTGCCCCGCCACTGGCAAGAATGGTGGAGCCGAGCAGCAGGCCTGCCAGCACCCGCCGACCGCCTGCGCCTGCGCGAGAAACGAAAACCTTGGTACCCATGTCGTGATCCCTCATTGCAGAAGCGCGCGGGGCCGTGGGTTTTCTGCCTTTAGATGGGGCCCGGCATGCGCTTTGTTGGACTTCTGGCATTCCCCCCCGGAATGAGCCGCGAACTGTTGCCGGCTGCCTGTTTGACACTTGTAAGAAAACTGTATTCCCAACCCAAGTCAAGTTCGCTGTGAAACTATCTGTCGAAGCTGGGCGGTTATGGCAAATCAACCACACAGGTGGCCGGCCAAGACGTACGCTCAGGTTTCAAAAGGATAATCCGGCAGCACTGGCCCCAGCGCATCCTTCAGCGGATCGAGCCACGGTTCGTAGTATCGCCACTGGTCCAGCCCCTGCCGGAAGATCGGTTCGCGCACCTGTTCCGAACTGGCCGTGCGCACGGCCCGTTCGTTGGCGTGGTAGGCAAGGCAGGCCTCCTCGAACGGCAGGCCCAGGTAATCCAGAGCCTTGCGCGTCTCGGCTTCCAGATCCGCCACCACGGCTTCGTAGAACACACGATGGACGGCGCCGGGGATGACCGCGTCGAAATGGGCCATCAACCGCACGTAATCGCGATAGTAGGCTCCCATGTCGACCAAATCATAGGAGAACACCTGGCCGCGCGCGAAGTGCTGCTTGAAGTTGGAAAAGCAGCAGGCGAGCGGATGGCGCCGTGCATCGATGATCTTCGCGTTCGGCAGGATAAGCCGGATCAGCCCCACATGCAGGAAGTTGTTGGGCAGCTTGTCGATGAAGAACGGCGCATCGGTCTTGCGCTGGATGCGGGTGCCTTCGAGGTATTCCTCGCCCAGCTCGCGGCATTCGTCGGCAGACAGCGCGGCCAGCGCATCGGGATAGGCGCTGCCTTCGCTGCGCGGCTTGCGCCCGGCAATGCGTGTGGCGATCTGGAGAATGTCCGGCAGCTCCATCGTGCCTTCGATCGCTGAATGGCTGGACAGCACCTGCTCCAACAGCGTCGATCCCGCCCGCGGCATGCCGACGATGAAGATCGGATCGGGCGCGGGGCAGCCGTGGCCTTGGCGAGCCGCGAAGAATTCCGACGTGAACAGCGCGATGGAGCGATCTGCATGCGATGCGATCTCGGCCGGATCGTGCCGCACCATCATGCGCCGCAGACGGTTGCCTTCGGCATAATGGGCGAACGAAGCTGCATGGTCGCCGGCATCCTCTTCCGCCTTGCCGAGGGCGAAATGGAGGTGGAAGCGATCCTCCGGCGAGATCTCGCCATCCAGCGCGGCGCGCATCGCATCACGGTCATCGGCGGTGAATGACACGCGCTTCAGGTTGGCAAGGCTCCACCAAACCTCGCCCATGCCCGGCTCCAGCGCGATGGCGCGGCGGTAGGCATCCACCGCGTCGGCCTGGCGGCCCACGGTCTTGAGCTGGTGGCCATAGCTCATCCATACCTTGGGTTGGGCCGGCTGGCGGGCCAGCACCTGGCCATAGAGCTCCAGCGCATCGTCGAATTCGCCGATGCGGCCAAGGATGGCGGCCTTGAGGTTGGCAAGCGCGGCACTGTCGGGCGCATCGGCTTCCAGCAGCTCGATCTGCTCCAGCGCCTCTACCGGGCGGTTCTGGCGGTGCAGCACCAGCGCATAGTTGTGCCGGGCCGGGCGGAACCCCGGGGCCAGCTGCAGGGCGCGGGCGAGCAGCTTCGCGGCATCGCCATAGCGGCCCAGCCGGCTGGCGAGTTCGGCCAGCATGCGGATCGCCGCGACATCGGTGGGGGCGCGCTTCAGCCGCGCGCGCAGCAGCGGCTCGGCCACGGCCAGCTTGCCCGCCACCAGGGCATTGGCGGCCTGCAGCAGCTCGGGATCGGTGGTGGAGGCGCGGATACCCTGCGCATAGGCGGCATCGGCGGCGGCGACATTGCCGCGCGCGGTCCAGGCATCGCCCAGCAGGCGCCACACCTCCGGCGAATCCGGATCGCGCGCCGCCGCCGCTTCCAGTCTGGCAATGGTGGCGGGGCCGCTCATCGCCCCCTTATGCCGCGTCCAGCGCCGCCTGCAACCGGTCGCGCGAGGGCTTTTCCACCTCTGCCGCAATCGGGATCGTGGCACGCATCCGCTGGGCAAAGGCGCGCAGGCAGATCTCGTTGCGGCCCAGCGGCCCTTGCGCAAAGCGCGACGAGCCCATGCCTTCCTGCACCCGCTCGATCAGCGATTTGTCCTCCAGGTTCACATCGCGGTTGATCCGCTGGTTGAGATAGCGCGCCGCCTTCATCTCGCGCCGGCTGTCGGGCAAGGCATAGGCGCCGTCGCGCAGGATGCAGGTGGTGGGGGTAAGCGGGATGAACTGCATGAAGTCGATCTGGTCTGGATAGACATCGAACATCAGGCCCGGGAACAGGCGATAGTAGGTCCACATCTTCTGCCGTTCCTCTGGCAGGTGGTCGACGCGGGGCAATGCCTCGCGATAGGCCTGGACGCTGGCATGTGCGCTCTTGCCCGCGCCCGCTTCGGCAAAGATCTTGTCCACGCCGCGGTCCACGCTCAGGCGATAGGTATCGCGCACCAGGGCGTTGAGGCCCGGGTGGGCGACGCGCACATGCAGGGCATCGACATAGTTATCGCAAGCGTTCTTCCAGTTCACTTCGCGCACGCGGCTGCGCACCGGCGCCAGCGGCTGCATTTCCGCAAAGCGATAGATGCCCATCTCCTCCGCGATCGGGGCGAGATAGTCCTCCAGGCTCTCCGATCCTTCCTGGAAGCGGATATAGACGAAGCCGTTGCTGATGGCGTGCTCCAGCGGGAACATGCCGAAGTCCGCCTTGTGGAAGTTCTCGTACTCCTCGATGAAAGGCACGGCCATCAGCTTGCCGTCGAGGCCGAAGCTCCACGCGTGGTAGGGACAGGTCACCCGCCCGCCGCAATTGCCGGCATCGCCATCCACCAGCCGTGCGGCGCGGTGCGGACAGACATTGTGAAAGGCGCGCACTTCGCCATCCCTGCCGCGCAGCACCAGCGCCCGCTCGCCCATCATGGCGAAGGTCTGGTAATCGCCGGGATTGGGGATATCCGACAGGTGGCAGACGAGGTGCCAGGCGGGCATGAACAGGCGCGCCCGCTCGAGCGCCATGAAATCCTCGTCGTAATAGGTCCAGGCGGGCAGGCTCCAGCCACTCTGGTCGGCGCCGGAGGTCCTGCGCGGGTTGGTCATCAGGTTCATTACTCTGCTCCTGCGGTCATTGTGCGCGGCAAGCGGCGCTTGCCAAGGTCCTTGATCATTTCGCGTGCGGCATTGTGGCCTGGAATACCGGTGACCCCGCCCCCGGGATGCGCGCCCGAACCGCACAGGTACAGGCCCTTCACCGGCATCCGGTAATCGGCATGGCCCAGCATGGGCCGGGCGCTGAACAACTGGTCCATCCTGAGCGCACCGTGGAAGATGTCACCGCCGACCAGGCCAAGGCGGTCCTCGAGATCCTGCGGTGTCAGCACCATCCGGCCCAGCACTGCATCGCGGAAATTGGGCGCGTATCGGGTAACCGTTTCGATCACCGCATCGGCCGCGGCCTCGCGCTCGTCATTCCAGCTGCGCCCATCGGGAAGTTGTGGCGAGAACCCCTGGCAGAACAGGCTGGCGACATGCTTTCCCGGAGGGGCGAGGGTGGGATCGATGGTGCTCGGGATATGCATCTCGATCGCGGGGTTGCGGGTCCAGCCGTTTGCCCGCGCATCGTCAAAGGCGCGCTCGTGATAGGCGAGCGAAGGCGTGATCAGGATCGCGGCGCGGTGATGCCGCCCCTCTCCTTCGGATGGCAGGCAGGTGAATTGCGGCAGTTCGGACAGGGCCACGTTCATCCGCAAGGTGCCGCTGGCACAGCGCCAGTCGCGCATACGGCGGGCAAAGGCCGGTGGCACCGCCTCCTCGGGCAAGAGCTTGCCGAACAGGAGCTTGGGGTTGAGGTTGGCGGCCACGGAGCGCGAGGCGATTGCCTCGCCGCTGTCCAGCCGCACACCCGTCACCCTATTGCCGCTTCTCAGAACTTCGGCGACCGGCGCCCCGGTGCGGATGACCACCCCTGCCTCCTGGCAGGCGCGCGCCATTGCCTGGGTGATCGCGCCCATGCCGCCAATGGCGTGGCCCCATGCGCCCTTGACTCCGTTTACCTCTCCGAAGACGTGGTGCAACAGGACATAGGCCGTCCCCGGAGTATAGGGGCTGGCATGGTTGCCGGTCAGCGCATCGAAGGCGAGGAGGCCCTTCAGGACATCGCTTTCGAACCAAGAATCAAGGATTTCACCGGCACTTTTCCCAAACAGGTCGAGAAGATCGCGCTGGCCTTCCAGCCCCAGCTTGCGCAGGCGGT
>CAZTED010000053.1:0-16997 GCA_964612175.1 uncultured Sphingomonadaceae bacterium
GACCGCCGGCTTCTGATCCCTTAACGGACCGGAACACGAATTGGCCCGCTCCAGCGATGGAGCGGGCCTTTTCGTATCCGCATTCCGCAAGGGCCCGGGTCAGTCGAGGTAGAAATCCACCGTGGTTACCACGCGGACCTTCTTGAAAGGGGTGTCCGCCATGCCCCAGCCGCCACCATCGCCATCGCGGGCGTAGATCTCGAAATAGCCCTGCGTCGCATGGCGGATACCGCCAACGCCGGCACCCGAATCCTCGGCAAACTGCTCGGCACTGGCCCGCGCATCGCGGGTCGCCTCTGCCACCATCTCGGGCTTGATGTCGTTGAGCTTCGTGAAGGTGTAGGCCATGCCCGACCCTTCCTCCAGCAGTACCCCGCGGCGCACTAGGTCGCTCTGCTGGCGCACGGCCCGCTGCGCCCGCTCGATATCGGTGGAGCGCAGCGTCATGCGCTGGCGCACGGTGTAGGTGGTGATCCCGTCGGTGGTATAGCTCGACACATTGGCCCCGGTCGGCTGCACCGCGTCCTCCGGGAAGCCAAGGCCCTCGAAGAAGGCACGGATGCTGGCAGTGTCGCGGTCGACGCTGGCCTGCGCGCTCGCCATGTCGGAGGCGCTGGCGGAATAGGAGATGGTCCAGGTGGCAAGGTCGGCCAGCACCTCTCTCTCGGCCAGCCCGCGCACGGTGACCGATCGTTCGGCCATCTTCATCCGGGTCAGGCCGTCGCCCATCAGGTAACCGCCGCCGATAAGCCCCAGTGACAGGATGGCCGCGGTCCCAAGGACCAGCGGGCCGGGAGGACGACGCCAGAAAGGGGTGGCGGGAGTGGCGTTCTCTTCGCTAGACTCGGTCATTGATGGTTCTTCCTGCATGGTGCTGCCGACTCTGTCCTGATGCGCCAAGAGCGATGAACCGTGCCTGACCAGCGACGAATGGAGTTACCCCCTGTGAGCATTTCCTACCTCCACACCATGATCCGCGTGACCGACCTTGATGCAACGCTGCGCTTCTTCAGCCTGCTGGGCCTTGAAGAAGTGCGTCGCAAGGAAAGCCAGAACGGCCGGTTCACGCTCGTGTTCCTTGCCGCGCCGGGACAGATGGACGTGGCCGAGGTGGAACTGACATACAACTGGCCGCCGGAGGACGGCAGCGAACCGGAGGTCTATGGCGGCGGCCGCAATTTCGGCCACCTCGCCTATGCCGTGGATGATATCTACGGCGTGTGCCAACGCCTTGCAGATGGCGGCGTTACCATCAACCGCCCGCCGCGCGATGGCTACATGGCCTTCATCCGCACGCCCGACAACATCTCCGTCGAACTGCTGCAGAAGGGCGGCCCAAGGGAGCCGCAGGAACCTTGGGCAAGCATGGCGAACACCGGCGTCTGGTGACGCCATGAGCATGGCCACGGCATCGCTATTGCTCAACATATTGGTGCTGGTGCCAGTGTGCTTGTTCGTGATGTTAGGCGGCAGGCGGACGACCCGCGTTTTCGGCGAGGCGACCCATGCGCGCGCAATCCTGCTGGCGCTCTATCTCACCATCCTTGCCGCATCAGTGGCCCTGCTCTGGATTGACCGTCCAGATGCGCTGGCCACCCTGCTGGCAATGCAGGTGCTCTACAAGGTCCTGACGCCGTTCACGGTGGGGACCGTGCGACATCCCGTGGTCATCAGCAACCTTCTGATCGCCGCATTCCATGCCGTCACACTCTCCACCTTGTGGGCGGATTTGGGGATCTGAACGCGGTTGCGGGTGCCTTCCCGCTTGCCATTCGCGTCCGTAACCGCCACCTGCACCCCCTATGCCCCAGCGCAAGTATCCCCAGGTGGTCATCATCGGCCGCCCCAATGTCGGCAAGTCGACGCTGTTCAACCGGCTTGTCGGCAAGAAGATCGCGCTGGTCGATGACCAGCCGGGGGTGACGCGCGACCGGCGCTTCGGCCTTGCCGGGCTGCTGGGCCTGGAGTTCGAGGCGGTCGATACCGCCGGCTGGGAAGACGATGATCCCGAAAGCCTGCCCGGCCGGATGCGCGCCCAGACAGAGGTTTCGGTAAAGGGCGCGGACGCGGCGCTGTTCGTGTTCGATGCCCGCGCCGGCATCACCCCGCTGGACGAGGAAGTGGCCCGCTGGCTGCGCGGACAGGGCGTGCCGGTGGTGGTGCTGGCCAACAAGGCCGAAGGGCGCGCCGGCGATACCGGCATCCTGGAAGCCTATGCGCTGGGCTTTGGCGAGCCGATCGGCATTTCCGCCGAACATGGCGAAGGCATGGCCGAGGTCTATTCCGCGCTCATGGCGCTGCTTGCCGACAAGGCCGAGAAGCTGGAGATCGAAGCGGACGCCGAAGCCGCCCTTGCCGCCGATGCCGCCCGCGCGCGCGCCGCCCGCCGCGAGGCCCGCGCAGAGCGCGCGGCCCTGCGTGCCGAGGCGCTGGAGAACGGCGAGGAGTGGGACGAGGGCGGTGCCGAAGCGGACGATGCCGAGGAGGACGAGGACGACCTCCACGATCCCACAGCACCGCTCAGCCTTGCCATCGTCGGCCGCCCCAATGCCGGCAAGAGCACGCTGATCAACCGTCTGCTGGGCGAGGACCGGCTGCTGACCGGGCCCGAAGCGGGGATCACCCGCGATGCGATCTCGGTCGACTGGCAGTGGACCGACCCGAAGACCGGCATGATCCGCGACATCAGGCTGGTCGACACCGCCGGGATGCGCAAGCGCGCCAAGGTGCAGGACAAGCTGGAGCGCCTTTCGGTGTTCGATGCCAAGCGGGCAATCGACTATGCCGAGGTGGTGGTGCTGCTGCTCGATGCCACCCGCGGGCTCGAAGTGCAGGACCTCAAGATCGCCAACCTCGTGCTGGAAGAAGGCCGGGCGCTGATGGTGGCGATCAACAAGTGGGACGTGGCAGAAGATGCCAGCGGCCTGTTCAACGGCATCCGCGCCGCGCTTGATGAAGGCCTGGCGCAGCTAAAGGGCGTGCCGCTGCTGGCGGTCTCGGCCAAGACCGGCAAGGGGCTGGACCAGATGCTGGCAGCCGCTTTCGAGCTGCGCGAGGCGTGGAGCCGCCGCGTGCCGACCTCGGGCCTCAACCGCTGGTTCGACAGCGCGCTCGCCGCCAATCCGCCGCCCGCGCCGGGTGGCAAGCGGATCAAGCTGCGTTACATTACCCAGACCAGCACCCGCCCGCCGCGGTTCGTGATTTTCGGCACGCGACTCGATGCCCTGCCGACGAGCTACGAGCGCTACCTGGTCAATTCGATCCGCCGCGAACTGGGCTTTGGCGCGGTGCCGGTGCGGCTTACGCTGAAGAGCCCGAAAAACCCGTTCGACCGCAAGGGCTGACGCTTGCCTTTCCTGGCGGCCGGGTAGACCATCAATCTCAGGCAGGGATTTTTGGGAGAAGGGCCATGCCGCAATACCGTATCGAATACGAAGGCCAGGATGTTTCGGAAGGACAGAGGCTGAGCCTGCCGGTGCCCGACGTGATGACTGCGCTGATCGTGGCCGACATCAACCGTCCGCATGGCAGGGTGGAACTGTGGGACGGCGACCGCCAGATCGCCCGCCTGCACCGCGAACGCGGCGGCGCCGGGGGCTACTGGCAGGTCGGCTGATTGCCGCGGGTCAATCCTCGCCGGCAGGCTTCGATTGCAGCTGGACGTAATTCTCCAGCCCCATGCGGGCGATCATGTCGAACTGCTTTTCGAGGAAGTCGACGTGCTCCTCCTCGCTTTCGAGGATGTGGGCGAACAGGTCGCGGCTGGTGAAATCGCGCACGGACTCGCAATGGGCAATGGCATCCTTGAGCAAGGGGATGGCTTCCATTTCCAGCGCGAGGTCGGCCATGAGGATTTCCTCCACCGTCTCCCCCACCTTCAGCTTGTGGATCGCCTGGAAGTTGGGCAGCCCTTCAAGGAACAGCACGCGGTCAGCCAGCTTGTCGGCGTGCTTCATCTCGTCGATCGATTCGTGCCGTTCGTATGCGGCCAGCCTGGCCACGCCCCAGTTGTCGAGCACGCGGTAGTGCAGCCAGTACTGGTTGATCGCCGTCAGCTCGTTGGTGAGGCACTGGTTGAGGTAGTCGATAACCTTGGCATCGCCCTTCATGGCGCTGTCTCCTGTTGATCCCATTGCCCCTTTCTAGGCGCCCCTGCCCCCCGCTTGGCAAGCGAAACCGGCTCGCGCCGACGCAAAAAAGCCCGGAAAACCGGGCTTTTGCGAATGCTAATCAGGATGGGTCGCGACTGGGTGCGATCAGGCTGCGATGACCTGCGGAGCGCAGGCCGCGCGCTCCTGCGCAATCATCTGGTCGGCATCTTCCAGGCACTGGCCGCAGTTGGGCTTCTTGCCAAGCGCGGCATAGACGCTTTCGGCATCGCCGCGGGTACAGCGGGCCATCTGGCGCAGGTCTGTTTCGCGGATGGCGTTGCAGATGCAGGCGTACATGGCGCGGGCGAATCTCCGGTTGCTTCGCCATGTTAATGCGAACCGCTTTCATTAGCAAGCCTGTTGCGAGCGATTATCACTCGCGGGAAATACGATTGGGGAAGCGCCGCCCGTACGTGAGGCAGCGCCAGGCCCACTCCAGCGGCCCTTGGCGGAACCGGCCGAGCCAGAGGCGCGAAAAGGTCAGCATCGCCGCCCAGCCGAGCAGGACCGCCAGCAGAAGCTCGAGCCGGTGCAACTGCCCGAACAGGCCCCCTGCCCAGCCATGGAACACCAGCATCATCAGCAAGGAAGTGCCGACATAGTTGCTCAGCGCCATGCGCCCGGCAAGCACCAGCCGCTGCGCCAGCCAGCTTTCATGAGGACGCGCGGCCCAGCGTGCCATCAGGATGGTTCCGCCAACCAGCAGCGGGACATTGGCCAAACCAGAAAGGCCGAAGGAGGCGAACTGGGTGAGATAGGGTGAGAACCCGTGGTGCATGACCCACAGCCCAGCCACAAGGTTAAGCGCCAGTCCTGCCACTACTGCTGCCCAGGCCAGCGCGCTGCCCCCGCCCGGTTCTGGTGCAAAGGCACCGCTGCGATAGAGCCCCATGCCGATCAGCATCAACGGAATGGTCTCGAAAAAGGCGAGGCTGGCGTGATAGGCCAGGACATAGCTTTCCTCGTGTACACGGTAGGCTAGCACATCGAGGTAGCTTCCCTCGCGCATGACCATCCCCTGGCGCGCAGCCTCTGCCAACTGGTCCTCCCAGAAGGCCGTGTAGTAGGACCGGAGGTAGTCCTGCCCTGCCTCGCTGCCGATCTCGATCAGCGCCGGCGTGAGATAGGCCGAGGCCGCCACTGCGGCTCCGATCACTGCCCAGATCAAGCCCACCGCCAGCAGCCTTTCGCCACTCAGGCGAAAGGCGAGCAGGGCGAAACTGCCAGCCACGGCATAGCTGAACAGGATATCGCCCCTGAAAAGCAGATAGAAGTGCGCCAGGCCGATCAGCCCCAGCAGCGCCAGCCTCCGCAGTTGCAAGACGATGGCCCGCTCCTCGCGGCCAGAGGCGTTGCTCGCACGCTCCACGAACAGCACCAGCCCGGCACCAAACAGGATGGTGAACAGGCCACGCCACTTGCCATCCACCAGCACGAATTGCAGCAGCCATGCCCAGCGATCCGCCGCATTGCCCCCCTGCGGCAAGGCTAACGGCCAGTAGTAGGCCAGGTCGACATGGCCAAAGGCGACAATGTTGGCCAGCAGGATGCCCAACACGGCGATGCCGCGCATCAGGTCGAGCGCGACGATGCGCTCTCCGCCGTGAACAGGCGCTGCGGGGCTGGTTGCTTGACTGTCCACGCGCACCTCCATTGCGGAGGAAGCGGCTTAGGTCAGTTGCGTGTTACAAGGCAATCCTGCCCGGCACGCCGCAGTGCGTTGCAGGCCGCCTGCGCATCGGCCTGGCTGGCAAAGCCGCCCGCCTGCAGCCTGACCACGCTGCCAGACGCAAGCATCAGGCGCTCGCGCCCGGCAAGCTCCGGCCGGGCAGACAGGCTTTGCCACAGCCGTTCGGCATTGGCGCGCACGGAAAAGGCGCCAAGCTGCACCCGCCAAGGGCCGCTTGCCGAAGCCTGCTGTGCCGGTGCGGGCGCGGAGACGCGGGCCGGAGCAGGCGGGGCAGCCGGCGCGGCGGCAACCGCCGCCGGTGCGCGGGCAAAGCCGGCCCCGGCAGCAGCGGGACTTTCCGTTCCCGTCGCCTCGCGCGCTTCCTCGATCGCAGTGCGGGCCGCCACCACCGACGGAGAGACCGCCACTGTCGCCAGCGGGCGCGGGACACGCGGCTGCGGTTCGGCCACGGGCGGGGCATTGGTACCCATGGCAAGATCGGCTGCGGCCAGTTCCGTGGTGCGGGCAGCGGTAGCTTCGGCACGCATCGTTTCTGCAAGGCCTGCTGCTGCCTGCCGATCGGCCAGCGGGATGTGGCTGTCCATCTGCGCGATCGCCGGTGCCGCCTGCGGCAGGCCGGAAGAACTGGCCAGCGTCATCAGGGCATAGGCGCGCACCCAGTCACGCGAAACGAGGTCGCCGTTGAAATGGGCAATCCCCAGCAGGTACTGCGAGCGCGGATCGCCCCGGCGCGCGGCATCTTCCACGAACGGCAGGGCCTCCTCGCGCCGACCGGCCTGGAACAGCATCAGGCCATAGGTATCGGCCGCCTGGACATGGCCGGCCTGCGCGGCACGGAAATAGAGTTCCTCGGCGCGGGCCTCGTCCTGCGCCACCCCGCGCCCCAGCCGGTAGGCCTGGGCCAGGTTGAACATCGCATCGGCATCGCCGGCGGCGGCCGGACCTTCCCAGTTGCTCACGGCGGCGGCGTAATCGCCCCGGCTCCACGCATCGACACCGGCCCGCACATCGGCCAGGGCCGGCACCGCCAGCAGAGCCAGCGACAGCGCCGCAGCGCCATGCGCCGCGCCATACAGGGCCGCACTGCCCAACCTGGAATTCCGAACGCGCATCATCGCACCGACCTTTCGCGTCAAAGGGGCTTCGTCAGGACGGTCTCATAGTAAACAGGCAATTAGCAAAAGATTTATGGCCAGCCGGAAAATTGCCCCGGCGCGCGCAAAGCTGCGACGGCGTGGGCCAAGCGTCTCGGCAAGCTACGGAATCTGGAACCGTCTTAACCCAAAATAAAGGGTGATCTGCGAACTGCTTGCTGGTGAAGGACCGGAGCCACCTCTCTCCCGGTTCGAATTTCTAGGGGGAATGCGCTGTGCGCGTACTGGCATTGGCATCTCAAAAGGGCGGTTCGGGCAAGACAACGCTTGCCGGGCACCTGGCTGTACAGGCCCAGCGGGCCGGTGCCGGCCCGGTCGTGCTGATCGACATCGACCCGCAAGGTTCGCTGGCCGACTGGTGGAACGAGCGCGAGGCGGAGTTTCCCGCCTTTGCCCAGACCACCGTGGCGCGGCTGGCCAACGATCTTGCTATCCTGCGCCAGCAGGGTTTCAAGCTCGCCGTAATCGATACGCCGCCGGCGATCACCATGGCGATCCAGTCGGTCATCTCGGTGGCCGAACTGATGGTCGTCCCCACCCGCCCCAGCCCGCACGACCTGCGCGCCGTGGGTGCCACGGTCGACTTGTGCGAACGCGCCGGAAAGCCGCTGATCTTCGTGGTCAATGCCGCCACCCCCAAGGCGCGGATCACCTCGGAAGCGGCGGTGGCCCTGTCGCAGCACGGAACCGTGGCCCCGATCACCATCCACCACCGCACCGATTTTGCCGCCTCGATGATCGATGGCCGCACGGTCATGGAAGTCGATCCCGAAGGACGCAGCGCGCAGGAGGTTGTCGCGCTGTGGCACTATGTCGCCGATCGCCTCGAAAAGAATTTCCGCCGCACGGTCTTTGCTGCCCCGGGAACCAAGATGGCCACGGGCAACGGCATCGCCCGGCCCCAGCAGGGCGGCTTCGGCCGCCGCGTCGCGCAGTAAGATGGCCGGCAATGGGCAGGGCGCGGCCATGAGCGAGATGAAGCCGATCGCTTCCCTGGGCCCGCTGCTGCTCGCCCGCAAGGGCTCTGCCAAGCCGGCCATGCGGGCGCAGCTTGGCGACAATTCGCGTGGCAGCCTCGACGAGGTCGAGGAGCTCGCCGCCAGCCAGGAAGAACTCGGCTGGAACGACATGGGCGAACCAACCGGCGAAGACGCCGTGGCCGCCGAACCGATCGTCCGCCGCCAGCAGACCCAGCTGGTCCACCGCATCGCCGATGCCAACCTGGCCGCCTTCCAGGCAGCCGATAACCACAACCGCGCGCAGGCCGATGCGGCCGCGCGCCGCGCCGCCTTCACCTTGCGGCTGGACGAGGAGCGCCACCTGCGGCTGCGCCTTGCCAGCACTGTCCATGGTGAAAGCGCGCAGTCGCTTGTCACAAGGGCGCTCGACAGCCTGCTGTCGCAGATGCCGGAAATCGAAGATCTCGCCGCACAAGTCAGGCCCACCGGCCGCCGCGGCAAAAACAAGGCCTGAGGGGGCTCGCGTCATCATGGAAAAGGGCATCATGGAAAAGGTTGAGATCAGCTATCGCATGACTGGCCTGGCGGTCGGCACCGCCATGGCGGGCGCTCTCCTGGCAGGCTGCGCCACCAATGCCGCGCCGCGCGCCGATTTGGCTGCCGCACAGGCAGTGGAAGCCATGGCCGAAGGGCGCCACGACCGCGCCGTGCGGCTCGCCGAACAGGCAGTGGAAGCAGAACCGCGCAATGCCGCCTACCGCGCCACGCTGGGCAAGGCCTACCTCGATGCGGGCCGCTTCGCTTCGGCCGAGGCTACCTATACCGATGCCATGCTGCTGGGCGACAACAGCCCGCGCACTGCCCTCAGCCTCGCGCTCACCCTCACGGCGCAGGCCAAGTACACCGAAGCCGCCGCCCTGCTGAACGACTGGGAAGGCCAGATCGCCACCGCCGACCTGGGCCTTGCCCTGGCACTCGCTGGCCAGCCGGAACGCGGCATCCACCTCATGTCCAACGCCATCCGTGGCGGCGAGGACACCGTGAAGATGCGCCAGAACCTGGCATTCGCCTATGCCGTTGCCGGCCGCTGGCGCGAAGCCCGGGTGATGGCATCGCAGGACCTGCCCGCAGGCGAAGTCGGCTCGCGGATGGAACAGTGGGCCGCCATGGCCAGCGCGGATGCCTATCAGACCCGTGTCGCCCGCCTGCTGGGCGTGCCGGCCGGGGTCAGCGATGCCGGCCAACCGGTCCACCTGGCGCTGTCGAACAACCCCGGCCCGGACCAGCTGGCGGCCGAAGCGACCGCGCTTGCCGCTGCTGCCCCGATGGCGCCTGCCGAGGCCAGCCTTGCCGCCACCCAGAGCGCCGCCTCCATGGCCGTGCCGGTGTCCGCCCGCGAACTCCCGGCCGTGGGCGCTCCGGCGCTGGCGCTCGACAATTTCGCCGCGCGCGAACCTGCCCGGGCGAACACCTTTGCCCAGGCGTTTGCCGCCAACACTGCCGCCTCGCCGATGCAGGATGCAGGCAGCTTTGCCGCGCCGGCCCCGGCAGCCGACCCGGCTGCCTCGCCTGTGGCGCCGACGGGCCGCTATGCCAGCCTTGCCCAGGCCCCGGCCGTGACGGGCGCGGCCCCGGCACGCGCTGCGGCACCGGAAGGATCGATCCGGCGCACCGCGGCCGATGGCTCGCACCTTGTCCAGCTCGGCAGCTTCTCGTCCGAACAGGGCGCACGCCGCGCTTGGGGGATCTATGTCCGCCGCTACCCTGAACTCGCCAATCACGAGATGGTGATCACCGAGGCGGTGGTGAACGGGCGCCGCTATTTCCGCGTGTCTGCGGGCGGTTTCGACCGCAATGCCAGCCGCAGCATGTGTGGCCGGGTCGATGCCGCTGGCGGCGATGGCTGCATCAGCTGGGCCGCAGCCAGCCCGCTGCCGGGCGCCGTGGACCGCGGCATCCGCATGGCGCGTCGCTGACAGCCTGATCCTAGATTGAAATCCGCACGCCGCCCTTCCACAGGGCGGTGACGCGGCCCTGCACTGGCTGGCGATCGAACGGGGTGTTGCCCGCCTGGGCTTCCATCCGCGTCGAATCGACCACCCACGGCCGCTCAGGATCGACCAGCGCCACATCGGCCTCCAGCCCCGCTGCCAGCTCGCCTGCCGGAACCCCCAGCAGGCGCGCCGGGTTGCGGGCGACAAGGTCGAAGGCACGGGCCATGCCGATCACCCCGTCGCGCACCAGCGTCAGCACCATGGCCAACAGCGTCTCGGCCCCGGCCATGCCCGGCGCGGCATCGGCGAAGGGCAGATTCTTGTCTTCCGGCCCGCGCGGATCGTGGCCGCTGGAGACGACCGAAATCGTGCCATCGGCAATCGCCTCGATCACGGCCTGCCGGTCATCCTCTGCCCGCAACGGGGGAGAGAGGCGGGCAAAGGTGCGGAAACCGGCAAGCGCCAGGTCGCTCAACATGAAATGGGCCGGCGTTACGCCCGCCGTCACCGACACGCCGCGCGCCTGTGCGGCCCGCACCAGCGCCAGCGCCGCTCGCGTTGTCACCTGTCGCAGGTGCAGCCGCGCACCGGCCATTTCAGCAAGCGCAATGTCGCGGGCCACGGCCAGCGCCTCGGCCTGAGGGGGGGCAGAAGGCAGGCCCAGCCTGGTTGCCATTTCTCCCGCCGTGGCCGCAGCCTTGCCTGCCAGCCCGCCATCCTCGGCATGGCTCACCACCACAAGGTCGAGCATGGCGGCATATTGCAGCAGGCGCAGCATCACGCCCGAATCGGCGATCCAGCCGCGCCCGGTGGCAACGGCCCGCGCCCCGGCATCGCGCATCATCGCGATCTCGGCCAGGTGCGTGCCGGCAAGGTTGACGGTCGCGGCGGCCAGCGGGTGGACCCACAGTCCCGGCTTGCCGCTCTGCGCGGCAAAGCGCACGCGGCTGGGGTGGTCGAGCGGCGGCGACTGGTCGGGCATCAGCCCGGCGCGGGTGATGCCGCCGAAATGGAACGCGGGCTTGTCCACCGCGAAGACCGCGAAATCGACGAGGCCGGGGGCAACCAGCCGGCCGCGGGCGTCGATCACCTCGTCGCCCTCCTCCACCGCGCTGCCGGGCACGGCGATCGTGCCATCGACCAGCCGCAGGGTGCCTTCGACAAGGCCGGACGGAGTGACCAGGAGCCCCCCGGTGATGGCAATCGGGCGCTGCTGCTTCATACCCACTGCCCCTCTCCCCAGCCGGGTACGCCGCGGCCCTTGCGCGTCAGAACCTCGAGGCAGGCCATGCGGATGGCAACGCCCATTTCCACCTGCTGGGTGATGATCGAGCAGCTCTCGTCATCGGCCACGTCGCTGTCGATTTCGACCCCGCGGTTCATCGGGCCGGGGTGCATGACGATGGCGTGCGACCGCGCCAGGCCCAGGCGCTGGCGCGTGAGACCGTAAAGGTGGCGATATTCGCGCGGGGAGGGAATGAACTGGCCGTCCATCCGCTCGTTCTGCAAGCGCAGCATCATCACCACGTCGGCCCCTTCCAGCGCGGCATCGAAGCTGTGGAACGCCTCCACGCCCATGGCCTCTACCCCGGCGGGCATCAGCGCGGGCGGCGCGCACAGGCGCACCCTTGCGCCCAACGCCTGCAGGCACAGGATGTTGGAGCGGGCAACGCGGCTGTGCAGGATGTCGCCGCAGATGGTCACCTGCAGCCCTGTCAACTGCCCGTCGCTGCTGGCCATGCCCCGGGCGGCCAGCGCGTGCCGCAGGGCAAGGGCATCGAGCAGCCCTTGCGTGGGATGTTCGTGCTGCCCGTCCCCGGCATTGAGCACCGGGCAATCGACCTTGCCCGCGATCAGCCCCACCGCCCCGCTGGAGCCGTGGCGGATCACGATGGCATCGGCGCGCATGGCATTGAGAGTCTTGGCCGTGTCGATCAGCGTCTCGCCCTTCTTCACGCTGGATTGGGCGGCGTGCATGTTGACCACGTCCGCCCCCAGCCGCTTGCCGGCGATCTCGAAGCTCAGGAGGGTGCGGGTGGAGTTTTCGAAGAAGGCGTTGATGATGGTCAGCCCGGCCAGCGCGTCGGCGTGCTTGGCCGGCTGGCGGTTGAAGCGCACCCATTGTTCCGCCTCGTCCAGCAGGAACAGGATCTCGTGCGATTGCAGCGCACCGATTGCGATCAGGTCGCGATGCGGAAAAGCGCGTCCGCCGGCGGGAAAGCGCGGCGAGGGCGAAGGTGTTTCTGGCGATGTCATTAAAGCCAAGCCCCTAGTCGAGGCAGGTCGCACACTCAAGCGGTTTCGGCTGGCATAGGCGCTGCTTCGTCCCTAGCTTGTGGGCAACACCAAGGGACGGACACATATCATGAGTTTTGCAGGCAAGGTCTGGCGGTTGCTGGTTGGCGTGAAGGATGCGCTCGCACTGTTGTTCCTGCTCCTGTTCTTCGGCCTGCTGTTTGCCGCGCTCAGCGCCCGGCCCAGCCCGGCGCAGGTGCGCGAAGGCGCACTGCTGCTGCGACTGGAAGGCTCGATCACAGAGGAGCCGGCCGTTGTCGACCCGGTCGAGGCACTGCTGACCGGTACCCTGCCCACCCGCGAATACTCCGCGCGCGAGCTGGCCCGGGCAATCGACCGCGCAACCGCTGACGAGCGGATCAAGGCCATCGCGCTGGACCTCACCACCTTCACCGGCGGCCCTGCAGTCAGCGTGCGCGAAGTGGCCGAGGCGCTGGGTCGCTTCCGCGCCGCCGACAAGCCGGTTGTGGCTTATGGCGTGGCCTATTCCGACGATGCCATGATGCTGGCGGCGCAGGCGAGCGAGGTGTGGGTCGATCCGCTGGGCGGCGTGGCGGTGCGCGGCCCGGGCGGCTCGATCCTGTTCTACGGTGCGGCGCTGGAACGCTATGGCATCAATGCCCACGTCTACCAGGTCGGCACCTACAAGGGTGCGGGTGAACCCTATTCGAGCGCGCAGATGTCGCCCGAACTGCGCGAGAACCTGGAGACCTACTCCGCCCAGCTGTGGGAGGAATACAGCGCCCAGGTGCGCCAGGCGCGCCCGTCGGCCAACCTTGCCGCGGCCACTACCGGCCTGCTGCCACTGGTCGAGGCAAACGGCGGTGACCTCGCCCAGGTGGCGCTGGAGGCCGGCCTTGCCGATACCATCGGCACCCATGACGAATGGGGCGCGCGCCTTGCCGAACTGGCGGGCGAGGACCAGTGGGACGAGCGACCCGGCGCCTTCGCGGCCACCGATCTGGATACCTACCTGGCCGCCACCGCCGGCGACGACGACGGCGGCATGTTCAGCACCATCGGCGGCGGGGACAAGGCCATCGGGATCATCACCATCGCCGGCGAGATCACCGATGGCGAAGCCGGCCCCGGCAGCGCCGGCGCCGCGCGCATCACCAAACTGCTGGAAGACGCGCTGGACGAGGACCTTGCCGCGCTGGTGGTTCGGATCGATTCGCCAGGCGGCACTGTCACGGGCTCCGAATCCATCCGCCGGGCGATCATGCGCTTTCGCGACAGGGACATCCCCGTCGTCGTCTCGATGGGCAACTATGCTGCCAGCGGCGGCTACTGGATCGCCACGGCAGGCCAGCGCATCTTTGCCGAGCCCGAGACGCTGACCGGATCCATCGGGGTGATCCTGGTGGTACCCAGCTTCGAGGAGATCCTGGCCGATTACGGGGTCAATTCCGAAAGCATCCGCACCACGCCGCTGTCGGGTCAGCCGGACCTGCTTGGTGGCCTCACACCCGAGACAGAGGCGCTGCTGCAGGCCGAAACGCAGGCAATCTATGACCGCTTCGTGGGCCTGGTGGCCGAAGCCCGCGGCATAGACCGCGCCCGCGCCGACGAGCTGGCGCAGGGCCGCGTCTGGACCGGCGGATCGGCCCGCCAGCTTGGCCTTGTCGACCAGTTCGGCGGCCTCGACGCCGCGATTGCCTATGCCGCCGAGCAGGCCGGGCTGGAAGAAGGCCAGTGGAGCGAACGCTTCCTCACCAGCCCGCCCGACCCGTTCGATGCCATGCTGGCGGGCCTTGTCGGCGGTGCGGGGGCAGAAAGCCGTCCGCAGGCGCTGGTCAGCATTGCCAGCCTGTTCGCCGCGCAGGAACAGCAGGTGGCAGCCCGCGTGGTGGCCGATTTCGACCGCCTGATGGGCAGCACCGGGGCCCAGGCCCTGTGCCTCGAATGCGCGCCCGAACTTGCCCCGCCATCGCCGTGGCAGGCATCGGCAGGCAGGCCGTGGTACCGGGTGCTGGCAAGCCGCCTTTTCGCAAATTGAGCGCTTGCCAGCCGCCGCCCGTCATGGCAAAGGCGCGCCCCTGTCCGGACCTCCAACGGTCCCGGCGGGCGCGTAGCTCAGCGGTAGAGCACACCCTTCACACGGGTGGGGTCACAGGTTCAATCCCTGTCGCGCCCACCATCTTTTCAAAGACTTGGAAGAGATGGTGTGCATTTCCATGAAAAACATGAAAACGTCGGTGTTGGCACGGGCTTTCTGACGCATCGCGTTCAAGCGAATTGTGGAACGCGGCAACCGCTCAGTACTCCTTCGCTAGAACAGTGTCATAGCCACCAATACGGGTTAAACCCGCGTGGCTGTCGATCCCGGTGTAGCGCAGCGAAGCGTCCTCAAGGCGGCGGAAGGCGAACACGGCGGCATTCATCCGCTCGGTGTTGAACACCTTCAGGTCAACCAGCGAGTTGAAGTCGGCAACAGTTAGCCCAGTGACGATGCGGGACAGGTCGGGCTCGATCTTGGTGATCACATCGATCAGCGCGTTTTCACGGAAGTCGGTCAGATACATGAAGGCCGGGATGCGGCGGTGGCCGCATTAGTGGAAAAGCACCAGCCGGACTTCAAGGGGCGCTGACAATCCACCCGGCAAGAACGGCAGCGCGCCGTTTGCGAACAGGCCGATGATGCTCCACCCCCTTGCCGGCGTTCGGGCATTGCTGTCGTTTTTTGCGGGAAAAATCAGGATAATCTCCGGACCCCGGGAATAAGGCCGCTGCCTGGCCCGTTAGCTCCTCGAACCAGATGGCATCGTCCGGCCTTCGGCGGTGGCATGAAACCAGCAGGGAGCCATTCTTGTGAAACTCTATTCCAGCCAACGGGTTGTAACCGCACTTGCCATCACCGTTTCGGCGTTCGGCCTTGCGCAAGCCGCAAACGCAACCGCGTTGCAGGCGCAGACGGAATCCGACAGCGAAACCGAGGCGGAAACGCCGGCAGATACGACGACATCCGGCTGGCGGCTTGATCCGGGCCTGCGCCTGACGGCGCGGGCGATCTCCGCCGAGGCGAGCGTTCGGGCCGAAGACGAGGCGATCGACGGCGATGCCCTGGCCTTCGTCGCCGTCCCCTCGCTGGCACTGACCAACGATGACACGGAAGTTACCTTCAGGAACACTGTGACGCGGATCGAATACAGCGACGAGACGCGCACCGACCGCTGGCAGAATGCTGCCCGTCTCAGCGCCGGTTTCGGCCTTGGCGAGAACACGAGGCTGACGGTATTCGGCGAACGCAGCGATAACCTGCTCACCCCCGAATTCACATCTGCCAATGAGTGGGAAGCGGGCGGCGAGATCGAACACAACCTGGATCGGTCCAACCGCATCCAGCTTGGCGCCAGCTGGCGTGAGCGCAGCTATGACGACATCGAACAGAGCACCGGCAGCGGGATCCGGATCGACAGCGAATATCGTTATCGGTTTGCGGCCAACCATTATGCCTACCTGCGCGGCCGCTATGAAACCATCAACTCCGACAATGCCCGGCGCGAGCTGGATCGCTGGCTGCTGGAAGCCAGCTACCAGCGTCCGATTGTCCGCGACCTGCGGGTGCGGACGGAGTTTTCCTATCAGCGGCTGGATTTCTCCGGGCGGGACCTGGCATCGGGCGGTGTGCGGCAAGACGACCTTTTCTGGCCGGAACTGACCCTGACCTACAGCCCCGGTCCGTGGCGGCTTGCCGCCGAAGCCCGCTACGTGGTCCGCAATTCGACCGACCCGGAATTTGACCGGTCCGGCTATCGCATCGAACTGGAGGTGAGCCATGAGTTCTGAGCCGGTTCCGAACGACGGGATTTCCCTGCGCTGGCTGGGTTATCTCGGCCTGGCCGGGGGTGCGGCGGCCTTCGCTGCAGTTGTCTGGGCACTGTTTGACAGTTCCGACACGGTGCTTACCCGCGGGGTGGTTGCCGCCCTGGGAGATCCCGCAAGGTCCTGGGACCTGCCCACACTCTACCTGTTGCTGGCGCTGCCGGTAGGTGCGGTGATCGTGGTCTTCGTGCGATCGGTCCTGGGCTGGAGCACTTTCGGGGTCTTCACGCCGATGCTGCTGGCCCTGGCTTACCTGCAATCGGGGCCCATCGCCGGGCCGACCATTTCCACCGCCGCCATTCTTGTCGGCATGGCAGCAGCGCCCGTTCTGCGTCTGCTGGACCTTTCCCGGATTGCCTACCTTGGCGCCCTGATCGCGATCGTGGTGACAGCCCTGGGGGCACTGGCGATCAACTTCGACCAGTTGGCACTGATCAGCGCCTTTCCTGTCGTGGTGACGGCGCTGGTGGTGGAACGGTGGTGGAATGCCTGGGAAACCGAAGGTCCGCACAAGGCCCTGATGATGACCTGTACCACCCATTTCGTGGCAATGGTGATCCATGCACTGGTTGCATCCCCGTTGCTCATCAACGCCGCTGTCGCAGAGCCGCTGGCCTTGCCGATAGTGTCCGTGATCCTGATGATCCTGCTGGGACGATACAAGGGATTGCGGTTGTCCGAATTGACGCGCTTCCGCGCTGTAAGAGGAGGCTGACATGACCATCCTTGGAATGAACCGTCGCAATGCCATCATCCAACGGCTCAATTCGCCCGAAGCGATCAAGGGCGTGAACCAGAAGTTCCAGACCAAGCAGCGGCTTGCCGCAGCCGGAGTGCCGGTGCCGCTGACCCTTGCGCTGATTGCAGACGAAAGGGAGCTGGCCGAGTTCGATCCCGATACGCTTCCCGATGCCTTTGCGGTCAAGCCC
>CAZTED010000054.1:0-3674 GCA_964612175.1 uncultured Sphingomonadaceae bacterium
TCGCCTCGAAATCGGTCACGCCGCGGTGGTAGAGCCAGTGGAACACCTGCTTGGCCCGCAGCTTGGCCGCCTTGGCATCCAGCCCGGCGACCGCGAACAGTTCGGCAATGCGCTTCCTGGGCAGGCCGACAAGATCGACACGGCCATCCTCGCGCGGCGTGATGTCACGCGCCACGGGAACCGGGTCGATCTGCCCGGGGATCGGCATGAGCTGGGTATCTGGCATGGTGGGCGCGCATATAGGGCAAGGCGGCGGTTTTAGCCAGTAGCCCCTGCGCGCCGGCGCCCGCGAACGCCGGTCGGCTGACAAGGTTCCCGCGACTTATCGTGTGCAGGCCCCGTTCTGCCACCTGTATGTTGCTAAAAAACAACGCCTTTCTTGTTGTGTGAGGTTCAGGAAACTCCTGCCTGATCCACCCATTCAGCCAATCCCGGCGCACGGTTTTGCGCCGATCTGGAAAGAATGGAGTATTTCGATGAAAAAGGGTTTTGCAGTTATCCTCGCTTCGGCTTCGGTGGCGGCTCTCGCCACGCCTGCCCTGGCACAGGAGGCCACCCCCTTCACCGGCCCGCGCGTGGAGGCGATCGTGGGTTATGACAGCGCCCGTCCGGGCAGCACGACCGACATCGACAACAACGACGCCGTCGACCAGACCATCGATGGCATCGCCTATGGTGTGGGTGCCGGTTTCGATTTCGACCTTGGCGGCATGGTTGCCGGTGTCGAGGGCGAATACATGTGGTCGGAAGCCTCGACCGAATACGATACGACCGGGTTCACCAATTTCGGCGTGCAGAACGTCGATGCGGGGCGCGACCTCTATCTTGGTGCGCGTGTCGGCGTTCTCGCAACGCCCAGCACTCTGGTCTACGTCAAGGGTGGCTATGCCAATGCCTCAATGAACGTGCTCGCCACCGACAACACCACCGATGTCGAGACCGATCTTGATCTCGACGGCTGGCGCGTGGGCGCGGGTGTCGAGCAGATGATGGGCGAGAACCTGTTCGTGAAGCTCGAATACCGCTACTCGAACTACCAGGAAGGCGAAGTCGAAGCGCCGAGCGGCCTCGAAAGCGACCGCTTTGATGTCGACCTTGACCGTCACCAGGTCATGCTGGGCGTCGGCGCCCGCTTCTGAGCGCCCGCAACCGGCATACGAACGGCAGGCCGGGGAGCAATTCCCGGCCTGTTTTCTTGACGAGGCCTTGCGCAAGGGGCCTAGCGGCGGCGGGCACAGCCCACAGTGGCGGCATCGATCGCGGTGGCTGCCCCGTCGAGGTTGTAGCGATCCGTGAAAACCCGGCCCTGCCGATCGCGCCCGGTCACCTGCATCGCGCCCGCCGCGCGCATCGCGGCAACGATCCGCGCATCGGCCAGCCGGTCTGCGGCGAAGGCATTGGTACCCGATCCGGCAAGGTCGAACCGCTCCGACCCGATCACCAGCCGCGCATTGCTGCCGCTGGCCAAGGCGCGTGACAGGCGGAAATGCACCTGTCCGCGCACCTGCTGGCCGGGCCAGTGGCTGACCGTGCCATAGGCTGCGGCATTATCGCCCGATGCCAAGGCAATGGCATAGCAGCGCGGCACTTCGGGATCGCGAAATGCGCCCCATTGCCCGAACACGCCAAGGCTGTCGCGCGCAGCCAGCGGAGAGGCGGCGACAAGCATCGCGAGCGGGGCAAGGCGGAGCCACATGGCTCCCGTCTAGCCTATGGGGAAAGGCGGGCAAGTCCCGGGCGGCGCTTTCCCGCAATATCGCTCGGCGCTTCCGGAATCCCGTTGAGAGTGGTGCAGGTCGTGAGGCGTGGGCCAGTTCATTGACGCTGTTGTATCCTACCAGAAAGATCCGTAGGGCGCTGAAATTCAAGTGGTTTGGCTAGTACAAGGGGGGTCTTTTATGCATGCTAAGATGATCGAGACAAGGGCACAGGGAGTGAACAGGGCGGTTCGGGTTGCTGCCTGCGCTGGCCTGGCGTGGGCGCTTGTTCAGGCAGCGCCGGTTTTTGCGCAGGATGTGGAGGCGTTCGAGGCCCCGGATCCCGATGCCCCTCCCGTTGTAAAGCCCGCATTCTCGGTTAGCTTCCAGCTTGCGCCGGACTTTACCAGTGATCTTACCCAGACGCGCGGTGAACGCCTGCAGGATGCCAATGCCACCAGCCAGTTGCTGCTCAACTTCACCACCGACCCGAATGCTCCGCTGGTGCTTTCGGGAAGTGCCGGGGTGAAATGGGCTACCGATTTCGAGAATGGTGATGAAGAGCACGAGCAAAGCTCGATCGTGGGTACCGCCAAGCTGAACTGGAACCGCGGCTTCCGCAGAATATCGCCCTTCGTTTCCTACAGCCTGGAAGACCTTCATAATGATGTCCTTGGTTCGGATGTAGCCACAGACCATTCGCTTTCATTGGGCGCCGACGTCGTGCTGTTCGGTACCCGGCGGTGCCTGGCTGGCGAGGTTCCCAGCGGACCGAGCGACCGCGTGAACAATTGCACCGGTGCATGGGGCTGGAAGGTCACGCTTGTCCCGTCGATCGACCGGCTGGAATCGAGCGATCCAACGCGCGAACGCTATACCCCGCGCCTGCAGGCAAAGTTTGACCTGGCATTGACCAATGGCATTTCCTTCCGGGCTGCGGGCGATTACCAGCACCGCATCTTCGACAGCACCCTTGCCGGCAGGCGGACACAGGATCGCTTCCTTGTGTCAGGGGGCGTGAATTTCGCCGGTCTGGTGCAAGGAGGGCCTGTCGAATTCAAGGAGCTGTTCATCGGCGGCCAGTGGCTTTCCGTACAGGAAGGCACGGTGGACGACGTCTCGAAACTCTCGTTCTTGCCGATGGTGAGGATCAATATTCCCCTCGGAGGCTGACCCTCCCTCGGCTAATCGCCGATGAAGTCCAGCCAGGCCACCACGTCGTTGTCGGTGGCAAGGAACAGGCCTGCCTGGACTTCCTCCGGCTGTTGTGCGGCCAGGCGCATGGCTTCGGCCAAAGGGCCATAGAACAGGGTTTCGGGTGCGCCGCCCTCGGCCTCGTGGTCGAGGAAATAGAGCCGCACGGTGGCATCGGCAAAGGTGCTGCGCATCAGTCGTGCTCGCGCTTTGCGCCGTCGAGGAGGCGCTCGGCCCGCGCCGCCTCGGCCTTGCGGGCAAGCTTTGCGGCCTTGCTCTCGCCATGCAGGGCGCGGGCGGCATCGGCCTCGCGCGCCTTGTCGGACCGCGCCCTGGCTTTGCGGGCCAGCCGCAGGTTGACCACCTCCGCCATCAGACCTGCTCCACCGCCGCCGGATAGCTGATCGCCAGCACTTCCCATTCCTTCTCGCCGCCGGGCAGGCGCACGGTCCTGAGGTCGCCAACCGCCGCGCCGCGCAGCGCCCGGGCAATGGGCGCGCTCCAGCCGATGCGGCCGGCGGAGGCGTCCTGCTCGTCATCGCCGACAAGCGTGATGGTGTGCTCTGTATCGTCCTCATCGGCAATGGTCACGGTTGCGCCGAACCACACCCGCTCGCGGTCGGGCTGATGTGCCGGGTCGATCACCTTGGCCGCCTTCATCCGGCGGGCGAGGTGGGCCAGCTCCCGGTCGATCTCGCGCATCCGCTTGCGGCCATAGAGGTAATCGCCGTTCTCGCTGCGATCACCGTTGCCGGCGGCCCAGCTGACGATCTCCACGATCGC
>CAZTED010000054.1:3774-16650 GCA_964612175.1 uncultured Sphingomonadaceae bacterium
GGGTAGAGGTGTTCATAGACCACGGCGTTTTCCAGCACGCGGTGGACGTAGGTGCGCGTTTCGTTGAAGCCGATGCGCTCAATCCATTCGGTCCAGCTGATCGCGCCGGTGCGCGGGTCGCCGTTTTCGCGCAGCCAGCGGTTCACGTTGCCCGGCCCCGCATTGTAGGCGGCCACGGCCAGCGGGTAGGAGCCGTTGTAGGTGCGCAGCAGCCGTTCGATATGGTTGGAGCCGATCTGCATAGAATAGGTCGGGTCATCGATCAGGCGGCTGGGCGAATAGGACAGGTTGGCGCGGCGCGATTCCTCCTGCGCGGTGGCGGGCATGAACTGCATCAGGCCGCGCGCCCCGGCATGGCTGATCGCGTTCTGGGCGAACTGGCTTTCCTGCCGCGCGAGTGCGTGGATCATCGTCCAGTTGGTGCCCGGCGGGGTGGCAAGGCGCGGGAAGCCGATCAGGGTGAAGCCGTCGTGCCCGTCGGCCCCGGCCGCATCGGACAGGTTCACGGCAAGGTCGCGCCGGCCGATCTCGCGGGCGAACTCGGCCACCAGCAGGTGGTCCTCCACGCTGGTCGCCTGGTCGGCGATGGCGCGGTAGAAGCGGATGCCGGTGCTCCACGGCGCATCGCGGGCGACTTCAGCCACGGCACGGGCGATCGGCCGGGCGCGGAAGGCGGCACGCGCCTCCGGCGTGGGTTCGAGCCCAGGCACGGCGGCGGCAAAGGCGGGCAGGGGGCGTCCCAGAGCCTCAAGCGCAAGCTGGCCATAGAAGCGGTCGGCGTAGATGGCAGCCATCTCGTAATAGCGGTTGGCCTCTGCCGCCTGTCCGGCGCGCTGGGCGGCGTGGCCGGCCCACCAGAAGCCCTTGGATCGGGTCTGCGGGGTGCGCGCCGCAGCGCCATAGCGGTAGAACAGCGGGGCCGCTGCTGCGGCATCGCCCCGATCCCACAGTGCGCGGGTGCCACCCAGCCACATCAGCGAGGTGTAATCGTCACGCAGGCGGAACCCGGCCTGCGTGATGTCCTCGCCCGGGGCGAAGGCATCGTCCACACCGGCCGCGATGCGCTGGGCGGCGCCGGCATCGGCCAGGCGCGCGACAGTGAGCAGTTCGGTGACCCAGGCAGTGGGATCGAGCGGGCGCGCGGCCAGCGGGGCACGGTTGGACAGCAGCGCCACTGCCTCTGCCTGGCGGCCCTTCTGCCGCAATTCGCGACTGCGGTTGTAGAGGTAGCCCGGATCGGTCAGCGCAGCGGGGTCGGCCGTCGCGCCGTCGCGGCCCTGGAGGATGGCGAGGCGGGTGGCGAAGAGCGGCTGGCGGCCTGCGCTGGTGCGGGTCAGCTGGCGGGCGGCGGCGGCTTCCTCGCGCTGCCACAACAGGGCATCCATCCGCGCATCGTGGTCATCCGCGGTCAGGTCCTGACCGTACATGCTGGCGATGGTGGCTTCGGCCACTTCGCTCATCTCCCCGCCGCGCCAGGCCTGGCGGGCGAGCGTGGCGGCCCGGGCCGGATCGCGGCCGGCAAGGGCCAGCGTGTAATGGGCGACGGCGAAGTTGGTGACCGGCGGGTGGCGGTCGAAGAAGGCCAGAACCGCCTCGTTCGGCACGAATTCGCGGCGCAGACGCTCTTCGGCGCGGGCGCGCAGCGCGGCCTCTTCCGGGAAGCCGGGGTTGGCGAGCAGGAAGCTGGAATAGCGCTCGAACGGCAGTTCCGCGCCGCGATCCTCGAACAGTTGCTGCCAGCGGCGGATTTCCGGAGCCATCGGGCCGGGCCCTTCGGCCACAAGGGTGGCGCGGGCATTGTCCCATGCGACCGGGTCCCCATAGGCCGTAACCGGCTGGGCCATGGCAGGTTGCACCGTGGCGAGCAGGGTTCCAAGGACGGAGATCAACAGGGGCAAGCGAACCATGCTGGACATAATGGCGGGCCCCTCCTTATCAGGCCCTGAACGGCAGTGGCCGTAACACAGGCCATGAGTCCCGGTTTTGCGGGACATTGCAAGAGGTATACGCATGTTCTCAGGCTCGATTCCGGCTCTGGCGACTCCTTTTCGCGACGGAGCGTTCGACGAGGAGGCCTATCGCCGCTTTGTCGACTGGCAGATCGAAAACGGCTCCTCCGGCCTCGTCCCCTGCGGGACGACCGGTGAAAGCGCGACGATCGACAACGACGAGCACCACAAGATCATCGCCACCTGTTCCGAGCAGGCCGCAGGCCGTGTGCCGGTGATCGCGGGGGCGGGCAGCAACGATACCCAGACCGCGCTGTGGCATATCAAGGAAGCGCAGATCGCCGGGGCCGATGCGGTGCTGCTGGTCGCGCCATATTACAACCGCCCCAGCCAGGCCGGGCTGCTGGCGCATTACAGCTACCTGGCGGAACGCAGCGAGCTGCCGATCATGCTCTACAACGTGCCCGGCCGCACGGTGACCGATATCCTGCCCGAAACCGTGATCGAACTGCACCGCCGCTTCCCGGACAAGATCGTGTCCATCAAGGATGCCAGCGGCGACCTCTCCCGCGTGGTCACCCACCGCATGGGGGCAGGGCCGGCCTTCAACCAGATCAGCGGCGACGATCCGCTGGCGCTGGCAGGCTATGTGCTGGGCCAGCGTGGGTGCATCTCGGTGACGGCCAATGTCGCGCCGAAGCATTGTGCACAGTTCCACGCGGCGGCGCTGGCCGGGGATTACGAGCTGGCGCGCGAGCTGAACGAGGCGCTCTACCCGCTCCACCGCGCGATGTTCGCCGATGCGAGCCCGGCGCCAGCCAAGTATGCCCTCAGCCGCCTGCATGACTGGTTCAGCCCCGAAGTGCGGCTGCCGCTGGTGGAATGCTCCGACGCGGCCAGGGCGGCCGTGGACAAGGCGATGGAAGGGCTTGGGCTGGTGTGATGCGGCTGCTGTTCGCTGCGTCTGCCGCCGTAGCCCTCACCGCCTGCGCCACTACGCCGCAGGCACCGCCCACGCTCGATGCGCTGGCCCGCGATTACCTCGCGGTGCAGCTTGCCATTGGCGAGAAGGATCCGGGCTACGTCGATGCCTATTATGGGCCGGCGGAACTGGCCGAGGCTGCCGGGGCAGCGGACGAGGGCATGACCTTGCCCATGCTGCAGGCGCGCGTCATCGCGCTCGACGCCACGCTGGCCGCGCTGCCGGTGGCGGGCGAAGCGGATGCCGAGCGGGTGGCATACCTGCGTGCCATGCTGGCGAGCGCCAAGGTCCGCCTCAGGATGCTGCGCGGCGAGCGGATCCCCTTTGTTGAGGAGGCCGAGGGCCTGTTCGGCGTGCGGCCGGAATTGATCGACCTTGCCACGCTCGACCCGGTGATCGCCCGGATCGATGCGCTGGTGCCGGGTGACGGCCCGCTGCACGAGCGGGTGAATGCCTTTCGCGACCGGTTCGTCGTTCCCACGGACCGCTTGCCGCAGGTGATCGATGTGGCCCTTGCCGAATGCCGCGCCCGCACCGCACCGCACATCCCGCTGCCCGAGGGCGAGCGTTTCAGCCTGGCGCTGGTGACCGACAAGCCGTGGAGTGGTTTCAACTACTACCAGGGCGGCTATCATTCGGTGATCGAGATCAACACCGACCTGCCGACGCGGATCGACCGGGCGCTGGATGTCGGCTGTCACGAGGCCTATCCCGGCCACCACGTCTATTCGCTGCTGGTGGAGCGGGACAGGGTGAATGCGCTGGGGCAGGTGGAGCACACCCTGCTGCCGCTCTATTCCCCGCGCGCGATCATCTCCGAAGGCAGCGCCGAATACGGGCTGGAACTGGCCTTCCCGGGCCGCGCACAACTGGAATACGAGCGTGACGTGCTGGCGCCGCTGGCCGGCATCGCGACCGAGGGGCTGGAGGATTACTATGCCCTGCGCGAGGCGACCGAGGCGCTGGGGCCGGCCTATTACACCATCGCTGCCGGCTATCTCGATGGCAGGGCCACGGCGGAAGAAACGGTGGACCTGCTGATGCGCTACCAGCTGGCCAGCCGGGAACGGGCGCAGCAGCAGATCCGCTTCATGGACACCTACCGCAGCTACGTGATCAACTACGGCCTCGGCAGGGATATCGTGGGTTCCTACGTGGAAGCGGGCGGGGCGGACATGGCGACGCGCTGGCAGCGGTTCATCGGCGTGCTGTCGGACACGACATTGCCGGCAGACCTTGTGGCGGGGCAGTAAGGCAGGGTCCGCGCCTCAGTAGAGCGGGCTGGGATGCTCGTGTCCCAGCATCATCGCGCCATAGGTTCCCAGTGCCGCGTCGGACACGATCATGTGCTGGTTCAGCGTCAGCGCGTCGCGGGCGCAGCGTTCCAGCGGCTGGCCTTCGAACACGGCGTTGGCGCCCATGAGGTCGAACAGGGTGCGGGTCACGTCTGCCGCCATGCGGAAGCACTCGACATTGGCCAGAGCCAGCCGGCCCTTGGCTTCCAGGTGCGGTGATCCTTCCTCAAGTCCGGTCCAGAACTCATTGACAGAATTGTATAAAAATGCTCGCGCCGCGCCATAGCGGGTTTCTGCCTTCGCAATTGCCAGGCGCACGCCTTCCAGCTGGCTCATCGGGCGCGGGGGTATCCCTGCGCTCCTGCCCGCGATCAGTTCCCTGGTGGCGTCCAGCGCCTTTGCCGCGCAGCCGAGCGGGACGGCGGCCATCGTCGACACCCAGTTGAAGCCGCTGGAATAGAGCGGGTCCTTGCCTTCGAACAGGTGGTTGTCGATCCGCATGGCCTGGTCTTCGGGGATGAAAACGCCTTCCGCCCGGTAATGGGTGGAGCCGCTGCCGCGCAGGCCATGGGTGTGCCAGGTGTCCTCGATCACCAGTTCGTCCGCGCGGCAGAAGGCGAGGCGGGTTTCGGGCATCCCGCTGGCGCTGGTCAGCGGTACGCCGTCCTCGTGTACCACGCCGCCGGTCATCACCACGTCGGCATGGCTGATGCCGCTGCCGAAGGGGAAGCGGCCGGACAGGCGGTAACCGCCCGCCACCTTGTCGAGGGTCCCGCGTCCGGCGGTAAACTGCCCGGCGGTGATCATGTCGGCATGGGGCAGCAGGCGGGCGGAGGCTTCCGGCGCGAGCAGCTCGGCCAGGAGGCCGCTGTCGGTGCCGATCTTGACGCACCACGCGGTCGATGGGTCGGCCTGGGCGATCACCTCGATCACTTCAAGGTGCTGTGCCAGCGTCATCTGCGGGCCGCCCTTGGCCCTGCTGCGACCCATGCGGAACAGGCCGGCCCGGCGCAGGTCCGCCACCAGGTCTGCCGGCAGGCGGCGCAAGTCCTCGATCTCGTCGGATCGGGCGGCAATCGCGGGAGCCATGGCGCGGGCATTGGCAAGGATCTGCCCTGCCGTCAGCCCTTGCTTTGTTTCGATGTCCGCCAGGCTGGCCATTTTCGACGCTCTCCCTCTCTCCGCTGCGCAGACTATCGCGCCGGCGGGCCTCGGCCAAGCATTTGCTTTTGCCGTCCGAGGCCCTACATGGCCCCTCACCATGGCCCGCCCCAAACCCGCCACTTTCGAGAAGACCAAGATCGTTGCCGAAAACCGCAAGGCGCGGTTCAACTATTCGATCGAGGACGTGTTCGAGGCCGGGCTGGCGCTGACCGGCACGGAAGTGAAGAGCCTGCGGTCGGGCGAGGGCTCGATCGCCGAAAGCTATGCCGAAGTGCGTGACGGGCAGGTGTGGCTGATCAATGCCAACATCCCCGAATACAGCCACGGCAACCGCCTGAACCACGAGCCCAAGCGGATGCGCAAGCTGCTGCTGCACGAACGCGAGATCGAGAAACTGTTCGGCGCGGTGGAACGCAAGGGCATGACGCTGGTGCCGCTGTCGGTCTATTTCAACAGCCGCGGCCGGGCCAAGGTGGAACTTGCCCTGGCCAAGGGCCGGCAGGCGCACGACAAGCGCGCCCACATCAAGGAACAGGACTGGAAACGCGACAAGGCGCGGATCATGCGTGACAAGTCCTGAAACATCGCCCGATTGTTGCAGGAAAACACCCGGTCGCCGTTGTTAAGCTGCTGTTCGTCGATATGACGCTAAGTGTCACTTCACCGCGCGTTTGAAAGGTGTATGTGACGGCCCGTATGGCGAGCAGCTCCATCATGACCTGGATCCGGCAGCAGTGGCCGACCATGCCGACTCGTGCGGACATGGAAGGCAACAAGTATCTTGCCCCCATCGCCCACCGTTTCGGCCGGTCGGAATTGTGGCGGTTCACCCGGCGCTCGGTTCCGCGCGGGGTGGCCCTGGGCATCTTTGCCGGCTTCATCATCCCGGTCGGTCAGATCTTCCTCGCCGCCTTCCTCGCCTTGCCCACCCGCGCCAACGTGCCGGTGGCATCGCTGATGACCTTCATGACCAATCCCTTCACCCTGCCGTTCTGGATCTGGGCGGCGAACCAGGTGGGGGCCTTCGTGCTCAAGATCGATTCCTTCGCCGGCGGCGAGGTGAGCGAGGAGATCGCCAGCGGGCGGTGGAGCCAGTTCGGCTGGTTCCAGTTGCTCGAAGGCGTGGGCGTTACCGCCTTCGGCTTCATCGTGCTGGCGGTGGTCGGCGCTGCCTGCGGCTACCTTCTCGCCAGCTTTTTCTGGCGCTTCGTGGTGGCCCGCAAATGGACCAGGCGACCGGCCCGCAGGAAAGTGCTAAAGCCCGCCGAATGAGGGTTCGGCAGCGCAAGGTCCACAATTCGTGAGTGTCGGGGAAAGGCCGCAATCGCGCGTGCTGGTCGATGGCCTGGCCGTGGCCGCCGCCGTGCTGGCCAGCATCGCCGCGATCCAGTTTGCCAGCGGCAGCGCCGTTGTCACCCTGGCCTATGCCGGCGGGCTGACCGTACTGGGCCTCATCGTCTTTGCCGCTGCGCGCTTCGTGGCCATGCCCGGAGCCCAGGCCGAGGCCGCGCCGCCCGACTGGTCGGTCACCGTCGCCGCGATCGAGCAGCCGGGCCTTGCCCTTGCCATTACCGACAGGGCCAACCGCCTCGTCTGCGCCAATGCCGCCTACGAGGTCTGGTTCGGATCGGGCCATGCCCCACCGCGCCTGCCGGTGGATGGCGCTTCTGCTGAAGTGCTGGCCCGGATCGCCCGGAACGCCTGGCGCGATGGCAACAGCGGCGAGGTCATGACCATCGCCGACGAGCAGCAATCGTGGACCGCCGAAGCGGCCCGTGCCGGGCGTGCAGAGGATTACCTGGTCTGGCGGTTCAGCCCGGTGCTGCGCAGCGAACCGCTGGTGGCGATCACCCGGCAGGTGACCGGCCCGTTCGGGCGGATGCTGGGCGCGTCCGGGATCGCTGCGGCCGTGGTCGGCCCAGATGGCGCGGTGCGCGCCGCCAATCCTGCCTTCGCCCGCCGCGCCGGCGGCGACGAGCTGGCCAGCATGGTCGGCCTCGATTTCGCCAGCCTGCTGCTGTCCGACGAGCGCGACCGCATCTTCTTTGCGCGCGAGGGCAAGAAGGGATCGGCCCAGACGCTGGTCCACGTTCCGCTCGACGACCCGGCAGAGGGACCGCCGGCCAGCGGCGAGGGGGCCGACGAGCCCGCCCTGATGCTGCTGCTCGATTCGGGGATCGGCCTTGGCGGCTGGGGAGCGGAGGCGCGGGGGCAGACACCGCAGCTCGAAGCCCTGCTCGAACGCCTGCCGCTGGGCCTGGCGATGACCGACCGCGACGGCCATTTCCTGTTCGCCAACCCCGCCTTCATGCGCGCCGCCGGGATCGAGGGGCGGCCGCTCCCGCCATACCCGTCGGACCTCGTCATCGCCCGCGACAAGACCGCCATGTCCGACGCCGTGCGCCGGTTCGGGCAGGGGCCGGCCAACAGCGGCGACATTGCCGTCCGGCTGCGCAACGAGCCGGAGGAGCCGGTCTCGCTCGGCCTGGCAGGCGTGCGCGGGCTGGGCGATGCGGCGGTGCTGTTGAGCCTGGCCGATACCAGCGAGGAAGCGCGGCTCAGGCGGCAGGTGGCGCAGGCCACCAAGATGCAGGCGGTGGGCCAGCTGGCCGGCGGCGTGGCGCACGATTTCAACAACGTGCTGACCGCCATCATCGGCTATTGCGACCTCATGCTGCTGCGCCACACGCCGGGCGACAGCGATTATGACGACATCCAGCAGATCAAGGCCAATTCCAACCGTGCGGCCAGCCTGACCCGGCAGCTGCTCGCCTTCAGCCGCCAGCAGACCCTGCAGCCCGAAACGCTGCAGCTGCCCGATATCCTGTCCGAGGTGTCACAGCTGCTGAAGCGGCTGCTGGGCGCCAAGATCACGCTCAAGGTCCACCACGACCGCAACCTTGGCGCGGTCCGTGCCGATCCGCGCCAGCTGGAGCAGGTGATCATCAACCTGGCGGTCAACGCCCGCGATGCGATCCAGGCCAAGGGCGGGGGGGAGAGCGCCACGGGCACCCTGTCGTTCATCACCCGCCGCGTCGCTGCCGTGGACATCCGGCGGATGGGCTCGGAAATCATCCCGGCGGGCGACTACACCGTGCTGATCGCCGAGGACACCGGCGGCGGCATCGCGCCCGAGGTGATGGGCAAGATATTCGAGCCGTTCTTCACCACCAAGGAACTGGGCAAGGGCACGGGCCTTGGCCTGTCCACCGTCTATGGCATCGTCAAGCAGTCGGGCGGGTTCATCTTCGCCACCAATGCCCGCACGCCCGACGGGCAGGTGAAGGGCGCAAGGTTCACGATCTACCTGCCCGAACACAATGTCACCGAGGAGGAGCTGGCGCGCGCCGAAGCGGTGGAGGAGGCGCGCAACTGGTCGGGCGGCGGGCGCATCCTGCTGGTCGAGGACGAGGACATGGTCCGCGCCGTGGCCGAACGCGCGCTGGCGCGGCAGGGCTATGACGTGGTCACCGCCAGCGACGGGGACGAGGGGCTGGAACTGGTCCGCAGCGGCGAGAAGTTCGACCTGGTGGTGAGCGACGTGGTCATGCCGGCCATGGATGGCCCGGCCATGGCCCGCGAGATCCGCAAGGCCCAGCCGCGCCTGCCGATCCTGTTCATGTCCGGCTATGCCGAGGAGCAATTGCGGAACCAGATCGATATCGAGGCGATGCACTTCATCCCCAAGCCGTTCAGCGTACAGCAGATTGCGGACAAGGTGGCCGAGGTGCTGGCGGGGACCAAACGCTCCGGTTAGCCTGCCTCCCGTTCAGCCGCGATACAGGCCCTTGTGACATTGTCACAGGCATGAAGGGCGCGCGGCGCCCGGGGGGAGTACCACCATGAAACTGCATCACCTGGCCCTGTCGTCCGCCATCGGGGCATCGCTGCTTGCCGCCGCCCTGCTGGCACCTTCCGCCCTGGCCCAGGCCGATCCGGCCACCGAGACCACGGCGCAGGGCGACCTGTCGGTCACCATCTACAACAACGGCCAGTCACTGGTGCAGGACGTGCGCCAGCTCGGCATCGCGCAGGGCCGCTCGACCGTGACCTTCCCCGATGTCTCGGCCATGATTCGTCCCGAAACCCTCAGCTTCAATGCCGCGAACACCGCGATCATCGAACAGAACTTCGATTTCGACCTGCTCACCCCGCAGAAGCTGATGGAAAAGGCCGTGGGGCAGGAAGTCACGCTGATCCGCACAAATCCGGCAACCGGTGCGGAAACCATGCAGAGGGCCGAAGTGCTGTCGACCTTCGGCGGCGTGGTGATCCGGGTGAACGGCAATATCGAGGTGCTGCGCGACGATGGCCTGCCGGTGCGCGTCATCTTCGATCGCGTTCCGCCCAACCTGCGCGCTCGCCCGACATTGTCGGTCACGCTCGACAGCACCCGCGGCGGCACGCGCCCGGCCTCGATCCGCTACCTCACCCCCGGCCTCGGCTGGTCGTCGGACTATGTTGCCCTCTATGACGAGGCGCGCGGCACGGTGGACATGCAGGGCTGGGTCACGCTGACCAATACCACCGGCACCACCTTCCACCAGGCCAATACCCTGCTGGTCGCAGGCAACGTGAACGGCGGATACGCGCCTTCCCGAAGCGACATGGTGCGCGCCGGCACCGAAACCGCCGATCGTGAACGGCTGGGCGATTTCTACCTCTACCCGATCGCCGGGCGGACCACGATCGCCAACAACCAGACCAAGCAGGTCAGCTTCCTCGACGTGCAGGGCGTGCCCGCCCGTCGCGTCTACAGCCGCGATATCGGCTGGCTGTCGAGCGATTCCGATCCCGTAAGCGTGTCGAGCGCGATCAGCTTCTCCTCCTCCCGCGAAGGGGGACTGGGCGATGCCCTGCCGGCCGGAACGGTGCGCTTCTACCAGCGCGATGCCGCCGGATCGCCGCAGTTCATCGGCGAGAATTACATCGGCCACACGCCCATGGGCAGCGTGCTTTCCCTGCGCACCGGCGATGCCTTTGACGTCTATCTCCAGGCCGAGGTGGAAAGCCGCAACCGCATCACCGCCGCCGAATACGAGGCGAGCGCCCGCTACCGCGTGATAGAGGCGGGCGAAGTGACCCGCGAGGTCGAGGTGCAGCGGGCAGTCGATTACTACCAGACCACGATGCGCTACACCTTCACCAACGCCAAGCCTGAAGCGGTCGAGGTGGAGCTGACCCAGGGCGGGCTCGACTATGGCTGGTGGGCCCGCGATTTCCGCGTGACCGCCGAGGACGTTCCCGGCCAGCAGCTCAACGCCGGCACCCGCCTTTACCGCGTTACCGTGCCGGCCAACGGCACCCGCGTGGTCCGCGTCACCTACCAGACGAAGTATTGAGGGCGCGGGCGGTGGACCGCTTGACTGGCCTGCTGCTGGCCGGGGCGCTGCTGCTCCCTGGTCCGGCACTGGCCCAGATCCAGACCCCGGCCCCGGCTCGCGCGACAGTCGATGCCGCCGAACCCTCGGCCATTGCCGTCACCGTCTATCGTGACCCGAACCGGGGCGAGGGCGGCGCGATGAACCGTGACTGGCCGCAAGGCTTCGCGATGATTTCCGAAACCCGGCAGGTCACCCTGCCGCCCGGCGAATCGACCATCCGCTTCGAAGGCGTGGCCGAGGGGATGGTGGCCGTTTCCGCGATTGTCACGGGGCTTCCCGGCGGCACGATCGAGAAGAACCGCAATGCTGACCTGCTCAGCCCCGCTGCCATCGTCGACGGCACGCTGGGCAACCGCGTCACCGTCACCCGCACCAATCCGGCTACTGGTCAGGAGGTGGCCGAAAGCGCCGTGATCCGCACCCGCGCCGATGGCGGCCTGGTGCTCCAGACCGCCCAGGGCTATGAGGCGGTGCGCTGTTCCGGCCTGCCCGAGCGGCTGGCGTTCGACCGCGTGCCTGCCGGCCTTTCCGCCCAGCCTGTGTTCTCCATCGACACCCGCGATCCGGCCGGGGGCACCTATACCGTCACGCTCACCTACCTTGCCTGGGGGTTCGACTGGCAGGCCAACTATGTCGCCACACTGCAGGAAGGCGGCAGCGGCGATGACGTGCGCCTCAGGCTGATGAGCTGGCTGACGATCCTCAACGACAACAACCAGAGCTTCGAGAATGCCGAGCTGATGGCGGTTGCCGGTACGCTCAACGTAGTGAGCGATTTCCAGGGGTTGAGCGATCCGCCGCAATCGCGCCCGCTTGCACTCACCTGCTATCCACTGGGGTCCACGGCGGCGGGATCGCCGGTGCCCGATTACAGTGCCGACTACTATGACTACGGCGCCGTACCTGCGCCGCCACCGCCAGCAATGATGATGCGGATGGAATCGGCCGCGCCGGGGGGTGCCGTCGCCGATGCCATGCTGGCGCAGGAGGAGGCTCTGGGCGACCTCAAGCTTTACCGCATCCCCGAACCGGTCACCGTATCGGCGCAAGGGCTGAAACAGGTCGCCTTCCTCGACCGGGGCGAGGTGGAAGGGCGGTTCGTCTACCAGGCAGCATGCCAGCCATGGGGGGAAACCCCGACACCGGCGGCCACTCCAATCCTGTTTGCGACGGTCAACGATCGTGCGCATGGGCTTGGCGTGGCCTTGCCATCCGGCCCCATCGCCTTCTTCGAGCCGGCGGCGGGCGGTGACCTGCTGGTGGGCGAGCAATCGCTGCGCGACTATGCCAGCGGGCAGGACGTGGAGATCGCGCTCGGCTCCAGCTCGCAGGTCATGGCGCGTTGCGAGCGGTTGACCAGCCACGATCCCTACGATGGCAAGGGGGCCTGGTCGCGGATGCGCTCCACCCTCACCAATGCCAATCCCGCGCCCGTGACCGTGCGCCTGCAGCTTGGGAGCGCGGGGCAATGGACCCATCGCGGCGCACGGACCCGGCTGAAGGACGGCCAGCGAATCATCGAGGTTACCGTTCCTGCCAACGGAACGCGCACAGTGGAGTGGGAACTGCGCCCAGCCACGGCCGGATAGTACGGAAATCCGCCGTTTCCGGCGTTCTCCAACAAAATATCGTTCCCCCCTTGTTCTTGTGGAACAAACTGGGTACACAGTGTTTCAGACGTTGATTTGAACGCAACTCTTGGAACGTGGGGAGCACCGTGTCATGGCCGCAAGTCTGAAACTGGTAGAGGAATCCAAGGTGGACCGTCAGAAGGCTCTGGACGCGGCGCTCGCGCAGATCGATCGCGCATTCGGGAAGGGTTCGGCGATGAAGCTGGGCCAGAAGGAAGCCATGCAGGTGGAGGCCATTTCCACCGGCTCGCTGGGCCTCGACATCGCGCTGGGCGTGGGCGGCCTTCCCAAGGGCCGCGTGATCGAGGTCTATGGCCCGGAAAGCTCGGGCAAGACCACGCTGGCGCTGCACGTGCTGGCCGAAGCGCAGAAGCAGGGCGGCACGGTTGCCTTCGTCGATGCGGAGCACGCGCTCGACCCGGTCTATGCGAAGTAGCTGTGCGTCAACATCGTTGAACTGATCGTCTCGCA
>CAZTED010000055.1:0-16433 GCA_964612175.1 uncultured Sphingomonadaceae bacterium
CCAGCCGCCTGTTCGCCGAGGCCCGCGTGGGCGACCGGGTGATCATCACCCGCGGCCAGCGCGCCGGCATCGGCACCGCACTGTCGAGCTGACCTGCCGCACCTGTTGCGCGGGACGTGTTTCGCGCGAAATCCGGCCGCCCTTCACGCCCGCCGTGGCGGTTCGGGGCGGAAATGCCAGGAATCGCCTTCGACGCTGACCATTATCCCGGCGATGTTCCCGCCATTGCCGCTCCTCAGCCGGTCCAGCAGCCGTGCAAGCTCTCCACCACGCGGTCGCGCGCCCAGGCTGGAGAAGATGCGCTGCATGATCCGCAAGGCTACCTCGCGCTCGTCAGGCGGGTAACATTCGACATGGTCTGCACAGGTCGAGACATGGCTTGCCATGATCTCGGCAACGCGGGCCTCTACCACTTCGTCCGCATCGGCAAGGTTGCGGGCCGAAGCGGCCAGGGCAACGGGATCAAGCCATTCTGCTGCGGCCAGCGCCTGCCTGATGGCAACCCTGTCGTAATCGGTGTTGTCATTCGAAGGATCGTGCACCGGTACGACGCCGGCCGCGCGGCACAGGGTCGCCAGTTCCGCCCGACGAAAGGCGAGCAACGGCCGGATGACCCGCAAAGCACCGATCTCGGCCACCTCACGCACCCCCGCAAGGCCGGCCAGCCCGCTGCCCCGGTTGAGCCGCATCAGCAGCGTTTCGGCCTGGTCGTCGGCGTGGTGGGCGGTGGCGATGGCTGCAAGGCCGCGCCGGAGCGCCCAGTCCTTCAGCGCCGCATAGCGCGCCTCCCGCGCCTCTGCCTGCACATTGCCCGGCGCGACCTTCACCGCCAGCACGGCGCAGGGCACCTGCCGCTCGGCACAGGCCAGCGCCACCAGCGCGCATTCGTCCTTCGCTTCGGCACGCAGGCCGTGATCGACTGTCGCCACTTCGAACCGGCCGGGAATGGCCGCATGGGCGAGCAGGAGCATGGCCATCGAATCCGGGCCGCCGGACACCGCCAGCCCGATTGGTCCGCCATCCGGGTTCAGCCGGCCAAGCGCCGCCCTGAACCGTTCCACCAGGTGCGATGGCAGTTCCGGCGGGACAGGATCACCCGCAGGTGACACGGCCCCGCGTCGCTTCGTACTGCTGCATCAGCCGCCCGGTGGCGAGCGCGGGATAGGTATCGCCGAACTCTGCCAGCGCGATGCAGGCGCGGTTGGTATCGCCCAGCGCGATCATGCTTTCGGCAAGGTAGAGCAGGCTATCGGGCGCGCGGGCGGACTGCTTGTCGGCCTGGTAGTTCTCGAAGAAATGCGTTGCCGCCCGGCGCGGCTCGCCCGCATCGAGGAACGCGCGGCCCAGGAGGTTGCGGGCAAAGGTCACGCGCGCATGGCCGGGATACCGCTCCAGGAACAGGGCCAGTTGCTGCTGTGCTTCGGGATAGAAGCCGGCATCCCACAGGCGGAAGCCATAGACATATTCATCGTCACCCGCATCTGCCGTGGCCGGCTTGAGGATGGCCTGCACCGCGGCCAGCCGCTCTGCCGAAGGGCCGCTGGCCACCGGCGCCGCCGGCTGGGCGGCAGGCTGGGCGGCAGGCTGGGCGGGTGCCTGGGCTGCCGGTCGGGCGGGGGCCTGTGCAGCGGGTTGGACAGCCGGCCGGGCCGGAGTTGCTGTAGCGGTGCCGGTACTGGCCGCAACCTGCGCCGGGGCAGGCGTGGCAGACGGCGTGGCAGCAGGGGCAGCGACCGGTGCCTGGATCGCCTGGGCCGCACCCTGTTCAAGCACGGCAAGGCGCGTCTCGAGCAGGGTCAGCGCGTTTGCGTTCACTTCGGTCGCAGCGGTCAGCCGGGCAAGCTGCAGCTCGATCGCCTCCAGCCGCGCAAGAACATCGGTCAGCGCGCTGGTGCTGGTGACGGGACTTGCGGCCGGGCTGCCGGGCTGGGGCGCGGCAATCTCGGGCTCGAAGAAGCGCTGGTCGCCGCCGGGGAACACCGCCCGCTGCAGGGCGCGCAGCTGGGTCTCGATCCGCTGGAGCCGTTCGGCCTCCTGCTGCTGGGCCTGGACCGCTTGCGGCATCATGCCCAGTACCAGTCCCGCCGCCACCAGCGTGCCGCCCGTGCGGCGCCACAAAGCCATCCTGCCTGTCATGCGATCTCTTCCTTTTGCCGGTCCGCGCGTCCCGGGACCTGCCCGGGGCAGCCACCATGGGAAACCCAGCCCGAATAACCGATTAACCACGCTGCGGGGAGAAGCCGCGCCGCGAAATCCCCCGCGGTCTATACCTATTGTGTCGCCGTCACAGCGCCCTCAGGTTCTGCCGACACCACCGCCTCAACCTCTGCCACTGGTTCTGCTGCGACAGCTTGCGGTTCGGGCGCATCTGCCACCTGGCGGGTTGCGGCAGGACGGGCGGCGGCAGGGCGGGCGACAGCCTGGCGGGGCGCATCTGTGGCAGCGGCAGTGCTGGCCGCCTGCGGAGCCTGGCCGCGGGCCAGCAGCGAAGCTGCGTCGACCGGTGCATTGCTGACAGTCAGCGGCTCGGTCGACAATGGCGGCACCGCGCGCCCTCCCACCGTGATGGATAGCAGGTCCGGCCGCCCGGTTACGAGGCGCGGGCCTGCCGCGTCGGCGGGAAGGGTATAGCTTTCCCCCTGCGCCAGGTTGCCTTCCATCAGGCGCGTCCCGGCACTGTCGGTGAACCGCACCCAGACATCTCCCAGCGCGGTGAAGGTGACAGCGCCCGAGGCGGCGGGAGCATTGGCTGCCGGTGTCGTGCTGGCCGCCGACGGTTCCGCTTCCTCCACCAGCGAAGGCAGTTCGGCCGCCGGGGTGAACAGCAACCGCGCCGCCATGAACAGGCCGGCCAGCAGGACCACGACCGCAATCACCGAGAACCACACCAGCCGCGAGGACGGTGCGCGCGACGGATCGCCCGGCTCGTAGGTCTCGCGCCGCTCGCGATGTTCCGAAGCCCTGCTGCCCAGTTCTTCGCGCAGGCGGGTGACCATTACCTCTTCGTCCAGCCCGCCTTCCCGCGCCAGGGTGCGCACGAAGCCCACGGCATAGGCTCGGCCCGGAAGCGCGGCAAAGTTACCTGCCTCGATCGTTTCGATATGGCGCTGCGGTATCCGGGTGCGGTCGGCCATCTGCCGCACGCTCAGGCCAAGCTTCTCGCGCGCCGCGCGCAACTGCGGGCCCGATCCGCGAGGCGCGGTGAACTCTTCCGGCATCTCAATCTGTTCGGTCATTACCGTCCCGCCGACCCTTTGCGCAGCGCAGGCCCAAATCCGCTGCAATTTTCATTGTTTACCATCTACGCGCACAATGCTGCGCTGCAAAGACAAGTCAAGGACGGTGGCGGCGAAAGGAGGCTTTGACGGGTTGACTTAGTCCGGGACGGCCTATTCCAGGTCAATCCCGTGATCCTCCGCCCAGGCCTGGAGCGTTGCGCGCATGGAAGGCGGCGGATTAGCCAGCCAGCCGTTCATCGCCGCGCTGATCTCGCGGGTGTCGACCTTGCGCACCAGTTCCTTGATCGGTCCCACCGCAGCCGGGGTGATCGACAGGCGCCGTATGCCGAGCCCGATCAGGGCCAGCGCTTCCAGCCGCCGCCCGCCCATCTCGCCGCAGACGCCCAGGTCCACCGGTGACCCGGCGCAGTTGATCACCACCCGCTTCAGGAACCGCAGGATGGCCGGGCTCAACCAGTCATAGCGTTCCGCCAGCGCAGGATTGGCGCGGTCGGCGGCGAACAGGAACTGGGTCAGGTCATTGGTCCCGATCGAGATGAACGAGACCCGCGGCAGCAGCTGGTCGAGCATTTCCGCCAGCGACGGCACTTCCAGCATCACGCCGTAGCGGATTGCGCTGGGCAGCTTGTGGCGCTGCTTGCGCAGGAAATCGAGCTGCGCGACGAAGACGTCCTTGGCCGCGTCGAATTCCCACGGTTCGGAAACCATCGGGAACATGACGTTGAGCTCGCGCCCGGCGGCGGCCTCCAGCAAGGCCCGCGCCTGTGCCTTCATCAGGCCTTCGCGCTCCAGCGCCAGGCGCAGCGCGCGCCAGCCCATCGCCGGGTTCTCGTCCTCGCGGCTGGTCTCGCTGGAAAGATAGGGCAGGCTCTTGTCACCGCCAATATCGACCGTGCGGAAGATCACCTTGCGGTCGCCCGCTGCTTCCAGCACGTCGCGGTAGAGCCGCGTCTGGCGGTCGCGCTGCGGCAGGGCGGCGGAGACCAGGAACTGGAATTCGGTACGGTAGAGGCCGATCCCGTCGGCCCCGGTCAGGCCCAGCATGGCGACATCGTCGCGCAGGCCGGCGTTCATCATCACCTCGATCCGCTCGCCATCGCGGGTGAAGGGCTCGACATCGCGCAGCTTGGCATATTCGGCCTGGCGCTGCTTCTTGCGGGCCAGGCGCGCGTCGAAGGCATCGAGCACGCCCTGCGCAGGCCGCAGGGTGACCGTGGCGCTGTCGCCATCGACAACCACCGTATCGCCTTCGCGCACCAGGCCGCGCAGGTTGCGCACACGGCCGATCACCGGCACGCCCATGGCCCGGGCAACGATCACCACGTGGGCGGTCAGGCTGCCTTCTTCCAGCACCACGCCTTTCAGGCGCCGCTTGTCGTATTCGAGCAGTTCCGCCGGGCCAAGGTTCTTGGCAATGAGCACCGAATCGCCCTGCAGGCCGGAAGTTGCCGCAGTTCCGAGCTGGCCGGAGACGATCCGCAGCAGGCGGTTCGACAGGTCCTCCAGGTCATGCATGCGGTCGGCCAGCAGCGGGTCGGAAATCTCGCGCATGCGCTGGCGGGTGCGCTGCTGGACGCGCTCGATCGCGGCCTCGGCCGTCAGGCCGCTGTCGATCGCCTCGTTGATCCGGCGGCTCCAGCCTTCGTCATAGGCGAACATCTTGTAGGTCTCGAGCACTTCCTCGTGCTCGCCACCGCTGCCGAACTCGGCCTGCCCGGCCATGTGGTCGATCTGCTCGCGCATCTTGTCGAAGGCGAGGTAGACGCGCTGGCGCTCTGCCTCGGTGTCCTCGGCCACGGTCTGCTCGATATGGACGCGCGGCTGGTGGAACACTGCCTTGCCCACGCCCAGGCCCTTCACCAGGCCAAGGCCATCGAGCACCTGCTGCCCGCTCTGCGCGCCGGAGCGCTGGCCCAGTTGCTCCTCGTCGACCAGGCCGGCGTTGTGGATCAGTTCGGCCAGCACCATGGCGACCGTCTGCAGCGCTTCCAGCTCGACATCCTCGTAGCGGCGCGGCTCGACGTGCTGCACGGTGAGCACCCCGATTGCCCGCTCGCGCCGCACGATGGGCACGCCGGCGAAGGAGTGGAACTTCTCTTCCCCCGTTTCGGGGCGGTACTGGAATTCCGGGTGGGTCGCCGCCTCGTCGAGGTTCAGTGTCTCGCTGGTGGCGGCAATGGTGCCGGTCAGACCCTCGCCCACGCCCAGCCGGGTGACGTGGACCGCGCTCTGGTTGAGGCCACGGGTGGCGAACAGCTCCAGCATCCCCTCGCGCAGGAGGTACACCGAGCACACCTCGCTATCGAGCGCCTCGCCGATAATGTCGACGACCTGGTTGAGCTTGGCCTGCGCATGGCTGCGTGCAGCCATGACCTCGTGCAACCGGGTAAGGATCGATCTGGCGGCTGCGACGGCTCCTGGCATGGCACCGGACTACTGCATATTCACAGGTTTGGGAACGCCGGGAAAACCGGCATGCAAAAGTATTGCCGGACCCGGCATTACCGGGCCAGGCGGGTGGCGGGGTGCAGGACAACCGGCCCTGCCCCGCCAACGCCTGTCATGCCGCCCGCGCGTGGCGGGCAGGGTGCCTTACTGGAACGAAAGTGCTTCCTTCAGGCGGAGCTTCTGCTTCTTGAGTTTCTGGATCATCGACATATCGGGTGCCGGGCGGCCCATCTCTTCCTTGAGACGGCGTTCCAGCCCTTCATGCTTGGCCTGAAGGGCAGCGACATGTGAAGATTCCATTGGCGTTCTCCTGTCGTAGCGGGGCCTTCTGGGAGGGGCCCCTGAACGAACACAAACGCGACTCGCAACTCGTTCACGAGCCGCGTGATTGTCATCAAATCACAGAACCCCTAGATCGGCAATGAGGGCCTGCTACGAGGCGTGGCTCTGGCGGGCCGGACAGTTCCGGCCCGATTCTTTCGCGGGGGTTTGCAGCATGACCGAACAGGAGATGCGCAAGCGGCTGGCCCAGCTCAGGATCGAGCACCGCGACCTTGATGCGGCCATTGCAGCGCTCGGCGAAACCGGCACCGGCGACCAGTTGCAGATGGCCCGCCTGAAGAAGCGCAAGCTGCTGCTGAAGGACCAGATCACAATGATCGAGGATTACCTCACGCCCGATATCATCGCCTGACCTGCCGCGGATCCGGCTGCAAAGCGTTTCGGCGCGGGACAGGGTTGCAGGAAATGGGAAATTAACCATCCACGCTCTGGCGCAGGGCAGGCTGGCACGCTAGCGATCGAACCATGGCAGAACCTGCGGACATCAGCTCGGCAATCGTCGAGACCCTCTATGCCGACGCGCTGGCGCTGGCGGACGAGGCGCGCGCCGCGTTCGACATGTCCGGCCGGCTGGACCTGATCGGCGCGGACGAGGAACTGTCGCGTATCGCCTTGTCTTGCGAGGCTTTGCGCACCACCACGCGGATGATGCATGCGCTGGCCTGGCTGCTCAACCACCGCGCCTATTTCGCCGGGGAGCTGAGCGAGTTCCAGTTGCGCCGCCACGGTCGCCTGCCGCCCGCCCAGCCCGAATCGGACCCGGCACAGTTCGCCATGCTGGCCCCGCGCCTGCAGGACATCGTGCTGCGATCCAGGCGCTTCTATGCGCGGATCGAACGGCTGGACAATGCCTGGCGCGAACGGTTCGCCATGCATCCTGCTGCCATCCATCGCCTGCGCGACCGGCTTAACGCACAGATGGAGAGCGCCGTCCGCGGGCTCTGAAGCGGGTGCCGGGGAGCTAGACCCGCGCCAGCGCCGCCTGCCAACCCGTGATCCGCGCCGCCCGGGTGGCGGCATCCATCTGCGGGGCAAAGCGGCTGGTCTCGCCGATCATCGCTGCCGCAGCGGCCCCCAGCGAAGGATGCATCCCCGCACCCACGGCCGCCAGCATGGCCGCGCCCAGCGCGGTGGTCTCAACGGACGCGGGGCGGACCACCCCGATCTCCAGCAGGTCGGCGATGTCCTGTACCATCCAGCCGTTGGCAACCATACCGCCATCCACCTTGAGGCAGGACCACGGCGCACCGTCCGCCGCAAAGGCCCGCGCCAGGTCCTGCGTCTGGTGCGCCATCGCCTCCAGCGCGGCGCGGACCACGTGGGCACGGCCGCTGCCCAGCGTCAGCCCGCTGACGATCCCGCGTGCCTCCGGTCGCCAGTGCGGTGCACCGAGGCCGGAATGCGCCGGAACCACCACCACCCCGCCATTGTCCGGCACCGAACGGGCGAGCACTTCGCTCTCCTCCGCCGTCCCGATCAGGTCCATCCCGTCGCGCAGCCACTTGATGAGCGAGCCGGCCACGAACACCGATCCTTCCAGCGCATAGGTGCGCTGCCCCTCCATCTGCCACAGCACCGTGCCGAGCAGGCGGTTGGCAGAGCGCGGCAGGGCCTGGCCCATGTTGGCCAGCACGAAGGCACCGGTGCCGTAAGTCGCCTTGGTCTCCCCCGGCGCAAGGCAGCCCTGGCCGATGGTGGCCGATTGCTGGTCCCCCGCCATGCCGGTGACCGGGATTGCCGCGCCCAGCAGGCCGGGCGTGCTGGTGCCAAGGTGCGCGGCATTGTCGCAGATGTCCGGCAGGGCGGCGCGCGGCACGCCGAACAGCGCCAGCAGCTCCTCGTCCCAGTCCCTGCCCGCAAGCGGCAGCAGCAGGGTGCGGCTGGCATTGCTGGCATCGGTCAGGTGCGCCGTCCCGCCGGTGAGCTTCCACAGCAGCCAGCTCTCGATCGTGCCGAAAGCCAGCCGGCCATCGCCTGCTGCCGCCGCCACGCCGGGCACATGGTCGAGCAGCCAGCGCATCTTGGTGGCGGAGAAATAGGGATCGAGCAGCAGGCCGGTCCTCTCCTGCACCCAGCCTTCGTGCCCGGCCGCTTTCAGCGCGGCACAGGTATCGGCCGTGCGCCGGTCCTGCCACACGATGGCGGGGCCAAGCGGTTCCCCGGTTGTGCGGTCCCAGGCCACCACCGTCTCGCGCTGGTTGGTAATGCCGATGCAGGCGATCCGCGCCGGATCGCCCGCCTGGTCGACCATGTCGCGGGCGCAGGCGAGCGTGCGCTCCCAGATCTCTTCCGCATCGTGTTCCACCCACCCAGCCTGCGGATAATGCTGCGTCAGGTCGCGCTGGGCCACGCCGTGCACCCTCCCGCGTGCATCGAACAGCATGGCCCGGGTGCTGGTGGTGCCTTCATCAAGGACGAGGATCAGTTCTCCCATGACGCCATCCTATCCGCTGGGATCGAGCGAAGTCGAGACACCTTGGCACAAAGGCACGCCAGCAACAGTTCTCGACATTGGGCAAGGTGAACGGCAAAGGGCATGGCATGTCCCTGCCCCCCAAGCCCTGGCCCACCGGCCAAGTCGAACGGCTCGAACCGCTGGTTGCACGCGTGCTTGCGCCCAATGGCTCGCCGTTCACCTTCACCGGCACACAGACCTACCTTGTGGGGACACAGGAGGGGCTGGCGGTGATCGACCCCGGCCCGGATGATCCCGACCACCTTGCCGCGCTGGTGGCGGCCATCGGCACGGCCCCCGTGCTGGCGATCATGTGCACCCATACCCACCGCGACCATTCGCCCGCCGCAGCGCCGCTGGCCCGCCTGACCAATGCCCCGGTGACCGGCTGCGCGCCGCTGGTGATCGAAAGCAGCGCGCCGCGCGTGGATGCCCCGTTCGATCGCGGCTATGCGCCCGACCGGGTGCTGGCTGATGGCGAGCGGATCGAAGGGCCGGGCTGGACCCTTTGCGCCGTCGCCACCCCTGGCCATACCTCCAACCACCTGTGCTATGCCCTGGAAGAGAGCGGCGCTCTGTTCACCGGCGACCACGTGATGGCATGGTCCACCAGCGTGGTGGTGCCGCCCGATGGCGACATGGCGGATTACATGGCCAGCCTCGACAAGCTCTATGCCCGCGATGACCGCGTCTATTACCCCGCCCACGGCCAGGCGGTGGACAAGCCCCGCCAGCTGGTGCGCGGGATGATCGGCCACCGCCGCCAGCGCGAGCGGCAGATCGTGAAGTTGCTGGCCGAGGAGCCCCGCTCCATCGCCGCGCTGGTGCCGGTAATGTACAAGGGCGTCGCCGAATTCCTGTGGCCCGCCGCCGGGCAGAGCGTGCACGCCCACCTGCTCGACCTTGAACGGCGCGGCGAGGTGGCCTGCGATGGCGAGGTCTGGCACCTGACCCCTATCCGGTGATGCAATCGGCGCGAGGGGCGCTATATGGCAGGCATTGCCTGAAGGAGCAGACATGAGCGTCCAGACCCAGATCCCCGCCGGCACCGACCTGATCGCGGAGATCAACCGCCTCAGGGTGGAACGCAAGGCCGTGATCCTGGCCCATTACTATCAGCGCCCGGAACTGCAGGACCTCGCCGATTTCGTGGGCGACAGCCTGGAACTGAGCAAGAAGGCGGCCGCTACCGATGCCGAGGTGATCGCCTTCTGCGGGGTCAAGTTCATGGCCGAAACCGCCAAGATCCTCTCGCCCGAAAAGATCGTGGTCCTGCCCGACATGGAAGCCGGCTGTTCGCTGGAAGACAGCTGCCCGCCGGAAAAGTTCGCCGCCTTCCGCGAACGGCATCCGGACCATATCGCGCTCACCTACATCAACTGCTCGACCGAGGTGAAGGCGCTGTCCGACGTGATCGTGACCAGCTCCAGCGCGGAAACGATCCTGTCGCAGATCCCGCGTGACCAGAAGATCATCTTCGGGCCGGACCGGCACCTTGGCGGCTACCTCAACCGCAAGTTCGACCGCGAGATGCTGTTGTGGCCGGGCGTGTGCATCGTGCACGAGGCCTTCAGCGAGCGCGAACTCATCAAGCTCAAGCAGGAATACCCGGATGCGCCCGTGGCTGCCCACCCGGAATGCCCGCCGCACATCATCGACCATGCCGACTATGTCGGTTCGACCAGCGGCATCCTCAACTTTGCCAAGACCTTCCCCGGCCAGACCCTGATCGTGGCGACCGAGCCGCACATCATCCACCAGATGGAAAAGGCCCTGCCGGAAAAGACCTTCATCGGCGCGCCGGGGGCAGACGGCAACTGCAACTGCAACATCTGCCCCTACATGGCGCTGAACACGCTGGAAAAGCTCTACGTCGCGCTGCGCGACCTCGAGCCCCGCATCGAGATCGAGGAAGGCCTGCGCCTGCGCGCCCGGAAGAGCCTCGACGCCATGCTCGCCATGGCCAGCGGCACCGTGGGCAAGGGCGACCTGGGGGCGCGCTGAGGCCCCTTCCCTACCGCCCGCTTAACCCTGTCCCTCCACCCGCTCTCCAGTCTTTGCCGCTAGGTGCGGTGGGATTAGTCTGTGCCTTGCCGGGCAACCGGGGGCATCGGGGAGCAGTGGCAATGAAGATGCGGTCGTGGCTGTTTGTGCCGGGTGACAGCGAGGGCAAGCTTGCCAAGGTGGCGGCTTCCGGCGCCGATGTGGTGGTGGTGGACCTGGAGGATGCGGTTGCGCCCCATGCCAAGCAGCACGCGCGCGACCTGGCGCGGCAATGGCTGGAAGCTCACCGGCAGCAGGTACTGGCCGGCGGGGGTTTTCGCCGCTGGGTGCGGATCAACCCTCTGAGCGGATCGCTGTGGCGCGATGACCTGTACATGGTGATGCGCGGCCAGCCCGACGGGATCGTGGTGCCCAAGGCCAGCAGCGCCGAGCAGCTGCGCATGCTCGCCGCCGAACTCTATGAGCTGGAGCAGATGCACCGGATGCAGCCGGGCAGCACCCGCATCCTGCCCATGCTGGGCGAGACGCCGCAATCGGCGCTGAGCATTGCCGAATTCGCCACGCTCGACCTGCCCCGCCTCGCCGGCCTCACCTGGGGTGCGGAAGACCTTGCCGCAGCCATCGGCGCCAGCCGCAAGCGCGACGCCGAGGGGCAGTGGACCGACCTGTTCCGCATGGTCCGCTCGCAGGTGCTGCTGGCCGCCCATGCCCGCCAGCTCGCCCCCATCGACACTGTCCATGCCGCCTACAAGGATACTGCCGCGCTGAAGGCCATCGCCGCCGCCAGCTTTGCCGATGGCTTTGCCGGGATGCTGGCGATCCATCCGGACCAGGTGCCGGTGATCAATGCCGCCTTCAGCCCTTCGGCCGAACAGCTTGCCGAAGCGCGCGCCATCGTCGAGCTGTTTGCCTCCAGCCCCGGCGCGGGCGCGCTGGCCATGGGCGGGCGCATGGTGGAAACCCCGCACCTGTCGCGGGCACGGGCGCTGCTGGAACGCGCCGGCTGAGCCTGCCCGGCGCTCTGGCGAGCGCTATTCGGCAGCCTCGTCCGCTGGTGCCGGTGCGGCAGCATCGCCGCTGGCCGCTGCGTCTTCCTGCGCGGCATCCCCGGCTTCTTCCGCGTCCTCACCGGCAGCCGCACCGCCCATCGGTTCGGGCCGCATCAAGGGCGGTTGCGATTGCAGGGTGTCGAGCGGGATCATGGCATCGCTGGTGGATGCGGGCAGGATCTCGCCCGAGGCGCTGGCCCCTTCATCCGCCGGGGCCTGGTCCCCGCCGCAGGCCGCAAGCAGCAGCAGCGCGGCAGCCGGGGCAAATGCGGTGAGGCGGGTGGCGGGCATGATCAGTCTCCGAGTGCGGCAAGGAAAGCGCCGCTGGTGGCCCGCAATGCCTCATCCCACGCCTCCGGCGCAAGGGGCTGGCCCAGCCGCGCCATGCTGGTGACGCCGTATTCGGCAATGCCGCAAGGCACGATCCCGGTGAAGTGCGACAGGTCGGGCGACAGGTTCACCGCGAAGCCGTGCATGGTCACCCAGCGCCGCACGCGCACGCCGATGGCGCCGATCTTGGCCTCGCTGCCGTCGATGTCGCGGGTCCAGATGCCCACCCGGTCGGGCACGGCCCAGCTTTCCACCCCGAAAGTCGCCAGCGTGGCGATGACCCAGCCTTCCAGCGCGTGGACGAACCGGCGCACGTCCCGGCCGCGCCGGTCAAGGTCGATCAGCACATAGGTCACGCGCTGGCCCGGCCCGTGATAGGTGTGCCGCCCGCCGCGCCCGGTCTCCACCACGTCGAACCGGGGATCGAGCACTTCGGCAGGGTCCGCGCTGGTCCCGGCGGTATAGACCGGGGGATGCTCCAGCAGCCAGACCAGTTCGGCCGCCGTACCGGCGCGGATCGCGGCGCAACGCGCCTCCTGCTCGGCCAGGGCTTCGCGATAGGGCACCGCGCTGTGCGACACGCGCCATTCGGGCAGGGGGAGGCGGGAACTTCCGGTCATTGTATCTCGGCATTTGCGTGGCGCAGGCCAACGGGTTTATCAAGGCTGCATTGCATCGCGCACTTTCGTGCCGGGGGGAGGGAAAGACCCGTGAATTTCGACATGAACCGCACCTGGTCGCAGGCGACCGCCATGGTCAGCGCCAATATGCAGTACCTGGCGCTGATCGCCGGGATCTTCTTCCTGCTGCCCAACATGGTGCTGGTGGTGGCCATGCCCGACATGATGGGCACCCTGCTCACCCCCGGCGGCGATCCGGAACAGATGGCCGCGCAACTGACCGCGCAGATCCCGGCGCTGGTGGGCGTGGTCCTGATCGGCGCGGCCTTCTCGATCATCGGCTATGCCGCGATGGTCGACCTGCTGGGCCCCGGCCGGCCGACGGTGGGAGAATCGCTGCGCGCGGCCATCGGCGCCCTGCCCACGCTGCTTGGCTGCGTGCTGGTATCGATCCTTGGCTACAGCGCCTTCGTGGTGGCATCCGCGCTGGCGATCGGCCTGGTCAGCGCCGCGCTTGGCATGGTCCTTGGCGAAACCGTCGCTGGCGCGATCGCGGTGATCGGGGTGGTGGCCATGGTGGGCGCGCTGCTCGTGCTTGCCCTCAGGTTCGTGCTGGTGATCCCGGCGGTCATGCTGGAAGGGATCCGCAACCCGCTGGCCGCCTTTGGCCGGTCGTGGAAGCTGACCGGCCAGTCGCGCCGGCGGATCGTGCTGTTCTTCGTGCTGCTGTTCATCGCCTACATGGTGCTGTCCATGCTGCTGTTTTCGGTGGTGGGCCTGGTCGGCAACCTGTTCGTGACCGGCCTTGTCAACGGCCTTGCCGGCGCGGCGGTGGCCATGCTGCTGACGGCGATCCTGGTGTCGATGCACCAGCAGCTTGGCGGCGATGACCAGGCTGCGGCGGAAGTGTTCGAGTAGCCGGCTTCCCGCCCGGCAAGCCCCAACCCTGCCAGCCTCAGTCCTGCCAGCCCCAGGCCAGCAGGCACGGCGGCAGGTTGGCCCATACCCGGCGCGATTCCACGCGCGGGAACAGGCTGGCGGTCAGGTCCCTTGCCGCAGAGGTATACTGGTAGGTGAGGAAAGCCCCACCCTTGCGGATCACCCGCCGTGTGGCCTCGGCAATGGCCGGACCCACGCCATCGGGCAGGGTCGAGAAAGGCAGGCCCGAAAGCACATAGTCCGCCTGCTCATGCCCGATGGAGCGGACGATCTCCTCCACGTCGGCGGCCGATCCGAGCACGGCATGGAAGCGGCTGTCGGTGAAGGTCTTGCGCAGGTAGTCGATGAACAGCGGGTTGGTATCGATCACCAGCAGGTCCGCATCGCGCGGGAGGCGATCGAGCACGGGCTGGCAGAAAGTGCCCACGCCCGGGCCGTATTCCACGAACAGGCGGGTGTTCGCCCAGTCGACCGGCTCCAGCATCTCGCGCACCAGCACCGGGCCGGACTGCGTGACCGCCCCAACCATGCGCGGGTGTTCGATGAAGCCGCGGATGAACACCCCGGCCGGGCCCATCGCGCGGGCGATCTTGTGCTTCAGGCGCGGCAGCACGCGCCCGCGGGCCAGTTCATTGCCGTTCATTGAAATGTCGCTCGTCCCCGTGAATAAGCAGGCGCGGCATCCAAGCCCGCCAGGATTGCCTCCGGAATTGCAAATGCGCACCCGCTTGGCAATCGAAACCCGCCGGGTTGCCCCCCAAGCCGTCCGGCGCCCGGCCAGTCAGAGAATCTCGGCAAGCCGTTCCGAAGGGCGGCACAGCCGCACGCCCCTGGGCGTTTCGACCAGCGGGCGTTCGATCAGTTCCGGGCTGGCTGCCATGGCATCAAGGATCGTGTCTGCATCGGCCTGCGGCAGGCCGCGCTCACCGGCATCGGTCCCGGCCAGCCGCAAGCCCTGTGCCGGGTGCATCCCGGCAGCGGCATAGAGCCGCGCCAGCGTGGCGCGCGAGGGCGGCTGCCTGAGGTATTCGACGATCTCCACCTCGTAACCATGGTCGACCAGCGTTTGCAGCGCAGCGCGTGACTTGCTGCAGCGCGGGTTGTGCCAGATCGTTGCCTTCATCCGCTGTCTCCTCACGACTTGCAGTGGCCCTTCCCCGGGCCTTGAGCACAATTCGTGCGGCAGGACAATTTTGCGTTGCAAATGCAAATGACTCGCAATACGAGTGCTCTTGCAAATCAATCGCAATACTGCCGAACAGGGGGTTTCCTTGAATCGCACTGCCCACGCCGCCCGCTCGCTCCTCCTGGCAGGATCGGCCCTTGCCGCTTCTGCTCCGGCGCTTGCCGCGGACGATACCCAGCGCGACTACCTTGGCGCAGACATCGTCGTTACCGCCCAGCGTGAAGGCTACGCGGAAGACGACGGCTCGACCGCCACCAAGACCCCGACCCCGCTGATCGACGTGCCGCAGGCCGTTACCGTGATCACCACCCACCAGATCGAGGACCAGGCCCTGCGCCAGCTGGCCGATGCCCTGCGCTATGTCCCGGGCGTGTCGCTTGGCACCGGGGAGGGCCACCGCGACCAGGTGCTGCTGCGCGGCCAGCAGACGACGGCAGACTTCTACATCGACGGGCTGCGGGACGATTCGCAGTACTACCGCCCGCTCTACAACGTGGAGCGGATCGAGGTGCTGAAAGGCGCCAATGCGCTGATCTTCGGTCGCGGGGCCGGTGGCGGGGCAATCAACCGGGTGATGAAGACCGCCGACACGATGGACAGCTTCATCGGCACGGCCCTGACGATCGACAGCTTCAATGCCTTTTCCGGTTCGCTCGACCTCAACCAGCCGCTGACCGACAGCGTGGCCGTGCGCGTGACCGGCACCTACGAAGACCTCAACAACCAGCGCGATTTCTATGAAGGCCGCTTCTTCGGCATCAACCCCACGCTCACTGCCGAACTTGGCCCGGATACGCGGCTGACCGCCAGCTACACCTATGACAACGACGAGCGCGTGGTCGACCGCGGCCTGCCTTCGCTGGGCGGCGTGGTGATCAGAGGCTACGACAAGGTATTCTTCGGCGATACGCGCGGGTTCAACATCAGCACCAACGAAGCGCATATCGCCCGCGCCCGCATCGAACATGCCTTCAGCCCGGCGATCAGCTTCAACGCCTCGGTGCAGTATGCCGATTACGACAAGTACTACGGCAACCACCTGCCCGGCGCGGCCACGGCCACCACGGTCAGCTTCAGCGGTTATGACCAGGGCAACACCCGGCAGAACCTGATCGGGCAGGCCAACCTGGTGGCCCAATTCGAGACCGGCTCGATCGGCCACACCCTGCTGCTGGGGGTGGAGGCGATGGACCAGGATTCCACTTCGGTCCGCAACATCGTCCGGTTCGGCAATGCCACCAGCATCACCCTGCCGCTGGGCGATAGCTTCAACTTCCCCGCCTTTACCCTTGTCGCCGGCCCGCAGAGCGTGTCGGACCTGCAGACGCTGTCCTTCTATGTCCAGGAACAGATCGATTTCGGGATCGTGCAGCTGGTCGGCGGGGTGCGCTATGACCGGTTCGACCTGCAGACCGTGAACCTTGCAAACGGCTTTGCCGGCGAGCGGGTGGACGAGAAGTGGAGCCCGCGCGCCGGCCTGATCGTCAAGCCGATGGAGGCGCTGTCACTCTATGCCAGCTATGCCACCAGCTTCCTGCCGCAATCAGGCGACCAGTTCACCGTGCTGAACGCGGCAGCCGAGACACTGGTGCCCGAGAAGTTCGAGAACATCGAGGCCGGGATCAAGTGGGCAATCACCCCCGACCTGCTGGCAACCGCCGCCGTCTTCCGGCTCGACCGCAGCAACACCCAGGCCCCCGATCCGGGCAATCCCGGCCTGATCGTGCTGACCGGCGAAACCCGGGTGAAGGGCGTGGAGCTGGGCCTGGCGGGCGAAGTGACGCGCGACCTGCAGGTCTCGCTCGGCTACACCTGGCTGGA
>CAZTED010000056.1:0-16267 GCA_964612175.1 uncultured Sphingomonadaceae bacterium
ACTGGCTGGACAGCTCCGAGATGGCGACTTCCGATGTCAGGTAGTCACCGCTGGAGTACGAACCGACCCAGATCGCATAGCGGCCGGACATGGGCGAATTGAAGCGAACCATGGCGTTGAGGCCGGCGTTGCCGCTGTCATCATCGCAATACCACAACCCATCGGGCGCATGGACGATGAGGGTGGTGTCCCCGCTCGACCGGGTGGAAATGATCAGCGGCAACGATCCGCTGCTGTAATGGAGCCGCACGTCGGGCGCGTTGGCGATGTAACCGCGGCAGTCCGACGAAATGCTCGACGAGGCCGAGATCGTGCCGCCGGATGTTACGCTGAAGAATTGCGGATCGGGGCTGAAGCCGCCGGTCAGCTCGACCTTGGCATAGGTCGGCACGGCGGCCGTATCCTGCGCGGCCGCCGGAGCGGCTGACAGGGCGATGGCGGCGACAAGGCCCGCGTGAAACCGGTTTATCATCAGTGCAAGAACCCCCTGTATGCTCGACCCCTCAGGCAGTCTGCCGCGCCTCTTCCAGCATTTCAACCAGTTCCGCTGATGACCTCAGGTCGGCAAAGACCATGGCCAGGATGTGCAGCGTGGCCGCGTGTTCGGCATCGCTCAAGGCAGCATTGGCATCGGCGGCCATGATCACGCGGTAGTTGTTCTGCATGGCATCGCGTGCAGTGCTTTCGCAGCAGCAATTTGTGAGCGTGCCGCTGATGATGACCGTATCGATCCCGCGTTGCTGCAAGACGGTGTGCAGGTCGCTTGTCCCGTGGGTGAAGCCGGAGAAGCGGTGCTTGTCCACCACCAGGTCGGCATCTGTCCGGTCGAGGTCCGTCCACAATTGGTGGTAATGGGCACCGGGGGTAAACGCGGCGCGGTGATCGGCGGCGGCCACACCCATGCGGTCCCAGAACACGGTCCATCCGGTTTCCCAGTCGGCCGGTGTGGTATAGCGCAGGAACACATTGGTGCCGCCGGCATCGCGCACGGCGCGGCTTATCGCGTTGATCTCGTCCACGATATCGCGCGCGGCAGGCACTTCCACCGGGGCGCCCGGTTCCATGAATCCGTTCTGCATGTCGACGATCAGGTGCGCCGTGCGGCGCGGGTCGATGTGCTGGAACACGTTGCGCACCCCGCCTCGCGTGGCGGCAAGGCTGTCGAGGATGGCGTGATGGTCAACCTTGTGCGGCATGGAAGGGGTCTTTCGAAAAGCCCGCAAAGGGCAGGACGGTCAGATACTGCTCCAGCGGCGGCGCGCCCGCAACCGGCATTCCCTGGCGCAGCATGAAGGCGTGCTGCACGATCATTGCCTGCTGCTCGATCCCGTATCGCGCCAGCTTCCAGCCCGGCTTCAGGGTATAGTCGTAACGGCACCAGGGATGGCGGTTGAGCAGGAGGAACCATTCGCCCCGGGCCTGTACCTGCCACACGTGCACCAGTTCGTGCACGAACAGCGCCTGCGCGCGCGGCGAGCCGTGGGCGAAATCGTCGCAATAGATCGCACTCAGCGGGTGGAAATGGAGGTGGCCGCGCGGCGCCATGGTGACGCGGCGCGGCTGCAGCGGGAACCACTTCTGCCGCCGGATCGTGACCTTTGCGCAATCGAGCGCATCGCCGAATACCGAGCGGGCAAGGGCAACCTCGCCAGGCGTCAGCGGCCTGCGACCGCCTGCCGGGCAAGGTTGACTGTAATCGGCGTAACCGGTGGTCAGCGTCAGTTCCCCGAGCCGTCGTCACCCGGAGCAAGCAGGCGCACCGGGAAGCTGATCTTGTCACCGCGCACGAACGACAGCGTCACTTCTACCTCTCCGCCGGGCTCCAGCCCTTCCTCGACGCCGAAGGCCATCACGTGCTTGCCGCCCGGCTCGAACGCCACGCTTTCTCCAGCAGGGACGGGGACCTGCAGCAGCTCCTGCATGTCCATCTGGCCGTTCCACTCGCTCGTCTCGTGGAACAGGGCGCTTTCGGCACCCTGCACGCTGACGGCGCGCAGCATCTGTTCCTCGGTGCCCTCGTTGGTGATGGTGAAGTAGACCGCGCCGGGGTTGCCGGCTGCCGCAGGCAGGTTCATCCGCCCGTCGGTGACGGAGATACCCTCGGGCGCCTCGGGCGCGGCGTCGACAGGCGTTTCGGGTTCACTGCTGCAGGCCGCAAGCCCCATCGTCAAAGCCAGCCCGGCAGCGCACGAAAGCAAAATCTTCTTCATGGTCTCATCCTCCCTGTCCGTTCGCATCACGTTCTACGGCCAAGCGCGGTTACTGCCAAGTGCACAGCTGGCTGCGGGCGCATCTCTTGTCGGGGCCGAAACGGCTCCTATATCGCGGCTCAAGCAAGAGTACTTATCGAGCTGCCAAGAGGCCCTGCCGCTGGATCGGGGGACCGAAGGTGCAGCGTCCAGTTGAAGGAAGAGTGGGGAACCCATGAGCAAAGTTATCGGTATCGACCTTGGCACCACCAACTCGTGCGTGGCCGTGATGGATGGCGGCAAGCCGAAGGTCATCGAGAATTCCGAAGGCGCGCGCACGACGCCCTCGATCGTCGCCTTCACCAAGGATGGCGAACGCCTGATCGGCCAGCCCGCCAAGCGCCAGGCCGTGACCAACGGTGACAACACCATTTTCGCGGTCAAGCGCCTGATCGGCCGCCGCTTCGATGACCCGGTGACCAAGAAGGACACCGAGCTGGTGCCCTATTCCATCGTCAAGGGCAAGAACGGCGACGCATGGGTGAAGGCCGGCGGCGAGGACTATTCGCCCAGCCAGATCTCCGCCTTCATCCTGCAGAAGATGAAGGAAACCGCCGAAAGCTTCCTGGGCGAGACTGTGACTCAGGCCGTCATCACCGTGCCGGCATATTTCAACGATGCCCAGCGCCAGGCAACCAAGGACGCCGGCCAGATCGCCGGCCTCGAAGTGCTGCGCATCATCAACGAGCCGACCGCGGCCGCACTGGCCTATGGCCTCGACAAGGACGATGGCAAGACCATCGCCGTCTATGACCTTGGCGGCGGCACCTTCGACGTGTCGATCCTCGAAATCGGCGATGGCGTGTTCGAGGTGAAGAGCACCAACGGCGACACCTTCCTGGGTGGCGAGGACTTTGACAGTGCGGTGGTGGAATACCTTGCCGACACCTTCAAGAAGAAGGAGAACATGGACCTGCGCAGCGACAAGCTGGCCCTGCAGCGGCTGAAGGAAGCCGCCGAAAAGGCCAAGATCGAGTTGTCGAGCGCGCAGACCACCGAAGTCAACCTGCCGTTCATCACCGCCCGCATGGAAGGCGGCAGCACCACTCCGCTGCACCTGGTGGAAACGATCACCCGCTCGGACCTCGAAAAGATGGTCGCCAAGCTGATCGAACGCACCAAGGAGCCGATGAAGAAGGCCCTGGCCGATGCTGGCCTGACCGCTGCCGACATCGACGAAGTGGTGCTGGTGGGCGGCATGACCCGCATGCCCAAGGTGCGCGAAGCCGTGAAGGAATTCTTCGGCAAGGAACCGCACACCGGCGTCAACCCCGATGAAGTCGTGGCCATGGGCGCGGCGATCCAGGCCGGCGTGCTGCAGGGCGACGTGAAGGACGTGCTGCTGCTCGACGTGACCCCGCTGTCGCTGGGCATCGAGACGCTGGGCGGCGTGTTCACCCGCATGATCGACCGCAACACCACGATCCCGACGAAGAAGAGCCAGACCTATTCGACCGCCGACGACAACCAGCAGGCGGTGACGATCCGCGTGTTCCAGGGCGAGCGCGAGATGGCCGCGGACAACAAGCTGCTCGGCCAGTTCGACCTGCTCGGCATCCCGCCGGCGCCGCGCGGCGTGCCGCAGATCGAGGTGACGTTCGACATCGACGCCAACGGCATCGTCAACGTCTCGGCCAAGGACAAGGGCACCGGCAAGGAACAGCAGATCCGCATCCAGGCATCCGGTGGCCTCAGCGATGCCGACATCGACCAGATGGTCAGGGATGCCGAGAAGTTCGCCGAGGAAGACAAGAAGCGCCGCGCCGCTGCCGAGGCCCGCAACCAGGCCGATTCGATGGTCCATGCCACCGAGAAGCAGCTCGCCGAGAACGGCGACAAGGTCGACGCCGAAACCAAGGCCGCGGTCGAAGCTGCCATTGCCGAGGTCAAGACCGCGCTGGAGGGCGATGATGCAGAGGCCATCACGGCCAAGGCCACCGCATTGACCGAGGTGGCGATGAAGATGGGCCAGCAGATCTACGAGAAGGACCAGGCCGCTGCCCAGGCCGGTGCCGCCGGTGCCGACGCCCCCAAGGCGGACGACGACGTGGTCGATGCCGAGTTCTCCGAAGTGGACGACGAGAAGAAGGGCTGACACGCCTGATGACAAGCCAGCCCGCCACCGGTGCGTTTCCGCCGGTGGCGGCAGGTTTTTGAGGGGGTCTCATGTCTTCGACCGAAGTCGATTTCTACCAGCTGCTTGAAGTCAGCCGGGATGCCGATGGCGACACCATCAAGCGCGCCTATCGCAAGCTGGCGATGCAGTATCACCCGGACCGCAATCCGGGCGACGCAAGCTGCGAGGCGCGGTTCAAGGCGATCAGCGTTGCCTACGATTGCCTGAAGGACCCGCAGAAGCGCGCTGCCTATGACCGCTATGGCCACGATGCCTTCACCAACGGCATGGGCGGTGGCGGCGGCGGTCGCGGCGGAGGCAGCGCCGATTTCGGTGACATTGGCGACATTTTCGAGACGATCTTCGGCAGCGCCTTTGGTGGTGGCGGCGGCCGTGCGCGCCCGCGCCGGGGCGCCGACCTGCGCTACGACATGGAGATCGGGCTGGAGGAAGCCTTCACCGGCCGGAACTCCACGATCGAGGTGGAAGTCGCCACCCATTGCGATACCTGCACCGGCAGCGGTGCGGCACCGGGCACCACGCGCCGCCGTTGCGGCACCTGCAATGGCCACGGCAAGGTCCGCGCCCAGCAGGGACTGTTCGTGATCGAACGCCCCTGTCCCGCCTGCCACGGCCGGGGCGAAGTGCTGGAACAGGCCTGCCCGGATTGTCGGGGCGAGGGGCGGGTGGACCGGATCAAGCGGCTCGACGTCGAGATACCGCCGGGTGTCGACAATGGCACCCGCATCCGTCTTGCCGGGCGCGGCGAGGCCGGGCCGGGCGGGGCACCGGCGGGCGACCTCTACATCTTCATCCACATCCGCGAGCATACCGTGTTCAGCCGCGAGGGCACCTCGCTGTTCACCCGGATGCCGATCAGCTTCACCACCGCCGCGCTGGGCGGATCGGTCGATATTCCCGGCATCGATGGCCAGACGCACACGATCGACATTCCCGCCGGGATCCAGTCGGGCCGCCAGCTGCGCAAACGCGGGGCAGGGATGCCGGTGCTGCAAGGTCGCGGGCGCGGCGACCTGGTGGTGGAAGTCGCGGTGGAGACACCGACCAGGCTCACCGCCCGCCAGCGCGAACTGCTGTGCGAATTCCGCGAGCTGGAAACGGGCGAGGAATGCCCCGAAAGCCGCGGCTTCTTCGATCGCCTGAAGGACGCGTTCTCGGGCTGAGCGGACAACTGCTTCAGCCCGGAATGGCCATGACCTCGGCCCGCAAGGCCGCAACCAGCCCGGGATCTTCGCGCAGGCGCGCTTCCTCTTCATCAAGGATGGCGAGGAACAGCCTCCGCTTCATCGCCAGGCATTGCTCCTTCGGAAGCGGAGCAGGCAAGGTCGAGCAGACCAGGTCCACCATTCGTTCTGCCCCGTGCAGGCGGCCCCACAGGTAATCGTTCTCGCGGTAGGCGCGGCTGAAGAAGGCGCCGAAGTTGTAGAACTCGATCCCGCGCAAGGTGGCTGCGGTACCGCCTTCACGGATCGTGGGCGCGTCATCGGGCGAGATGCGGTCCACCTTGACCGGGTCGAATTCCGTCAGCCCCTCGTTGCGCATCAGCGGCAGGGTGGCGATGTCGTAGAACGGGAAGCCGAGGTAGGCGAGCAGCACCCGCCGTCGCAGGGCCCGGGGCATGGCCGCCAGCCCTTCCGCCAGCATAACCTCCACCTGCAGGTCGACCGCCTGCAGGTGGCGGCGGGCGGCGATCCCGGCCAGCACGCGGCCCGGATCGGCAAACACCTGCGCGGCAACCTTGGCAAATTCCGGATCGATCACGCCGCTTCCGTCGAGGTCGCTTTCGCGATCGAAGTAGAGCGCCAGCGCCTGGTAGACCATGTCGCGCCCGGCATCGCGGTGTTCTTCGCTGATCTCTGGATCGTCCTCCCATTCTCGCGAGAGGCGGCGGGCGAGCAAGCGCAGCCGACGGATGCGAAAACCGATGTCATGATCGCGGAAGAAGGTTATCGCCGCCTCGTTCGCGCCGCCGGACGGTTCGGCCAGGCTGGTCAATCCATTGGCTTCGGCCTGTTCGCGCAGCCGCAGGCCGATGGTCCGCACATCTCCCCCCGGAATTGCCGGGGCATGGGCTACCACCACCTGCGCAAGGCGCGTCAGAACGCCTGCAAACTTGGCCTGGGCATAGGCGTGATAGGCAAAGCCGGCCTGCTCGGCCGCGGCCTGCTGGGCCTTTGCCCGCCACGTGGCAAGCCGCCTTGGCGTGGGGCTGTCGAGGAAGAAGGTGCGCCCGAACAGGGCATCTACGGCGCGCTCCACTTCGGGTCGCAGGCCCGCCACCACGCGCCCCATCTCCATCGCCTCGCGCGAAATCGACTGGATCTGCTCGAGGTTGTCGCGGATCGGCTGTTCGCGCGGGATCGAGCTGACCGAGCCGAAAATCGCCCGGAAGAAGCCGACCTCGGCGCGCGGATCGCCCACCGTGCGGCGGGCATCGGGGGTGGGATCGATATAGACGAAGCGGCGGTCCACCTCGCGCTGGGCGGGGCGGTCGTGCAGCACGCCCATCGCTTCTGAAAAGGGCGCATTGACCAACACCGAACCATCGATCAGCGAAACCGCATCGACCGCGCCATGGCGGGCATGGACCGGCATGATCCGCTGGAGGAACTTGTCCCGGCCCGGCCATTCGATCCCGCGCTGGGTGGCAAGCCGGTCGATCTCGGCAATCTTCAGCGGCGGGAAGGCGCCGGGGAAGCTGGCAGTGGAGCGCGCCGCCAGCGTCAGTTCCAGCAGGTCGGCCAGCGGCTTGCCCGCTTCGGCCGGCACCCGGGCGCGAAAGCCGATGGGCAGGCGATGCTCGCTCTCCTCCACCACCGGCGGGCTGTTGAGGTGGAGCGTCTGCAGGTGACCGTGGAAATCGGTGGCGGTTACGAACAGGTCGATCGGGTGACCAGCAGGCAGCAGCGGCGCACCGCAGGGCGCATCGGCCATCGCCTGCAGGGCATTGGCCAGCAGGGTTGAAAAGCCGATGCCGGAAAACGGCGGCTCGAACCAGCGGCTGCGCACGAAGCGGGCGAGCTTGCGGCGCACCCCGGCGCGCATTTCCGGGGCCACGCTTTCGGATACCACGTTACCCGGGCGCGACAGCAGCATCTCGACCAGCGGCGGCGCCCAGAACTTGGCCACCCGCGTCCACAGCTGAGCTTCGGGGTCGAGCAGGCGGTCGACATCGGCGGTATCCAGCCACAGGTCGGTCAGCGGGTCGAGCGACTGGCCGGAATGGACCGCCTGGGCCAGGAACACCGCGTTGATCCCGCCGGCGCTGGCCCCGGTCAGGATGTCGGGCAGGACGCGCAGTCGCAGCGAATGGTCTTGATCGATCTGTTCCAGCACCTCGCGGTAGATCGCTTCGGATCCGCCTGCGGAAGGCTTGCCGGCATGGAAATCCCGGCTGGCGCGAGCCAGCTTCCAGATCTCCTTGGTCACGCCGTGCATATAGACCGCAAGGCTGATCCCGCCGTAGCAGATGAGCGCGATGCGGAGTTCCTTCTGGCGCATGGCCTAGGCTTGTGGCCCGCCGGGGGAACAATTGCAATCCGGACACCGGCGTGGGCATGGAGCGCGCAAAGGCGATTGCGTTCCACCTATGTTCTGGTTAGGCAAGGCCATGGCAAAACCCAAGCGCCGCTTTATCTGCACCGAATGCGGGGGCATCTCGACCCGCTGGCAAGGCCAGTGCCCGGACTGTTCCGAATGGAACACGCTGGAGGAAGAGGCACCCGAAACCGCCTTTTCCGCCAAGCACAACCTGGCCACCGGCGGGCGGCGGATCCAGTTCGAATCGCTGGATGCCCCGATCAGGCCGCTGGCGCGAGGCACTACCGGGCTGGCCGAATTCGACCGGGCGCTGGGCGGCGGCATCGTGCCGGGCAGCGCGATCCTTATGGGCGGGGAGCCGGGGATCGGCAAATCGACCCTGCTCCTCCAGGCCAGCGCCGCCGTCGCCCGCAGCGGCAATGACGTGGTCTATGTGAGCGGCGAGGAGGCCACCGGGCAGGTGCGCCTCAGGGCCGGGCGGCTGGGGCTGGCCGATGCGCCGATCCGCCTTGCCTCCGCCACTTCCGTGCGCGACATCCTGACCACGCTGGGCGACGGCGCGCCGCCGGCGCTGCTGGTCATCGATTCGATCCAGACCATGCATTCCGACATGATCGAAGGGGCGCCGGGCACGGTCAGCCAGGTCCGCGCCAGCGCCTTCGAACTGATCCGCTACGCCAAGGAAAACGGGGTGGCGTTGGTGCTGGTGGGCCATGTCACCAAGGATGGCAGCATCGCCGGCCCCCGCGTGCTGGAACACATGGTCGACGTGGTGATGAGCTTCGAGGGGGAGCGCAGCCACCAGTTCCGCATCCTGCGCGCGCTCAAGAACCGGTTCGGCGCAGTGGACGAGATCGGCGTCTTCGCCATGGAAGGGCAAGGCCTTGCCGAAGTGCCCAACCCGTCGATGCTGTTCCTTTCCGGACGGGAGGAACCGCTGGCGGGTTCCGCCGTGTTCCCGGCGCTGGAAGGCACCCGGCCGGTGCTGGTGGAAATCCAGGCGCTGATCGTGCGGCTGCAATCGGGCGCCACCCCGCGCCGAGCCGTGGTGGGCTGGGACAGCGGGCGGCTGGCCATGCTGCTGGCCGTGCTGGAATCGCGCTGCGGGCTCAATTTCTCCTCGGCCGAAGTCTACCTCAACGTGGCCGGCGGCTATCGCCTGTCCGATCCCGCAGCCGACCTGGCAGTGGCAGCCGCGCTGGTATCTGCCCTGGCCGACAAGCCGCTGCCGCTCAGGTCCATCTGGTTTGGCGAGGTGTCGCTGTCGGGCGAAGTGCGCCCCGTCTCCCACGCCGGCCTGCGGGTCAAGGAAGCGGCCAAGCTGGGCTTCGACATGGCCTGCGGACCGGTGCAGGAAAACGATGGCCTGCAGAAATTGCGCTACAAGGGAATAGCGGCCTTGCCGGGCCTCGTTGACCGGGTGATGGCAAGCGCATAGATTCCCCCTTGGAATGAACGTGTTCGACATCATTGTCCTGTTGCTGGTCGGCACTGCGGCCGCAGCCGGTTTCATGCGCGGTTTCGTGCAGGAGGTGCTGTCGCTGGCGGCCTGGGTGCTGGCGATCCTGGCCGTGCGGTTTCTGCATACGGACCTCAGCGCGCTGATCTACAGCCAGATGGGCACACCCACGGCTGCCGCCCTGCTGGCCTTCGCACTGCTGTTGCTTATCCCTTATGCCGCCATGCGCCTGATCGCGCGCAAGGCGGGCGAAAGCTCGCGCCAGTCGCCGCTGGGGCCGATCGACCGGGTGCTGGGTTTCGGCTTCGGCGCGGTCAAGGGCACGATCATCGCGGTCTTCGGCTTTTCCATGATCGCCCTTGGCTATGACGCCGCCTGGGGCCCGGCCGGGCGGCCTGACTGGATGACAAGCGCGCGCACCTATCCCTTCGTCAACGCCAGTTCGGAGGAAATGGTGCAGCTGATCGCCCAGCGCCGCGCGGCTTTCCACGAGGATGACAAGGGAGCCGCAGAGTGAGCGTTGCCCGGCTCTACACCCCGGAATTGCTGGCCCTGACGGTGGAACTGGCTGGCTGGCCGCCGATGGAAAACCTGCCGCTGCATGGGGAGGCCCGTGCGGTTACATGCGGCAGCACGCTGCGGCTCGACCTTGAACTGGACGCGGCAGGGCGCATCGGCACCCTGGGGATGCGGGTGCGCGCCTGCGCCGTGGGGCAGGCGGCCGCCGCGATCTTCGCCCGCCATGCCAAGGGCCGGGATGCCGCGGCCATTGCCGCAGCCCATGACCGCATCGAAGGCTGGCTCGAGGGCGAGGCGCCGATCGCCGACTGGCCGGATCTCGGCCTGCTGGAAGCCGCGCGTGAGTTTCCCGCGCGGCACGGGGCAATCCTGCTGTCGTGGAAGGCTGCCAACGCGGCTCTTTCCACCGGGCGCGCGGCAAGCTAATTCCGGTCGCGCTTGGATAGCGGGGACAACAGAACAATGAGCAGTGCTGGTGAATTGGCGGGTCGCGAACCGTCACCGAAGGAAGTGCGCCTGGTAATCGCGGCAAGTTCCGCAGGCACCGTGTTCGAATGGTACGATTTCTTCATCTACGGCACGCTGGCCGTGTTCATCAGCCAGGCCTTCTTCCCCTCGGGCAACGAGACGCTGTCGCTGCTGCTCACCTGGGCGGGTTTTGCCGTGGGCTTCGGCTTCCGCCCGCTGGGCGCGATCCTGTTCGGCTACCTGGGCGACAAGCTGGGCCGCAAGTACACCTTCCTGGTGACGGTGACGCTGATGGGTGTTGCCACGGCCGGGGTCGGCTTCGTCCCCAGTGCCGAGACCATCGGCATTGCCGCCCCGATCATCGTCCTGCTGCTGCGCATCGCGCAAGGGCTGGCGCTGGGCGGCGAATACGGTGGCGCGGCGATCTATGTGGCCGAACACTCCCCGCCGGAAAAGCGCGGTTTCTTCACCAGCTTCATCCAGGCCAGCGTCATCGGCGGCTTCGTTCTGAGCCTGCTGGTGGTGCTCGCCTGCCGATTCCTCATCCCCGAGGAGGCCTTCCGCGAATGGGGCTGGCGCGTGCCGTTCCTGCTCTCCATCGCCCTCCTGGGCATTTCGCTGTGGATGCGGCTGATGCTGTCGGAAAGCCCGGTGTTCCAGGCGATGAAGGCCGAAGGCAAGACCTCCGCCAATCCTTTCGTCGAAAGCTTCACCTACCCCGGCAACAAGAAGCGCATCTTCGTGGCCCTGTTCGGCGTTGCCTGCGGCCTGACGATCATCTTCTACACCGCGCTGTTCTCGTCGCTGTCGTTCCTCAAGGGACCGATGCGGGTGGACGATACTACCGCGGAACTGCTGGTCGGTATCGCCAGCCTGGTGAGCTGCGTGTTCTTTGTGTGGTTCGGCAAGCTGTCGGACAAGGTCGGGCGCAAGAAGCCGATCGTGTGGGGCTATGTTGTGACCCTGGTGCTGATCTTCCCGGCATTCTGGGCCATTGCCGCACTGGCCAACCCGCAACTGGCCGAAAGTGCCCGCAGCGCGCCGGTGGTGATCACCGGCAAGGCCTGCGATTATGATCCCTTCGCATCGGAACAGGGGACACCCTGCAGTCAGTTGCTGGCCGACATGACCGCGATCGGCATCCCTTATGAATTGCGGGAGGGCGAGGTGCTGCAGATGGCGACCGGGCAATCGCAGTTCGACCTGGCAACGGCGCCCGCCGCAGGGCCGGAGCGCCGCGCGGCCATCGGCGCATGGCTGCAAACGCACGGTTACAACCTCGACAAGCAGGTGCCGCCGGCGCTGAACCTGGTCGGCCTGATGGTGATCCTGATCGGGCTGGGAGCGCTGTCAGGCGTCACCTTCGGGCCGGTGGCGGCACTGCTTTCGGAAATGTTCCCGCCGCGCATCCGCTATTCCTCGATGTCGATCCCCTACCACATCGGCACCGGGTACTTCGGCGGCTTCCTGCCGCTGATCGCGGGCTACATCGTGGCGCGCACCGGGGATATCTTCGCCGGGCTGTGGTACACCTTCGTGCTGCTGATCGTGGCGCTGGTGGTGGCCATGTGGGGCCTGCCCGATGGCCCGCCGCGCGATTTTGCCGACGAGGTCGGCTGATCGACCGTTCAGCTAGATGTGGCGCGCCGGCATGGAATGGCGCATAGCATGGCGCGCCACAGCCTGCTGGGGGCTTTCATTTGCTGTTGAGGTGCTTTCGATGATCCGGGTGAGGTGCGATGCCAGGCAAGACTAGCGGGCCCGGCGGCATCAGGATGTCGGCCGGAAGCTTGCTGAACTGGTCCCGGGACCTCCTGCGTAATCCGCTGCCCCCGCTTCGCCATTCGATAAGCCTGAGGCCCAGCGCACCGCTTCGGCTCGAGATCGATGAAGGCGCCCTGGTTGCAAACTGGCGGCACATGAACGCCCTGTCTGGCCCCGCGCAGGCAAGCGCTGTGGTCAAGGCGGAAGCCTACGGGATCGGGGCGAAGCGGGTTGTACCGCCGCTCAGGGATGCAGGCTGCCGGGATTTCTTCGTCAGTTACCTGAGCGAAGCTGCCGACCTGTCCCAGTTCGTGCAGCCGTCACAGGTGGCATTCCTCCACGGCCCGCTGACCAGGGATGAAGCGGAATGGGCAAATGTGCTGGGCTTTCGGCCGGTGATCAATTCGCTGCAGCAGGCCGCGATCTGGAAAGCAGTTGGTGGCGGCACCTGCGACATCATGGTCGATACCGGGATCAACCGGCTCGGCCTGACCCTGGAAGACCTTCGTGCTCCGGACGTGCAAAGTCTGGACATCGATATCCTGCATTCGCACCTGTCCTCGGCAGACGAGGAGAGCCCTGCCAACGCAAGCCAGTTCCGCAAATGGAAAGAGGCCCGCGAACTCGTGCCGCATAAGCGCGGCGCCCTTGCCAACAGTGCGGGCATCACGCTGGGGCCGGAGTATCATGGCGACCTGACCCGTCCGGGAATCGCGGTCTATGGTGGAACGCCGTGCCCTGCTCTTGCCGGCAGCATAAGGCAGGTCGTCTACCCCAAGGCCCTGATCATGCAGGTCCGCAATCTCGAAAAGGGGGACGCGGTAGGCTATAACCGCACTTTCGTGGCGCCGCGGGCAATGCGCGTTGCTGTTGTCGGGATCGGCTATGCCGACGGCTATCTGAGATGCTGGTCCGGTCGCGGTGCGATGGAACACGAAGGGCAACTGCTGCCTGTGGTCGGCAGGGTGTCGATGGATATGTCCATTGTCGATATCGGTGCGGCCGCAAGTGTTGGGGAAGGTGACTGGCTGAGCGTGGCCTATGACCTGCCGGTAGCCAGCAACCTTTCGGGATTGTCGCAGTACGAATTGCTGACCTTGCTGGCCCATCGCTTCTCGCGCTGATCCTGGCCCGTGCGACTGCCGGATCGCCCCGCTCGGGAGCATTCTTCGCCCGGATCAGTATCACGATTGCCACCCCTATGCTGCAAGTGCTAATGGTGTTGCAGTCGCGAAGATCAGGAGTGCGTCGGCAATGGCCTCCACCAGGAATGCGGGAGAAGATCCCGTCATCATCAAGAAGTACGCCAACAGGCGCCTCTACAATACCCAGTCATCGAGCTACATCACACTGGACGACCTTGCGCGGATGACGCGCGAAGGGGTCGATTTCCAGGTCCTTGATGCCAAGACCGGGAGCGACATCACCCACGCGATCCTGACCCAGATCATCATGGAGGAAGAATCCAACGGCGAGCAGATGCTGCCGGTCAGCTTCCTGCGCAACCTGATCGGGATGTACGGCAATTCGATGCAGGCGCTGATGCCGCATTACCTCGAAGCCAGCATGGACAACTTCCGCGCCAACCAGAGCCGCCTGCAGGATGCCTTCAAGTCGAGCATGAGCCCGGACGGCTTCGCGCGGCTGGCCGAAACCAACATGGCCATGTTCCAGGCTGCTGCCGAAGCATTCACGCCGCGTCCCGGCAGCAAGCCGGCAGCCACTCCTCCGCCGCCGGCCGGCAACGACAGCAACGAACTGGCCGAACTGCGCGCCCAGATGAAGGCGATGCAGGAAAAGCTCGACAAGCTCGGCGGCTGATCGCCCGGGCTTAACCGCGCAAGATTTTGGCTCTCGACTTGGCTCCGATGCAGCGGCATTGGGGCCGCGTTGCCTTTTTCCAGCAGGATACCAGCCACCCATGTCCGCCATCCGCCATGCCCTGACCGTGAAGCGCGAAGACGATTTCGCCGCCTGGTACCAGGAAGTCATTTCCGCAGCCGACCTGGCCGAGGAATCGGGGGTACGCGGATGCATGGTGATCAAGCCCTGGGGCTATGGCATCTGGGAACGCATCCAGCGCCTGATGGATGATCGCATCAAGGCCGCGGGCGTGCAGAACTGCTATTTCCCGATCTTCATCCCTCTCCGGAACTTCGAGCGCGAGGCAAGCCACGTAGAGGGCTTTGCCAAGGAGATGGCGGTCGTCACCCACCACCGGCTGATTGCCGACGGCAAGGGCGGCCTGATCCCCGATCCCGAAGCGAAGCTGGAAGAACCGCTGGTGGTCCGCCCCACGTCGGAAACCATCATCGGCGATGCCATGGCGCGCTGGATCCAGTCGTGGCGGGACCTGCCGCTCTTGACCAACCAGTGGGCCAACGTGGTCCGCTGGGAAATGCGCACCCGAATGTTCCTGCGCACCAGCGAATTCCTCTGGCAGGAAGGGCATACTGCCCATGCCACGCGTGAGGATGCGCTGCAGGAAACCCACCGCGCGCTGGAAATGTACCGCGCCTGTGCCGAGGATGACCTGGCGCTGCCAGTAATCGCCGGAGAAAAGCCCGAGAACGAGCGTTTCCCGGGGGCAGTGGAGACATGGTCGATCGAGGCGATGATGCAGGATGGCAAGGCCTTGCAGGCCGGCACCAGCCACTATCTTGGCACCAATTTCGCCCATGCCGCCGGGATCCAGTACCAGGACAAGGAAGGCGGCCAGCAGTTCTGCCACACCACCAGCTGGGGTGTGTCCACCCGCCTGATCGGCGGCGTCATCATGACCCACGGCGATGACGATGGCCTGCGCGTGCCGCCCGCGATCGCCCCCTACCAGGTGGTGATCATCCCGATGCTGCGCGAAACGCCAGAGGACGAGGCCCTGCTCGATTACTGCGAGGAGCTGCGCGGCATGATTGCCGGCCAGTCCGCGCTTGGGGAAAGCGTGCGCGTGTTGCTGGACAAGAAGCCGGGCAAGGCCGCCGCCAAGCGGTGGGACTGGGTGCGCAAGGGTGCCCCGGTCATCGTCGAGGTCGGTCCGCGTGACATGGCCGAAGGCAAGGTCGCCATGCTGCGCCGCGATGATCTGTGGAACGCCGAAAGCGGCAAGCCCGCCTTCCAGTTCCTCACCCGCGAAGCGTTCTCCGCGCAGGCAGCATCGCTGCTCGAAGCCATCCAGCAGGCCCTGTTTGCCGAGGCGCGCGACCGGCGCGATGCGAATATCACCCGCGGCGTTACCACGATGGACGAGGTTGCCGCCCATTTTGCCGATGACAAGCGCTATCCCGGCTGGCTGGAAGTGCAGTGGGCCAAGCCTACCGGAGCCGCGCTGGATGCGGTGACCGAACGCCTCAAGGCGCTGAAGCTCACCATCCGCAATGTGCCGCGCGACAGTGCGCCGGCCGAGGGCACCTGCATCTTCACCGGCGCGCCGGCGGTGGAACGGATCCTGGTCGCCCGCGCCTATTGAGTGATCCCGTATATCCAGGGCCGTGACGGCTTTACCTGCACCGTCTGGCGCGATGACCAGGCGATGATGGCCTATGCCGATCGCCGCGGCCTGCACAGGCAGGAAATGGAACACTACAAGACCGGTCAGACGGCGGATCGCACATCGTCTTCCCGGTTCCGGGTTATCGCGGCGAGCGGGCAGTGGGAAGGCCGATGCCCGGTAGCCGCAGCGCAAGCCGCAACATAGCGATGTTGCATGGCGTCGCCGATCGGCGCACAGCAATCCTATGCGTTACCACATCCTTCCGCTGGCACTGCTGGCCCTGACCACCGTTCCCGCAACCGCACAGACATCCACCCCCGAAACCGGCATATCGGTCGAACGGCTGCGCGCCGATGTCGAAGCCATGGTCGGCTTCGGCACGCGCCACACCCTGTCTGCGCAAGACGATCCGTTACGCGGGATCGGCGCGGCGCTCGATTGGGGGGCAGCGGAGTTTGCCGAGATCTCGGCCGCCTGTGGCGGCTGCCTCGAAGTCATCCAGCCCGAACGCATGGTCACCGGTGACCGGATCCCGGAACCCGTGCGCATCCGCAACGTGATGGCCGTGCAGCGCGGCACCGAGAGGCCGGACGAGGTGGTGATCGTGCAGGCGCACATCGACAGTCGCGGATCGGACGTGA
>CAZTED010000057.1:0-3931 GCA_964612175.1 uncultured Sphingomonadaceae bacterium
AAGCCTTCCTTGATGTTAACCGGAATCTCGGCAAGGTCTTTGCGGTTTTCTTCCGGGATCAGCACCGTTTTGATGCCGCCGCGCAGCGCCGCGAGCAGTTTTTCCTTCAAGCCGCCAATCGCCAGCACGCGCCCGCGCAAGGTGACCTCGCCGGTCATCGCGATATCGGCGCGCACCGGAATGCCGGTGAGGGTCGAGACCATGGCGGTGACCATGCCGATGCCTGCGCTGGGGCCGTCCTTGGGCACTGCGCCCTCGGGCAAGTGGATGTGCAGGTCCTTGCGCTGGAAGATCGAGGGCTTGATGCCATAAGCGGGGCTGCGTGCCTTGACGAAGCTGAAGGCCATTTGCACGCCTTCGCTCATCACTTCGCCCAGCTTGCCGGTGGTGCGCACTGCACCCTTGCCGGGAACGGTGACGCTTTCGATGGTGAGCAGTTCGCCGCCAACTTCGGTCCACGCGAGGCCGGTGACCGAGCCGACCTGGTTTTCCTCGTCCGAAACGCCATGGCGGAATTTGCGCACACCAGCGAAATCGGCAAGGTTTTCAGGGGTTACGGTGACGCTCTTGGTCTTGCCCTCAAGGATCTGGCGCAGTGATTTGCGCGCCAGCCGCGCAACTTCGCGCTCAAGCGTGCGCACGCCTGCTTCGCGGGTGTAATAGCGGATCAGATCGCGCAAGGCTTCGTGCGTGAGTTCGAATTCGCCCTTCTTGAGGCCGTGTGCCTCGATCTGCTTGGCGATCAGGTGACGCTCGGCAATCTGGACCTTTTCATCCTCGGTATAGCCTTCGAGCCGGATGATCTCCATGCGGTCCAGCAGCGCTTGTGGCAGGTTAAGGCTGTTGGCGGTGCAGACGAACATCACGTCTGACAGATCGTAATCGAGTTCGAGGTAGTGGTCCTGGAACTTCGCGTTCTGTTCAGGATCAAGCACTTCGAGCAGGGCCGAGGCCGGATCGCCCCGGAAATCCTGGCCGAGCTTATCGATTTCATCGAGCAGGAACAGCGGGTTGGAGGCCCCTGCCTTGCGCAAATTGGTGACGATCTTGCCCGGCAGCGAGCCGATGTAAGTGCGGCGGTGGCCGCGGATTTCGGCCTCGTCGCGCACGCCGCCCAGTGACTGGCGGATGAATTCGCGGCCCGTCGCCTTGGCGATCGATTTGCCAAGCGAGGTCTTGCCGACGCCCGGAGGGCCGACGAGGCACAGGATCGGGCCTTTGAGCTTGTTGGTGCGCGCCTGCACCGCGAGATATTCGATGATGCGGTCTTTGACCTTGTCGAGCGCATAGTGATCGGCATCGAGCACGGCCTGCGCCTTGGCGATGTCCTTCTTCAGCTTACTCTTCTTGCCCCACGGCAGGCCGAGCAGCACATCGAGGTAATTGCGCACGACAGTCGCCTCGGCGCTCATCGGCTGCATCCCGCGCAACTTCTTGATCTCGGCCTCGGCCTTGGCCTTGGCTTCCTTCGACAGCTTGAGGCTTTCGACCTTCTTCTGCAGCTCGGCGATCTCGTCCGCCTCGCCCTCGCCGCCGCCGCCCAGTTCGCTCTGGATCGCCTTCAGCTGTTCGTTGAGGTAGTATTCGCGCTGGGTCTTTTCCATCTGGCGCTTCACGCGGCCGCGGATCTTGCGCTCCACCTGCAGCACGGAAAGCTCGCCTTCCATGGCGGCAAAGACCATTTCCAGCCGCTTGAGCGGATCGGTCTCAGCCAGCAGTTCCTGCTTGGTGGCAACCTTGGCGGCCAGGTTGCCGGCAATGGCATCGGCCAGCCGGCCCGGATCCTCGATCTGGGCAAGGTCGGTCTCGATCTCGTCGGGCAGCTTCTTGTTGTGGCGGGCATACTCACCGAACTGGTCGAGCGCGGAGCGCACCAGCGCGGTCGCCTCGCTGCCGGTGACGGGCTGTTCCTCGATCACCTCGGTCTGGGCAAGGACCATGGCCTCGGTCTCGCGCAGCTCCACCAGCCGGGCACGCGCCGTGCCTTCCACCAGCACGCGCACGGTGCCATCGGGCAGCTTCAGCATCTGCAGCACCTGGGCCACCACGCCCACGGAGAACAGGTCATCCTTGCCCGGTTCGTCGCAGGCAGGATCGAGCTGGGCGAGCAGGAAGATATCCTTGTCGCCTTCCATTGCCGCTTCAAGCGCCGCGACCGACTTCTCGCGCCCCACGAACAGGGGCACGACCATGCCGGGAAACACGACGATGTCGCGCAAGGGGAGAAGGGGGAGAGCTGTCATCGTGGTATCGGGTCCGTGTGTAGGGCTGCACCGGAACACCCGGCCCTGCCCGTTCTTGATCAGGAATATGGGGAGCAGCCGCGCCCGCTGCAACAAGGGCTTGCGGCACGGTTGTGGACGGCTGCGGCAACGGGCCAAAAAATCGCCCTGTTTTCAAGGGGTGGAACACATGGAACAGTGTTCTGGGGGAGAAAAGTTGGGGCTCTTTCCAAACTTGATCCGCTGCGCGCGGAGATGCGCAGCGGGCATTGACGATACGAAAGAGCTGACCGCAACTTGGCGTGCATGAGGACAGTAGGAAAGGCTGGCCGGCACATCTGCCAATCGAGGAAAATCACCAAGTCGCGAAATTCACGATCATCGTGTCAAATCCGGTCACCGCGTTGCCGGCGGCGTCACGGGCTGGTTCGTAACGGGCCCGCTGCAGGATCGTGGCGCACGCTGCCTCTTCAAATTGGGGAAGCGGCTCGGGATTGTGGGCCTTGCAGCGGGCGACCCGACCTTCCGGGCTAACTTCCATAAGCACATGTACCGCCGCGCTATGACCCTCGCGCACCATTTCGCGGGGGTAGGCATCGTAGATTCGCCGGGCGAGCCCATTATAACCCACCCGCTGCGGCTGCGTGGCCACCGCGTCGCGCAAGGAGGGATCGAAGCCCCAGGTTCTCCAAAGGTCATCCATGCAGGCTCTAAGAGCCTCCATCGGCCCGGCAAGCGATCCGGTGGAAAGGAACACAACGCCCGGGTAGACCCCAGACACGGATACCCCTTCGATGGCACGTTCGCGCGCCAGATGCTCACTTTCGGGAATTCGTCCTGGATAGAAATCCGGTCCCGCGGCGACCGAAGCGGGAAACACGGAAGCCATAAACCAGGCGCCGCGCACCTGACCATCCCCACGGGTAAAAGTCGGGGCATTGATCGGCCTATCACCGTCATCCGGTTCAACCCGAACGATTACGTCCCCCCGGTCCAGCGGCAGGTCCGGGCTCAGCAGGACAAACCTGTAAGCGTTAGCATCGACAAAGCTCACAACCTGCAGCTGGATCGCACCCTGATCCGACGAGAAATTGCGGCGGAGGGCGCAGGACGTATCGGCATAATCCACTGTCCAGGCAGATGACGGCGTGAACGCAACGGGTGCATCCCGCCCCTGAGCCGGTGCCACCGTGGTCGCTGCGATGGCTGCCAGTGCTAATACCCGTCCGCCTAGCATGGTGCCTCTCAAGTCGCTGCCCACGATCATGTTACTCATAATGCAACAATATCATGGCCAAAGGCCCCAGCAACCCTCACATCCCCGGCAGCTTGAACCCCGGCGGCAGGCCGAGGCCTGCCTGCATCTGCTGCATTTCGGCATTGGCGGCGCGGTCGGCCTTGTCGCGGGCGTCGTTGAAGGCGGCGGTCACGAGGTCTTCGAGGATCTGCTTTTCGGACGGCATCATCAGGCTGTCGTCGATCGCCACGCCCAGAATGCGGCCCTTGGCGGTGGCGCGGATCTTCACGAGGCCGCCGCCCGATGAGCCTTCGACTTCCACCGAATCCAGCTTCACCTGCGCTTCGTTCATCTGCTTCTGGATATTCTCGGCTGCGGCCTGCGCTGCCTTCAGCATTTCTTCCATCGACTGCATGGGGGGCTACCTTCTCTGTCTGTAACGGTTGAACTGGTCGACCGGGGCCACTTCGCC
>CAZTED010000057.1:4031-5316 GCA_964612175.1 uncultured Sphingomonadaceae bacterium
GCGCCAGTTCGATCACGCGCACCCAGTCGCGCATGACCTGGGCAAGGCGCAGCTGGCCTTCCTGCTCCACCCGGTCGCACAGGATCGACCATTCGATCGCCGTATCGCCGTGACCGGCAGGGGCGGAAGGGCCGGAGGCGGCAGCAGGGCCATGGCCGCCGGCGGCAGGCGCATTGGCCGGCGCGGAACCGACCCCGTTTGCGGCGGCCTCCTGCAGCAGCTTCTTCAGCGTGCCGGGATCGGGCAATTCTGCGGCATGGAGCGCGCGCAGCAGCGCCATTTCGGCGGCGATCAGCGGATCGGGCGCGGTGCGCACCTCGTCATGGCCCTTGAGCAGCAATTGCCACAACCGGTGGACCTGCCCGGCGGAAAGCCGCGCGGCCCACTGGCCGATCGCCTCGCGCTCCTCCTCCGATACGCCATCGGCCTTGCCGCCAGCCAGCTGCGCTAGGGCCACGCGATGGGTCAGCTCCATCAGCGCGCGCAATAGCGCCAGCGGCTCCACGCCCAGCGAGAACTGGTCCGCCACGGCATCGAGCAGGCCGCGCGGATCGCCATCGAGCAGGCAGGCAAGGAGCCGCCGCTGCGCGCCCTTGTCGGCAAGGCCCAGCATCTCGCGCACCTTGGCGGCGGTTACCAGCGTTTCCGCGCCGCCATCCATATCCGCATGGGCAATCGCCTGGTCGAGGATCGACAGGCCATCGCGGGCCGAGCCTTCTGCGGCAGAGGCGATCATCGCCAGCGCCTCCGGCTCCGCCGCCACGCCTTCGGCAAGGCAGATACGGCCGAAGTGATCGGCCAAAAGCTGTGCGGAAATGCGCCTGAGGTCGAACCGCTGGCAGCGCGAGAGCACCGTGACCGGCAGCTTGTCCACCTCGGTGGTGGCAAACAGGAACTTCACATGCGGCGGCGGTTCCTCAAGTGTCTTGAGCAAGGCATTGAAAGCATTGCGTGACAGCATGTGGACTTCGTCGATAATGTAGATCTTGTAGCGGGCACTGACGGCGGAATAGCGGACCGCCTCGATAATCTCGCGCACGTCGTCCACGCCGGTATTGCTGGCCGCGTCCATCTCGATCACGTCGATATGGCGGCCTTCGGCAATGGCGCGGCACGGCTCGCACTGCCCGCACGGGTCGATCGTCGGGCCGCCCTGCCCGTCCGGACCCACGCAGTTCAGGGCCTTGGCGATGAGGCGCGCGGTGCTGGTCTTGCCCACCCCGCGCACGCCGGTCATCAGGAAGGCATGGGCCAGGCGATCGCGGGCGATGGCATTGGCCAGCGT
>CAZTED010000057.1:5416-7125 GCA_964612175.1 uncultured Sphingomonadaceae bacterium
TTCTGCCCCGCAGCCTCAAGCTCGGCAGCAGAAGGCCTTGGCGCTTCGTCCTCCCCCTCGCCATCCAACCACGGCGGGGTATCCTCGTCCGGTGAATCACCCATGCAGCAACAGGTAGGCGCTCCCCGCCCGAATGTCATGGTGCCGATGTGTGGAAAAGGAGCCGGGCGACCCGCTGCAATCTACCTGGGCTGCTACCTTCCGGTCCTGACCCGGTGAGCAGACGCGAACGTCCACCCGACTCCCGGTGGGCTAATTAGGTAGCGCCGCGGGGCTTGGCAACCCTTCACATGGGGGCCTTCACATGGGGGGTCGCCTTGTGCGGCCGATCTGTCATCTTGGCGGACGTCAATCGAGGGAGGGACACCACATGACCAAGTGCATTCTGCCGATCACCCTGTTGCTGGCGCTCGCCGCGTGCGGCAGCGAAGCCGAACCTGCCGCCGAAGCCACCGAAGCTGCCGCCGTTCCCGGCGACGCCGCGCAAGTCGCGATCGATTTCGGCGACGACAGCGGCGACTGGGCCAATGACAACGAGTGCGACGACAGCCGGTTCGAAGGCCCGGGCATGACTACGACGCCCTTGCTCGAAGAGGATATCGGTCACGACGCGACCGATTGCCGCACCGCTTACGAAGCTGGCCGGTTGACGCTGCGCGGCGTCAGCGCCGAATAATCAGCGGAAATTGTCGGCGTAGGCCTGGATCTTCAGCCGCCGGGGCGGGACCACGTGGACCACGGCATCGATGCCGTGCTTCGCGGCATAGGCCTCCGCTTCCTGGCGGGTGGAGAACTTCAGCTGCACCTGCCCCTGCGTGTCGCCGCTGCCGGCCCAGCCCATCAGCGGATCGGGCTTGCGCGCCTCCGCCGGGGCGAAATCGAGGATCCACTGGTCCACCAGAGCCTTGCCGCTCTGCATGGCGTTCTTCGGGCGTTGGTAGATTCGGGCCTGCATGGAGTGTCCTTTGTGGATTCCCGGGCGCAGAATCAAGCCTGCATCAAGCGGAAGCCGGGCCGACGGGCCCGCAAGCGCGCATGCGCGCCCGCAGCGAAGGTCGGCTTGCCGGCCGAAAGCGAGGAAAGCCAAGGGGCCAGATGGCCCCGCCGGCGCTTGAGGCTTATCGGTTAAACGCGTTCTTGGTCTTCAGGCTGGGCTTTTCGGCCCACGGCTCGTCCGGCCAGCGGTGTTTGGGGTAGCGGCCCTTGCCGTCCTTCTGCACATCGCGCCACGATCCGCGCCAGAAACCGGGCAAGTCGCGCGTCGCCTGCATCGGCTTGCCACCGGGGTCTGTCAGCTTGAGGAGCAGCGGGGTATTGCCGATCGTCGGGTGGCGTTCGAGGCCGAACACCGCCTGCACCCGCACCTCCACGCAAGGGGCATCGTCTCCGGCATAGTCGATGGCATGGGTGGTGCCCGCAGGGCTGGCGAATTCACGCGGGGCCAGCCGGTCGAGCTGCTGGCGTTCCTCCCATGACAGGCGGCCCAACAGCGCATCCACCAGCGCGCCCTTCGGCACGTCGAGGTCGCGCCGCCCGGCGAGCAGCGGGCCAAGCCAGTCGGGCGCCTCTGCCGCCAGCCGTTCGGGCGAAAGCGCATCGATCCCGGCATAGCGAGCCCGGGCCAGGAGGCCGCGGGGGACAATTTCCCCCAGCCGCTCCACCGCCTTTTCCACAAGGATATCCACAAGCGCCTGCGGATCCGGCTGCGG
>CAZTED010000057.1:7225-8401 GCA_964612175.1 uncultured Sphingomonadaceae bacterium
CCGGGCGTAGAGGTCTTCCCCGCGCCCGCCCAGCCCGCGTTCCTGCAACAGCAGCGCCAGCCGCGCCGCCTGCACGCCGGCACCATGCTGCGCCCCGAACAGGACCATAGCCGCCTGCCACGGCTCCATCGGCAGGGCGGCGATATGCCGCCCGGTCGGGGTAATGCGTCCTGCCTCGTCGAGGGCATCCAGCGCCCGCAGCCTGTCCTTCGCCGCGGCCAGCGCGGGAGCGGGCGGCGGATCGAGCCACGGCAGGCTGGCCGCATCCTCCACACCCCATTGCGCCAGCGCCAGCACCAGCGGAGCAAGGTCGCTGGTGAGCATTTCCGGCGGATCGAAAGCCTCGCGCCCGGCGTGGCCGGCTTCCTCCCACAATCGGTAGGCCACGCCCGGCCCCTGCCGCGCGGCGCGCCCGGCCCGTTGTGCCGCGCTGGCCTGGCTGGCACGGGTGGTGACAAGGTGGGTGACGCCGGCGGCCACGTCGAACCGGGCGCGGCGGGACAGGCCGCTGTCCACCACCACGCTGACCCCGTCGAGCGTGATCGAGGTTTCGGCGATGCTGGTGGCCAGCACCACGCGGCGGCGGCCCTGCGCATCGCGGCGGATGGCTGTGCGCTGGTCCTGCGGCATGACCTGCCCGTGCAGCGGCAGGATCGGCGTATCGGGCAGGCGCTCTGCCAGCCGCTCGCGCACCCGCTCGATCTCGCCCACGCCGGGGAGGAAGGCGAGGACATCGCCCTGCTCCTGCCGCCATGCGGTGAGGACCGCCGATGTCATCGCCTCCTCGATCCGCTTTTCCGGGCTGGAGCCGAGCCATTCGATGCGCAAGGTGTGGGCCTTGCCCTCGCTGGTGATCACCGGGGCATTGTCGCCCAGCAGCCGGGCAAAGCGCGCGCCATCGATGGTGGCTGACATGACCACGATCCGCAGGTCATCGCGCAGCACGCCCTGCGCCTCCAGCGCCAGCGCAAGGCCGAGGTCGCTGTCGAGGTGCCGCTCGTGCGCCTCGTCGAACAGTACGGCGGAAACGCCGGCCAGCTCCTGGTCGGCAAGGATGCGGGCCACGAAGATCGCCTCTGTCACCACCAGCAGGCGGGTCGCCTTGCTGCTGCGGCTGTCGAGGCGGGTGTGATAGCCGACGGTCTGGCCCACTTCCTCGCCGATCATCTCGGCAAT
>CAZTED010000057.1:8501-9754 GCA_964612175.1 uncultured Sphingomonadaceae bacterium
TCAATACCCCCGCGCCACGGCGAACTGCGCGGCCTGCATCATGGCACGGCGGGCTTCGCTGTCGGGGAAGATCAGCAGGGCATCGCAGGCGCGCTGCGCGAAATGGCGCGCGCGCTCGCGGGTGTCGGCCACGGCATTATGCTTGTTGATCAGCGATACCGCGTGAGCCAGGTCCTCGTCCGAATTGCTGAAGCCGGCCACGGCATCGCGCCAGAAGCGGCGCTCCTCCTCGGAACCGCGGGCATAGGCCAGGATCACCGGCAGGGTCATCTTGCCTTCTCGGAAGTCGTCGCCGCGATCCTTGCCCATCTGGCTGCGCTCCGAATCATAGTCAATCGCATCGTCGACCAGCTGGAAGGCAACGCCGAGGTTGCGGCCGTAATCGTCGAGCGCGCGCTCCTCCACCTCGTCCCGCTCGGCAACCACGGCGGCGATACGGCTGGCGGCGGCGAACAGGGCTGCGGTCTTCGCGCCGATGATGTGGAGATAGCGCTCCTCGCTCGTTTCGATCCGGCGCTGGCTGACCAGCTGGTCCACCTCGCCCTGGGCGATGATGGCGCTGGCACCGGACAGGATCTTCAGCACCTTGAGGCTGCCGTCCTCCACCATCAGCTCGAAGGCGCGGGAGAACAGGAAATCGCCAACCAGCACGGTGGCCGGGTTGCCGAACACGATGTTGGCGGTTTCCTTGCCGCGGCGCGTCTCGCTGCCATCAACCACGTCATCATGCAGCAGGGTTGCGGTGTGGATGAATTCCACGGCCGCTGCCAGCTTGTGGTGGCGCGTGCCCTGGTAGCCGAGCACTTCGGCCCCGGCGAGGGTCAGCATCGGGCGCATGCGCTTGCCGCCGCCGGAAATGAGGTGGCCGGCCAGCGCCGGGATCAGCGGGATCTCGCTCTGCATCCGGTCAAGGATGACCTGGTTGACCGAATTCATCGCCGACTGGGTCAGCGACAGGATCGGCGCCAGGCTGGGGGTTGCCCCGTTTCCTGCCGGGCCACGCTTCAGGGGAATGATGTCGGCGCTCATGGAAGCTGTCCCTTGGGCAAGTGGACCCGTCTTGGCAAGTTCACAATTGCTGCTAGCAAGGGGGCCATGACGCAATCCTCTATCAAGCAGGCCGCAGCGCCAAACGTTCCTGGCAGTGCACCCGATCCGGTGCTGGCCGGTTACCGCAAGAGCATCGACAACATCGATGCCGCGCTGATCCACATGCTGGCCGAGCGGTTCCGCATCACCCAGGCCGTGGGCGC
>CAZTED010000057.1:9854-16266 GCA_964612175.1 uncultured Sphingomonadaceae bacterium
GGCACCGGCCACACCACCATCATCGGCATCCACAAGGACCAGCTGGCGCTGGAAGGCACGCCCACCACCTTTACCAACCTGGGTGACAGCGGCGGCAAGGTGACGCGTCATTTCTGCGGGCGCTGCGCCGGGCGGCTCTATACCTCGGGCGATACGCCGGGCGATTACATCATGGTCCAGGCCGGCAGCCTTGACGATCCGGGCCAGGTGTCCCCGCAGAACGTGATCTACGTGAAGGACAAGGTCCACTGGGACAAGGTGGACGAGAGCCTGCCACAGTTCGAAGGCCTGCCCCCGCCCCCTATCTGACAAGACGCAAAAGAAGGGCGCAGGTCCGGCAATTGACCCGCGCCCCCGGCCATCGGGAGTGACAGTTGTGCCACCCCCGCTGGCCTGATTCGTGATGCAGGCCTCAGTCGCGCAAGCGGGGCGGACGCTGCGGACCCGTGCGTGTCACCGATCGGGTGACCGAGCCATCCTCTCGCACCACGCTCGCATCGCGCGAAGAAACCACATCGCCTGCCGAATTGGTCACCGCCCGGCTGGCGGTATAGCCGTTATCGGTCCGCACCCGCTCACCCTCGATGGTATAGCTGTTTCCGCCGCGACCGGTCGCGGTGCCGGTGAGGACCGAGCCGGTATCGGTGCGGGTACGCGTGGTTTCGGCTGAACGGGTGCGGCCGTCGAAGCCGGTCTGCTCGCGCGAGCGCGTCACGCTGCCATCGCCGCGGGTGCGATCGAAGTGGCTGCTGGCGGTCGCGCCATCGCTGTTGCGGGTGACGGTGCGGTCACGGCTGGCAGTGCCGGCCTGGCGATCTATCGTCCGGGTTTCCGAAGCGCTGCCGCGCGGGCCGTCGAACGACCGGGTCTGCGTGCGCGGCTCGGCCATGGCAGCCGTGGCGAACAGCAGCGTGCCGATCGCGGCGCTGCCGATGATGGTGCGGGTAAATCCTGTCATGCTCACCTCCTGAGTGCGGAGCCTTGCTGTCCGGCTCCACCAGCTTGACGCGGCACCAGGCAAAACCCTTTGCGATCAGGGCAAAATTTCTGCGGGATCAGTAGCGGCGCCTTCTTCGGCTGTTGGCGGCAGCGGCTCGCCAGCCCGGCGTTCCGCCAGCCGCCGGCGCATGGCTTCGCGCTGTTGGGGAGACAGGCGATCAAGCGCCTCCCCCCGGTTGGGCAGCAGGGAACGCGGCGGGATTGCCTCGCCCTCCTCCACCCGTTCGCGCAAGTCCTCCCGGACAGCTTCGCGCCGTTCGGCAGCCAGGGCATCGCGCCGCGCGCGCGCTTCCTCCAGCCGCTGGCGCAGCCGCGCTTCCTCTTCGGCATCGGGAACGGGAAGACCCTGTTCCCGCCGCCGTTCGAGCGCCCCGTCGATCCGCTGGTCGACCCGTTCGCGCCGGGCGTTCTGGCGAACCTCGCGCACGGCATCGATCCGCTCGAAGGCGGTTTCCAGTTCCTGCGGGCTGTCGATCGGCCCTTCGATCACCCTGCCGCCCGGCACTGGCGCTTCCGGCGGCGCAGCGCGGGCAGGCACAGGCGCAGGAACCGGCCTCCCGGTGACGGTCTCGGCAACATCGTCGACGAACTGCTGGATCGGCGGCGGCAACACGATGCCGACCTGCCCAAGCAGGCCGGTGGCGGCCGCCGCGCTCGACAACAATCCTCCCGCAAGCAGCCCCAGCGCCACCTTGCGGCCCGTGCGCCAGCGCTGCGCCGGACTGCGACGCAGCCTGGGCAAGGGATCGCGGCGCGCCAATGCCGCCTCGGCAAGGCGCTCGGCAAAGCCGGCCGGCAAGGGCGGCGGCCGGTCCGCATCGAGCAGGGCCTTGAGGGCGGGATCAAAGGGGTCATTGCTGGTCATCACTCACCTCCCGAACGGGCAAAGCCCGCCCGCAATGCCGCCCGCGCCCGGAACAGCAGCGATTCGAACGCCTTCAGCTTCATGTCGAGGGCAGCCGCGGCATCGGCATTCGACAGGTCCTCGTAATAGGTCAGCACGATCGCCGCGCGCTGGCTGTCCGGCAGGGCGGCGATCAGGGCGCGGGCACGGGCGGCTTGCTGGCCTGCCTCGATTGCCGCATCGGCCAGCGGCGCCTCGTCGGCCCTGTCCGGCACTTCCTCGCCGCTGATCCGGCGCGTGCGGCGGTGGCGGTCGATGGCCAGGTTTACCGCGACCCGGCACAACCAGGCGGCCAGGCTGGTGCGCCCGTCCCGCCATCGCGGCGCATGGTCCCACAAGCGCAGCATGGCTTCCTGCGCGATATCCTCGGCCTCGTGGGCATCGCCGGTGATGCGCCAGGCGATGCGGTGGACCTGCGGCGCATGGCGATGGGTCAGCACGCGGAAGGCGGCCGCATCGCGGGCAGCGACACTGGTCAGCAGGTCGGCCTCGTCGGCCACCTCGTCGCCTGCCTCAAGTTGCCTTGCCGATGCGCCAGCCGCCTGCATCTACGATTGCCCTGTCCTTCGCTTGGCGCCCGTCAGCGCCTCCTGTACGCCCCTCAGACGCAGCATCCGGCAAAACCCTTCGCGAAAAAATGCGGCGGTCAGGAAGGGCTGCGCGGCAGACGCAGCTTCACCAGCAGGCCGCCAAGGTCCTCGCTCTCGCCCAGTTCCACGCTGCCGCGATAGATCTCCGCCACGTCACGCACGATGGCCAGGCCAAGGCCGGTGCCGGGCTTCTCGGTATCGAGGCGCGCCCCGCGGCTGAACAGGTCGCCGCGCTTGTCGGCAGGGATACCGGCGCCGTCATCCTCGATCCAAACCGTGCAAAGGTCTGCATCCGGCTCGGCATCGACCGTCACGAACACACTGCCGCCGCCATACTTGGCCGCGTTCTCGATCAGGTTGCCAAGGATTTCCTCAAGGTCCTGCCGCTCGATCGCCACCGTCGCCGTGGCAGACCCGTCAAGATCGAAGCGGACCTGCGGATAGAGCCGCGAGACGGCCCGCTGCACCGCCTCGGCGCTGTCCAGCACGTTGGTTCTTGCAAGGCCCACGGCCCGCCGCCCGGCGGCGCGTGCGCGGGCGAGGTGATGGTCCACCTGCCGGCGCATCACCAAGGTTTCGCGCAGCACCGTCTCATCAAGATCGGGCGCATGGGCGCTGGCGGCATTGGTCAGCACCGTCAGCGGGGTCTTGAGCGCATGGGCAAGGTTCCCGGCATGGGTGCGGGCCTCCTCTGCCTGCCGTTCCGAATGGGCGAGCAGCGCGTTCAGCTCCTCCACCATCGGCTGGACTTCCAGCGGCAAGGGGTCGGTCACCCGGTTGGCCCCCGAGGTGCGGATGCTGGCAATCGCAAGGCGGATACGGCGCAATGGGCCAAGGCCGTACCAGGTCTGCAGCATGGCCATCACGAACAGGCCGATGCCAAGCACGGCGAAGGACCACACCAGGATCGCCCGGATATCGGCGATCTGTGCATCCAGTTCGCGCAGCGACCCGGCGACCACGAACTGCCACTGCACATCGCTGCCGGGCAGGCCCACGGTCCGCTGGGCAATGCGCAGCCGCTCGCCCGGGAACTGGTCGGAATCATAGAAGATCGGCTCGGGCGCGTTGATATCCTCGCGGATCTCCAGCGTGCTGTCCCACAGCGATCGCGACAGGTAGGGATAGAAGTCCCCGCCTGAAATCTGCCAGTAATAGCCGCTGTTCGGCTCAAGGAAGCGCTGGTCGCCCAGGATGCGGTTGAAGCGGACTTCGCCGAACGGGTCGATCTCCGCCGACAGGACCATCGCGTTGAGCGAGATTTCCAGCTGCTCGTCGTATTGCCGCGAAACCAGCGTGGTCAGCGCCCGGTCGAGCGCGAAGCCGCCAACGGCCAGCAGGATGATGATCCAGCCGGCCGCGATCACCATCATCCGGCGCGAGATGCTTCCGGTATGCGGATGCGCGCCCGCCGCGGCTTGCGCGGGCACGCCAGCCACAGGCGCAGGTCGGGCCCCGCTCCCCTCGCCCGGCACTGGGCCGCTGGCGGGCGGCTCAGGCGGGATCGTCGAGGCTGTAGCCAAGGCCGCGGATCGTGGTGATGACATCGGCGCCCAGCTTCTTGCGGATGCGCGTAACGAAGACCTCGATCGTGTTCGAATCGCGGTCGAAGTCCTGGTCGTAGATGTGCTCGATCAATTCGGTGCGGCTGACGACCTTGCCCTTGTGGTGCATCAGGTAGGACAGCAGTTTGTATTCCTGCGCCGTCAGCTTGACCGGCTCGCCAGCCTTTGTGACGCGGCCCGAACGGGTGTCCAGTCGCACGTCGCCGGCGGTCAGTTCGCTGGAAGCATTGCCCGAGGCGCGGCGGATCAGCGCCCGCAGGCGGGCGATCAGTTCTTCGGTCTGGAATGGCTTGGCGAGATAATCGTCGGCGCCGGCATCAAGGCCGGCCACCTTGTCGCTCCAGCTGTCACGGGCGGTCAGCACCAGCACCGGGAAGTTGCGCTTCTCGCGCCGCCACATCCCCAGCACGGTCAACCCGTCGATCTCCGGCAGGCCGAGGTCGAGCACGGCGGCATCGTAATCCTCGGTCGAGCCGAGGTAGTGGCCGTCCTCACCATCGGTGGACAGGTCCACCGCATAGCCGTTCTGCTCCAGCGTGTTCTTGAGTTGCTGGCCCAGCGTGGGTTCATCCTCAACGATCAGGATGCGCATGCTTGATTATCCCCTGTACTTCGGCGTCGGGGCCGTTGCGGCCCCTGCCCTTCTCTCAACGCGTCACGCCCCGGCCTGCTCCCGGCCTTCAGCGCGACACCCGCAGCACACGCGCCGTCCGGGCATCGACATCGACCCAGATAACCCGCCCTTCGCGGATGAACTTGAGCCGGTAGGCCTGTGCTGCCGGATCATATTCGAAACCGATATACTCGTCCGTCCGATCCATCTGCGGGATGATGCGCCGCTCGATATCGCGGATCGGCATGTTGCGGCCGGCCTGCATCTGCTCGCGCGCCCGCTCCTGCTCGGCCCCGGCAGCGCCCGGCGAACGCGACTGCGCCATCGCCCCGGCTCCGGTAAGGGGACCGGCCAGGAGCGCCACCGCGGCAAAGGCTGCAAGAATCCGTTTCATGATGGCCTTTTGCCTAGCGGTGGCGCTTTGAACAAGCTGTGAATGCGCCTGTTGTCGTTCAGAAAGGAAATCGCAAAGCTTAACGGGTCATCTCGTATTTGACACTCACCGTCACGCTTGCTTCGACCTGGCCCGGACGCACCGGGGTGGAGGGCGCCTCTTCGGCCCGGGCGCTGACGGTCCGCAGCATCGGCACCGGATAGCCCGGCCCCATGGTCTCGCTGATCTCCAGGAGGCGCACCCCCGAATAGCCGGCCATCCGGGCATAGCCCAGCGCCCGCTCGTTGGCGGTAGCGACCGCGGCGGCGCGCGCCTGTTCCTGCGCGGCATCGGGATCGTCGATCGCAAAGGCCACTCCGCCAAGGTCGGTCGCCCCGGCGGCCACCAGGGCGTCAAGCACCGCTCCCGTCCGGTCGATATCGCGCAGCTTGATGGTCACCCGGTTCATCACCCGGTAGCCGCGGAACCGCTGGCTGCGGGTGCCTTCGTCCCACTCGTATTCGGGGTTGAGGCTGATGCCACTGGTCTGGATGTCCCGCCGCGCCACGCCCAGCGCATCGATCCGGTCGATGACCCGGGTCATGGCATCGGCGTTCTGCTGCATCGCCTCGGTGGCGGTCAGGGCGAATGTGGTGACGCCTGCATCGAGGTTCACAACGTCAGGCTCGGCCGCAACGCTTTCGGTCACGGCCAGTTCGATGACGGGGCCGCCTGCCTGGATCTGCACTTCGGCGGCAGAAGCGCTGGCCGGGGCCATGGCAAGGGCAATGATGGCGGCGGTAGTGGCGAGGGGCAGAGTGGAACGGGTCATGCAAATTCTCCTGCAATCGTGGTTGCGACATGTGCAACTCGCCCGATTACGGACGGCTGAACCTTCCGGTTCCTTGCCAGCAAGGTTTGCGGCCACTAGGTGCCGCGCATCATGGCGGAACCACCGATACTCTCCTGGGAAGGACTTGGCCTGCAGCAAGGCGGCGGCTGGCTGTTCGGCGCCCCGCCGGGCGAAGGGATGGACCTGCACATCGGCCCGCGTGACCGGCTGGCGCTGATCGGTCGCAATGGCGCGGGCAAGACCACGCTGCTGCGCCTGATCACCGGCGAGATCGAGGCGGATCGCGGCCTGCGCAAGGTCAAGCCGGGCACCAATATCGTGTGGCTGGAACAGGAGCCGGATTTTGCCGGCCATGCCACGCTGATGGACTTCGCGCTTGCCGGCAAGGATGCGCCCGAACGGCACGAGGTGGAGGCAATCGCCGGCCAGCTGGGCATTGCCATGGACACGCCCAGCGCCACGGCAAGCGGCGGGGAGAAGCGCCGCGCCGCCCTTGCCCGCGCGCTGGCGCAGGA
>CAZTED010000058.1:0-7741 GCA_964612175.1 uncultured Sphingomonadaceae bacterium
CCTGGTTCCCGCGCATCCGCAGCGCCAACCAGGCCGAACGCCAGGGCAGCGAGCGTGCCGCGATCAACGCGCCGATCCAGGGCACCAGCGCCGACATCATCAAGCGCGCCATGGTGCGGATGCTCCCGGCCCTGAAGGATGCCGGCCTGCCCCATGTGAAGATGCTGCTTCAGGTGCACGACGAACTGGTGTTCGAACTGCCCGCCGGCGACGTTGCGGCTGCACGGCCCGTTATCGAGCGGGTGATGGCGGAAGCTGCCCTGCCTTCGGTCCGGCTCGATGTGCCGCTGGGGGTCGAGATCGGCACCGGAATGAGCTGGGACGCGGCGCATTGAGGTCATGGACATGAGACGCTTCGACATAACCACATGGCACATCGACTGGGCCGGACTGGCCGAAGCCGCAGTACTGGCCGGCCTCGCAGTAATTGGCGCCCTGATCGTCCACCGCCTGGTCTTCGCGATGGCGGCAAGGGTCGCCCGCCTCTCCGAAACGCAGGTGGACGACCTTGTGGCCGAGCGCATCCGCCGACCGGCGAAATGGGCCATGGTGGCCATCGCCATCACGCTGGCGGCGCAGGGCGACGCCATGCTTGCAGCGGCATGGGAACCGATCGCCCGGTTCGTCCGCCCGGCGCTGCTGGGCTGGATCGCCTTTGCCCTGGTCAAGGCGCTTACCCTGGCGATCGAACACCGGCTGGAAGCAACGCAGGACCCGGTCGCCGTGCGCAGCCGCCGGACCCGGCTCAACATCCTGTCGCGCACGGCCACCTTCGTGATCGTTTTCATCACCGTGGGCCTGATGCTGATGAGCGTGCCCGGCGTGCGCGACATCGGGACCACGCTGCTGGCATCGGCCGGCCTTGCCGCGCTGGCCGTGGGTGCCGCCGCGCAGCCGGCGCTCAAGTCGCTTATCGCCGGGCTGCAGATGGCCATTACCGAGCCCTTGCGCATCGGTGACCTGGTGGTGGTGGACGGCCATACCGGACGGGTCGAGGAAATCCGCATGAGCTATGTCATCGTGCGCACCTGGGACGAGCGCGCGATCGTGGTGCCCACCAACCGCTTCCTCGAACAGACCTTCGAGAACTGGTCGCGCAAGAACGAGATGCTGACCGGGCCGGTCTTCCTCAACCTCGACCCGTCGGCCGAGGTGGAGCCGATCCGCGCCGAATTCCTGCGCTTCCTTGCTACCTGCCCCGAATGGGACCGGCGCAAGGCGAGCCTGCTGGTGACCGAGACCTTCCCCGACAGCATCCAGCTGCGGCTTGCCATGAGCGCCTCGACCATCGGCCAGCTGTTCGACCTGCGCTGCGCGGTGCGCGAACACATGCTGGCCTGGCTGCGCGAGGAAATGCCCGGCACACTGATGCGGCGCGGCCTACCGGTGGAGGCGGCAACCTCAGGTCCGGCGAAGGCCTAGCAAGCCCGCGCTGCGGCGGCCCGCCCCTTGCCCTCAGTGCTTGGAATCGCGGGTTGATTCCACCATGCCTTCCCACAGGAAGCCGATCGGCTTCACCTCCAGCGCCTTGCGCTTCAGTTCGCCCTTCATCGCAGCGTATTCGGCTTCCATCTGCTCGGTCACGGTCGGGCGGCTGTCGGCCAGCGCTTCGGTGAAATCGATCGCCGAGACATTCTGCGCCTCGCCCCCGCCACTGGTCGCGGCGCGGCGGATGGCATTGAGGCCGGCCCGGCGGACCACGTCTTCGAGGTCCGCGCCGGTATAGCGGGTGGTCCCGGCGGCGATGTGCTCAAGGTCCACGTCTTGCGCCAGCGGCATGTTCCGGGTGTGGATCTTGAGGATGTGGGCGCGGCCCTTCTGGTCGGGCGGGCCGACATAGACCAGTTCGTCGAAGCGGCCCGGCCGCAGCAGCGCAGGATCGACCAGCGTGGGGCGGTTGGTAGCGCCGATCACCACGATCGAGTTCAGCTCCTCCATCCCGTCCATCTCGGCGAGGATCGTGTTGACCACGCGCGCGGTCACCTGCGGTTCGCCGCCACTGCCGCTGCCGCGCGCGGGGACCAGCGAATCGATCTCGTCGATGAAGATCACGCAAGGGGCCACGGCGCGGGCCCGGGCGAACATGCGGGCAATCTGCTGCTCGCTCTCGCCGTACCACTTTGACAGCAGGTCCGAGCTCTTCATCGAGATGAAGTTGGCCTCTGCCTCCTTGGCCACGGCTTTTGCCAGCAGGGTCTTGCCGGTGCCCGGAGGTCCATAGAGCAGGAAGCCCTTGGCCGGGCGGATGCCCAGCCGCTCGAAGGCCTGCGGGTTCTTCAGCGGCAGTTCCACGCCCTCGCGCAGCCGCTCCTCGGCCTCGTCCACGCCGCCGATATCGTCCCAACCGATGGTCGGCGTCTGCACCATGACCTCGCGCATGGCGCTCGGCTGCACACGCTTCAGCGCCTCGCGGAAATCGTCCTTTTCCACGCACAGTTCTTCCAGCACCTGCGGCGGGATTTCGCGCGCGTCGAAATCGATCTTCGGCATGATCCTGCGCACCGCCTCGATCGCCGCCTCGCGGGCCAGCGCCGCCAGGTCCGCGCCGACGAAGCCGTGCGTACTGCGCGACAGTTCGGCCAGGTCCACGTCCTTGCCCAGCGGCATGCCGCGGGTATGGATCGCCAGGATCTCGCGCCGCCCGCTCTCGTCTGGCACGCCGACCACGATTTCGCGGTCGAAGCGGCCGGGCCGGCGCAGCGCCTCGTCGATGGCATCGGGCCGGTTGGTGGCGGCAATGACCACGATGTTGGACCTGGAAAGGCCATCCATCAGGGTCAGCAATTGCGCGACCAGACGCTTCTCCGCCTCGCCGGACACGTTCTGCCGCTTGGGCGCAATCGAATCGATCTCGTCGATGAAGACGATGGCGGGCGATGCGCGTTCGGCCTGCTCGAACACCTCGCGCAGGCGCTTCTCGCTCTCGCCATAGGCGCTGCCCATGATCTCCGGGCCGTTGATGGTGAAGAACTCGGCATCGCTTTCGTTCGCCACGGCCTGGGCCAGGCGGGTCTTGCCGGTGCCGGGCGGGCCGTGCAGAAGCACGCCCTTGGGCGGATCGACGCCCAGCCTGGTGAACAACTCGGGATAGCGCAGCGGCAGTTCGACCATCTCGCGCAGCTGGCGGATGGTTTCGTCCATGCCGCCGACATCGTCGTAGTTCACCGTGCCGCGGCCGCTGTGCGGTTCCTCGAACTCGGCACGCAGTTCCACCACCGTGTCCTCGCCGATCTGGACGATGCCCTTGGGCACGGTGGAGACCACCTGCAGGCGGATCTCGGTGAGGGCATAGGCCGGCGCATTGAACAGGCGGCGCACTTCGGGGGGCACGTTCTGCACCGGCTGCTGTCCATGGGTGGCAACAAGGTCGCCCGCACTGAGCGGATGCTTGAAGAACACCCGCTTCAATGCCTCCGTGGGGCCCTGCAGGCGCATTTCCGGCCGGGCCGGGGCAAAGACGACACGGGTAGCAGGCTTGGGCCTTGCGCGGCGGACCAGCACATGCTCGCCCGAGGAGGTGCCGGCATTGCCGCGCTGCAGCCCGTCCAGCCGGATCACCTGCAGTTCCTCGTCTTCGGCATAGGCGGCCATCGCAATGGCGGCGGACGCACGCTTGCCGGTGATCTCCACCGGGTCGCCCTCGGTTATGCCGAGCGCCTGGAAGGCCGAGCGCGGCAGGCGCGCCACGCCGCGGCCCGATTCCTCCTGCCGGGCGGCGGCAACCTGCAGCCTGATGGTGCCCGCTTCGAGCTCGGCCATGCCTGCATCTGCCATGTAGGGTCTGTCCTGTCCTGCGCTGTGTTCTCTTGCAGGAAGCTAGGAAGCAGGCGGCCGGATTGCAAACGGGCATTGCGCCAGGTGCCCGCCAGGAAAGCGGGCAAAAAGAGAGGCCCGGTTGTTGCCAACCGGGCCTTGAAAAGTTTTGGGAGAGGATGCCTGAAAGGCCCGATCTTTATGCGGCGGGGCACTCCATCTCGCAAGTGCGAAAAGCGCAACTACTGTTCGATTTTCTGCAACACTTGCTAGATAATTGAATCTATTATATATTTAGTGATCCCGTGGGCCCCGAACGACCACGAATGGACGGATTCGATAGCTCTCCATCGAAACAATTGTGCAATGCGGCATAAGCGCAATGGGGTGACAAGCGGTGACCAAGCCCCTATTCCTCGCCCCGGACAGAAGAGCCGGAGACTGACTGCGCCCATGAAGAAGCTCTATCCCGATGCCGCCAGCGCGCTCGACGGCCTGCTGCGCGACGGCATGCTGGTGGCCAGCGGCGGCTTTGGCCTGTGCGGCATACCCGAACGGCTGCTGACCGCGATCCGCGACAGCGGGGTGAAGGACCTGACCTTTGCCAGCAACAATGCCGGGGTCGATGGCGAGGGCATCGGCATGCTGCTGCGCACGCGGCAGGTCAGGAAGATGATCAGCAGCTACGTGGGCGAGAACAAGGAGTTCGAGCGGCAGTTCCTCTCCGGCGAGCTGGAGGTGGAGTTCTGCCCCCAGGGGACACTGGCAGAACGCATGCGTGCCGGCGGCGCGGGGATCCCGGGGTTCTACACCAAGACCGGCGTCGGCACCCAGGTGGCCGAGGGCAAGGAAGCCAAGGTGTTCGACGGCCCGAACGGGCCCGAGGAATACATCCTGGAACGCGGGATCTTTGCCGACCTTGCCATCGTCAAGGCATGGAAGGCGGACGAGACCGGCAACCTCATGTTCCGCAAGACCGCCCGCAACTTCAACCTGCCCGCTGCCACCTGTGGCAAGGTCTGCGTGGTCGAAGTGGAGGAAGTGGTCCCCGCCGGCAGCCTCGACCCTGACTGCATTCACCTGCCCGGCGTCTACGTGCAGCGGATGATCGTGGGCGCACCCTACGACAAGAAGATCGAGTTCCGGACCGTGCGGGAGCGGGAACAGGCGTGATGCTGCTGCGGGCAAGAACCAGCCTGCGCCTGGCCGCCGCGCTGCTGGCGGCAAGCGCGCTGCAGGCCTGCGCCAACAACCCGCTGGCGGTGATCGACGGGCCCTATATCCCGCCGTCGCAAAGGGCAGCGGCAGCAACAATGCCAACACCGACGGCGCCCGCGCCGGCAACTGCGGCGGAGGCTGCCGGGGAGCTTGCCGCGGAGCCAGTGGCGCAGGCCGTTGCCCCGCCCGCATCTCCGCCGCCCGCGTCGCAGCCGGAAGCCCCGGCACGTCCGATCGCCGAACAGGTCCCGCCAGAGGACCTCGCCTGGCCCGACGAGCAGTTTGTTGGCCCGGTGCTGACCGCGCCGGAAATGGAGGAGCTGGCTTCTGCGTCGCCCGCCCGGCCCCTTCCGGCCGATGCCCCGCTTCCGCCCCTGTTCGAGCCAGGATCGCCGCAGGCCGCCTCGCAGTTCGAGGCGCTGCCGGAGGATGAGCCGGAACCCCTGCCGGGCGGCTCGCCCTATAGCGATTTCCAGACTTTCGTGATCGCCCGGCTTGGCCAGAGCGGCGCGCGCGAATCCATGCTGCTGGCCGATCCACCCAGCCTCGACCCGGCGCTGCGAAGCTGCCGCGGGCTTCCATCCGCCGTGCTGCTCGACCTCGACCCGGCAGGAGCGCTGGTCCCCATGGTGGGCCAGCCGCAAGCCAGCCCGGAACTTGCCGCGATCCTTGGGAACTTCCGCCAGCGCGGCATAACGATCTACTGGATCACCGCTCACGGCCCGGGCCAGGCAAGCGCCCTGCGCGAACGGCTTGCAGCCTCCGGGCTTGACCCGGCTGGCAACGACCAGCTGATCGTCAGCCGCTTCGCCGGCGAGAGCAAGCAGGTCCGCCGCCAGGCGCTGGGCGAGACCGATTGCCTGCTCGCGATCATGGGCGACCAGCTCGGTGATTTCGACGAGCTATATGACTATGTGCTCGACCTCGGCGTTGCCGCGCCGCTGGAACGGCACATCGGCAACGGCTGGTTCCTTGCCCCGCCGCCGCTTCAACTGGCCCAGACGCAACAGGAAATGCCCAGATGACCACCCATGACGGCCTCACCAAAGGCTGGAGCCGCGACCAGATGGCAGCCCGCGCCGCAAAGGAATTGCAGGACGGCTTCTACGTCAACCTCGGCATCGGCATCCCCACGCTCGTAGCCAACCACGTGCCCGCGCACATGGAGGTGACGCTGCAGAGCGAGAACGGGATGCTCGGCATCGGCCCCTTCCCCTATCCGGACGAGGTCGACGCCGATCTCATCAATGCCGGCAAGCAGACCATCAGCGAGCTGCCGCACTCCGCCTATTTCGACAGCGCGGCGAGCTTTGCCATGATCCGCGGCGGCCATATCGACCTGACCGTGCTGGGCGCGATGGAGGTGAGCCAGGATGGCGACATCGCCAACTGGATGATCCCGGGCAAGATGGTCAAGGGCATGGGCGGGGCGATGGACCTGGTCGCCGGGGTCAAGAAGATCATCGTGGTGATGGAGCACGTGGCCAAGGACGGCAGCCCCAAGTTCATCCCCCAGTGCACCCTGCCGCTGACGGGGCGCAACGTGGTCGACATGATCATCACCGACCTCGCCGTGTTCCAGCGCCCCGACCATGCCAGCCCGTTCCGGCTGATCGAACTGGCACCGGGCGTTACCGCACAGGAAGTGGCGGCACGTACCAGCGCGCACTATGTCGGCTGAGGCCGTGTCCTATACCCTGATCACGGCGAACAGGAACTATTCGAGCTGGTCCCTGCGCCCATGGCTGCTGATGAAGGCGCTGGGCATTGCCTTTGCCGACCGGATCGAACTGTTCGCCAAGCCTTCCAACTATGACGATTTCCGCGCCTTCTCGCCCACCGGGCAGGTGCCGGTGCTGCTGGATGGCACGCGCACCGTGTGGGATTCGCTGGGCATCACGCTCTACCTGGCTGACCGGCACGCGGGTGTCTGGCCTCAGGATGAAGCCGCGCGCGCCTTTGCCATGTGCGCCGTTACAGAGATGCACGGCGGCTTTGCCGCGCTTCGCAACCAGTGCACGATGAACGTGGGTGTGCGGGTGCGCAAAGGCCCGCACGATGCCGCGCTGGCCCGCGATGTGGCGCGTGTGCGCGAGCTGTTCGAGGAGGGCCTCGACCGTTTTGGCGGCCCGTGGCTGGCCGGGCCTGACTTTACGGCCGCGGACGCCTTCTATGCCCCGGTGGCCTGGCGGGTGCGCACCTATGGCCTCGATGTCGGTCGCGGCCAGGCCTGGGTCGACCACGTGATCGCCCACCCGGCGATGCAGCAATGGGAAGCAGAGGCGCTTCTGGAACCCTGGCGCGAAGTGACCCACGAGGAAGAGCTGGCAGCAGCCGGCGCTATCGTGGCGGATTACCGGGCGGGGTGAAGCCCGATTATGGGTCCCTGTGCAGGCAGGGACCAGCAGGCCCTTGATCTCCGCTGCTTCAGGCCTCGCCCGCGCAGGGACACGAGGCCCTTGACATCCAACCCTCAATGACAGATATTTCTGTTATGACAGAAATAACGAACGAGTCGGATAAACTGCCCCCCGCCGTCGAGGCCTTCGTGCTGCGCTGGGGTGATCTTGGCGGGCAGTGGGGGGTCAACCGCTCCGTGGCGCAGATCCAGGCGCTGCTGTTGCTTTCCGAACGTCCGCTGACGGCCGAGGATATTTCCGAGAAGCTTGGCCTGGCCCGCAGCAATGTGTCCAATTCCATCAAGGAACTGCTGGGCTGGAAGCTGGTCTCCCGTGTGCCCGTGCTGGGTGACCGGCGCGATCACTTCGTG